>DATNML010000001.1:0-7883 GCA_035602315.1 Candidatus Dormiibacterota bacterium
CGTCCAGCGTGACGTCTTCGCCGACGACCACATGACCGAGCAGCCGGCGCGCGACCTCCTCGTATCCATCCCGGCAGTTGACGTGCTCGAAGAGAGAGCCCTTGCGTGACTGCGATGCGGTGACGGGGTAGAGCACCGTGAGCTGCCGGTCTGGTTTGGCTCCGGCGGCGCCGGCTTCGTCGCGCGCGACCAGGGCATCGGCGAGCGGGCCGAGCACGGCGGAGAGAGCTGCCTCGTAGCCAGGTCTGGGGGTGACCACGTCGCACAGGCGCTCGAGCCCGGGAGCCGGCTCCGGCCGGAGCGCGTCGAGGCCCTCCAACTCCGAGCGCAGCCGCCCAACCATTACGACCGCGGCCTCGGTTTCCTCGGCATCCTTCCTGGCGGCCTCGAGCTGGGCCTCGGCGGCTGGAATCTGCTCAGCCGCCTGCGACATCGAGTCGAGGCGCGCGGACTGCTCCTCCAGGAACTCGCGGCGGGTGCGCAGCCCGGCAAGGGTGGAGGTGGCTGCGCTCAGCGCGCGGCGGGCCTGCTCAGCGGTCCGGCGTGCGCGTTGGACCTCCGCCGGGTCCGGCGCTTCCGGGGTGGCGGGCGCCTCGGGGACGCTCTCGAGTGCATGACCGGCCTGCTCGAGCTCGGCCGTGAGCTGGCCGCGAAGCGCTTCAGCGGCAGCTGAATGCGATCGGTGGTCAGCCTCCTCGCGGCGGGCGGCCTCGGCGAGGGCAGCGGCGTTTTGCGCGCGCTCCTCGGCGAGTCTCAGCGCGTGCTCTGCCTCGGCCACCTCGAGCCTCAGCCGGCCGAGCGTGCGCTGGCGGGCAAGGCGGCGGTCCTGGGCGGCCTGGATCTCTTTCCGTGAAGCCTGGAACTCCGTCTCTGCCAGCTGCGCGGCTTCCCGGGCCTCTGCCAGCTTCTTGTCGAGGCCCTGGGCCTGCGACGACGCGCGGCGATGGGCGTCACGAGCCTCGCGCCACTCCTCCCACACGATGCTGCCGCGAAGGAGATCGAGCCGGGCGGTGGCCTCGGACGACTCGCGCGCAGCGGCTGCCTGCACGCGCAGGAGCTCGAGGCGGGGTTCGATCTCGGACTTGAGGTCTTCGAGCCGGAGCAGGTTGGCCGCGAGCTCGCTCAAGCGCTGCACCGCCTCCTGGCGTCGCTGCTTGACGCCGCGCACCTGCGCCGCCTCCTCGAGCAGCTGGCGCCGCTCGGCGGGCGAGCACACGACGATCTCTTCGATGTCGTGCTGGCCGATGATCGCGTAGGAGTCAACCGTGAGACCTGTGGATGCCAGCATGTGGAGCAGGTCCCGCCTGCGAATGCGAGTTCCGTTGAGGAAGTAGTCGCTCTCGCCATCCCGCTCGACCCGGCGCTTGATCGCCACCTCCTGGTAGTCGACCGGCAGGCGGCCAGCGGTGTTGTCGAAGACGAGCGTGACCTCGGCGAACGCCGCGCGAGATCGCCGCTCACCGCCGACATAGATGACCTCCGCCATCGTCTTGCCGCGCAGGTCGCGCGCCTGGCCGGACCCCAGGACCCATTTGAGCGCGTCGACGATGTTGGTCTTGCCAGAGCCGTTCGGCCCGACGATGGCCGTGACCCCGCCTTCGAACCGGATCTCGGTCGGCCGGGCGAACGTTTTGAAGCCCAGCAGGCTCAGCGAGCGGAGGAACAAGTTCCCGCCATTGTGGCAGATATAGGGGTCAATTTCGCCCCAGGCACAACCTGTGGAGAAACCGCTACTCGAGCGGCTCCCCGAACTGGCGGCTCCTTGGCTCGCGGGGCGTCGGGGGAGGCTCGGGCTCGCGCTGCGGCTCACGCTCGGGCAGCGGGATGACCTCGGCGACCGCTGGAGCCACCTCGACTTCGGTCTGGCGAGTGGTACGGGGCGCCCGGCGCGTGCGGGGACGAGGCGTCCTCGCGGGCTTGGCAGGGGTTGGCTTTTCCGTGCGCGAGTGGCCGACCAGGCTCTCCAGGGCCGCCCGCGCCGCATCCTGCTCGGCCTCCTGCTTGCTCGCGCCGTGTCCGGTGCCCAGCGGCTTGTCTCCCGCGAAGACCACGGACGTGTACTCCCGGTGCGCGCCGACCTTTGCCCCTTCGCTGTCGTAAAAGGGCGTTTCGCCGAACCGCTCCTGCGCCACCTGCTGCAGCCGGCCTTTGAAGTTCTCATCCCGCGCGGGCGAAGGCAGCGAGCGATAGCGATCGAGGTAGTAGTGGTACGCGGCGTCGTAGCCCGCGTCGAGGAAGATCGCGCCCAGCAGCGCCTCGAAGCTGTTGGCCAGCAGCGACTTCAAGCTGCGACCGCCGCCTTTGGCGATGCCCTTGCCCAGGTAAAGGTAGCCGCCCAGGTCGAGCTCCTCGGCGAGCTGGGCCAGCGTGTTGGTGTTGACCATCGCCGATCGGGTCTGGGTCAACTCCCCCTCGGTCGCGCCCGGGTGGTGCTTGTAGAGGTATTCGGCGGTGATCAGCTGGAGCACCGCGTCGCCGAGGTACTCGAGGCGTTCGTTGTCGCGAGGCGACAGCTGCGGGCTTTCATTGGCGAACGAGCTGTGCGTCATGGCCTCGAGCAGGAGGCCGGGGTCGCGGAAGTGGATTCCTATCTTTTGTTGGAGCTGTTGAAGAGATTGGGCCAGAGGTGCGGCCTGGGGCTGTGCTATGAGGCGGACTTCTCCTGGATGTACTCCCATGCCTGCCCGACGGTGGTGATCTTCTCCGCGTCTTCGTCGGGGATCTCCAGCCCGGTGTTCTCCTCAAACGCATAGATCAGCTCGACCAGGTCGAGCGAGTCCGCGTTGAGGTCCTCCTGGAAGGAGGCGTCCATTGTCACCTGTTCGGGCTCACAGCCAAGGCGTTCCACCACGATGTTCTTGAAGTCTTCAAAGCTCAGTTTTTGAGTTTCCATTTCTGGGACTACTCTAGCACCGGCCTCTTTCCCGGGGGCCCGGGCTCTAAGCGGCCCGGGCCGAGCTTCGTCGATCGAGCTTCTAGCGAGTCGACGTGGCCTGCTGCTCGCTCGGAGCCGCCGGCATGAGGCCGAGTTGAGTCATCAGCTGTGCCCGGTCGTAGACGAGGTTGTCTCGCTTCACGAGCCCGCGGTCGACTTCGAAAATCCGAATGAACTCGCCGCGCACCTTTCGCCCGGTGGCAGGGACGTCGCCCATCGGCGTCTGGAGCGTGCCGTCGTGCGTGCCGGTGAAGACGCCTTCGACGATCACCGTGTTGCCCGCGGTGAAAATATTCGTGGCCTCGACGTGTGCGTCGGGGAAGGCCGTGACAAAGTTCTGGTTGAACTCCTTCACCGCCTGCGGTCCTTTGACCTTTATGTCTCCGGGCGCCGTGGTTTCGATGTCCGGAGCCGCGTCACGGGCGAGTGCCTCCATGTCGTGCGCGTTGTACGCCGTGATTCCACGCTCGATCACCTGCCGTGCTTCTTGCTGCGTGCCCGCGGCGACCTCGTACAACTCCCGCTTTACGGCGCCCCCGCTCATGTACTTCTTGAGCTGCTCGGCAATCTTCTCGGCTTTGGGTCCGAAAGACTTGGCCGCCCCCTCGTCGTCATAAAGGCCGATCGAGATCGATTCGCCCGTGTCGCGATTGACGAGCAAGAAGGCGGAGCGGGCGCCCTTGTGTTGCGCGATCGCCGGCAGCGCGGCCTCCTTGAATTCCTTGATGGCTTTGTCCAGGTCAGTCTTCTTGAACTTGGACTTGATCACTCCTGCGTTCATGTGCCTCACCTCCGTGAGAACAGGTCCGACAGCGTCTGCGCGACTGATGCGCGCCGCGAGTGAATGGCGGGCCCCCAGCCTCGGGAATGCCCTAGGTTTCGATTCTGCGCTTGGCCTTGGGCGACGAGTCAAGGCACCGATGACAGGCTGGCAACGAACCGTTGCCTGGCTCCTAAATGGAGAGCTGCGCGACGGCTTCGGGGGTCCCCACTGCGGCGGCCGTGGATGCCGGCGCGAGGTCGCGCATCATGCCCGTAAGGGCACGTTTCGGTCCCACCTCGAGGAACGTGTCGCAACCCAGCTCGACGAGCATGAGCACGCATGCGGCCCACCGGACGGGTGAGCGCAGCTGCATCTCCATCACCTGCGGGATGCGGTCGCCGCCCTGGTGAGGCCGCCCGGTGAGGTTCGCCATGACCGGGACGCGAGGCGCACGCCATTCAATCCGGTCGAGGGTCGCCCGCAGCCGTTCGGCGGCAGGCGCCATCAGCGGGGTGTGAAAGGCGGCGCTGACGTTGAGAGGGATGACCCGTTTGGCGCCGGCGGCGAGCAGGCGCTTGGTCGCCACGTCGAGGCCCGCCGTCGTGCCGGCGATCACGGTCTGGGTCGGCGTGTTGTAGTTCGCCGGCCAGGCGTCGTTCATGCCGGCGAGCGCCACCTCGACGTCCTGGGAGTTGAGACCGAGCACGGCGGCCATCGAGCTCGAGCCGGCGGGCACGGCATCCGCCATCGCCTTTCCGCGCTCGACGACCGCCTTGATCACCTCTGGCGCGCCGATCGCGCCGGAGGCGCCGAGGGCGGTGTACTCGCCAACCGAGTGGCCGGCCAGTGCGGCGGGCTCGATCCCACGCCGGCGCAGCAGCAGTGTCAGCCCGAGGCCGACGAAGCAGAGCGCAGGCTGGGCGTTCTGGGTGAGCCGCAGCTCCTCGTCATCCGCGCTCGTGAGGAGGTGGCGCAGGTCCACGCCGGCGGCGGATGAGCATTTGTCGCAGAGGTCCGCGACCTCAGGGTCGACGAGCAGGTCGGCTCCCATGCCGGGCTGCTGTGAGCCCTGGCCCGGATAGACGAACGCTACTTTTGCCATCCTGTCATCTCCAATCGTGGCATGTAGGCCTGGCTATGCCAGGCCGTCTAACCCACGTCCATAAATGCCACGAATCGTGGCCGGGAGAACTACTTCGAAAATCCGATCCCGGGAAGGTGAGCAGGCGCTTTGGCGAAGCCAACGCGCCGATGAGCGGAAACAGTCCGGTTTCCGCTCATTCTTTACGCGGTGTGAATCACCTCGCGGCCCTTGTAGTAGCCGCAGTTGGGGCAGATCGAGTGGGGTCGCTTGGCGTGCTTGCAGTTGGGGCACGGCTGGATCTGGACGAGCGCCAGCGCGAGGTGCGAGCGGCGCCTTCCCTTCTTCGATTTGGAGAGCTTGACCTTGGGCAGAGCCATAAGGTCGAGAAGTTTACCGGAGGCTAAGTGTCGCGCGCCCGAGGGCCGCCGGAGATTCGCGGCCTCGACGGGCGGAGCCAAGGAGAGGGTGGCGCTAGGAGGAGCGCATCCGTGGATGCGCGACGACGCGGCGCCGGGCCCCTCGACGCCGGCTTCAGCGCCGAAGGCGCCCGCCCGTCTAGGACGCGAAGATCCAAGGAACTTCGGGCGCGCGACACTACGAACCGATCGCTTGGTCCGCGTTCTCCTCTGCGGCCGGCTGATTGGTCTGCAGGGCTTCGACACCGCGGCGAACGGTTGCCAGCGTGCGGCCCAGGTGGGCTTCCAGCTGCTTGAGCTGCTCCAACGCGTAGCCCTCGGCCTCGCGGATGATCTGGTCCGACTTCGCCTGCGCATCCTTGATGACCTGGGCCGAGTGACGCTCGGCCCGCCTCAGGATCTCGTGCTCTGACGCGGTCTCCTCGGCGCGTTCGTTGGCACGCGACATGATGCGCGCCGCCTCGGCGTGCGCCTCGGTGATGATTCGCTGCTGCTCCGACACCGTCCAGTTCGCCTGCTTGATCTCGTCGGGCAGGTTGAATCTGACCTGGTCGATGAGCTCCATCATCTCGTCCTCGTTGACCATCACCTGCGTCGAGAGCGGGACATGGCGCGCGTTCTGGACCAGGTACTCGAAACGGTCAAGCAGCTCGTCGACCTTTATCTGTACTTCTCCTTCAGCGCTTTCGCGACCGGAGGCGGGACGAGGTCCGACACGTTCCCGCCATAGCCGGCGATGTCCTTCAAGATACTTGACGAGACGTAGATATGGGCGAAGCTCGACATGAGGAAGACGGTGTGGATGTCGGGTGCAAGCTTCCGGTTCATGAGGGCCTGCTGAAGCTCCGCGTCGAAGTCCGAGTATGCGCGCAGTCCCTTGACCAACGTCGTCGCGCCTTTGGAGCGGGCGAACTCGACGGTGAGGCCCTTGAAGCTCGCCACCTCCACGCGCTCGCGACCCTTCAGTGAAGCGCTGATCAGCTGCATCCGCTCCTCCACGGTGAAGAGCGGCTGACGCTTGTCGGGGTTCGCAGCCACCGCGACGATGAGCTTGTCGAAGATGCCCAACGCGCGGTCGACCACGTCGAGGTGGCCATTGGTCAGCGGGTCGAAGCTCCCCGGATAAACGGCCGTCTTGGTTTTGGGACGGATCGGGGTGCTCATGTTTTGAACACCGTCACCATCGTGTCGCCGTAACGTCGTTGGCGATCGAGCTGCATGCGCTCGAGGCTCGGCATGACCTGCCGGCGCGAATGCTCGGCGACGACGGTCGCGCCATCGACGCTGCGGTCGAGCACGCGCAGAGCGCGGTCCAGCACGATGTCGTCGTAAGGCGGGTCAAGGAACACGAAGCTCGCGCGCCTGACCACATCGGGCGAGGCCTCCAGCCAGCGGACGACATCCCCGCGGACGATGCGCGCGCGTTCCTTGAGGCCGAGAACGTCCAAGTTCTGGCGCAGGATAGCAAGACCACGGGCCTGGTGGTCCACGAACGTGACGCCCGCAGCGCCGCGCGAGAGGGCTTCGATACCGAGAGCTCCCGAGCCGGCGAACAGGTCGAGGACCTCGGCTCCCTCGATCCCGGGCCCGACCAGGTTGAAGATCGCCTGCTTGACCATGCCTTGCGTGGGCCGGATTCCCTTCGGCGCTTTGAGGCGCCGCCCCTTTGCCTCTCCCCCGCTGACCCGAATCCCTGGCACCGCGTCAGCCGATGACGCGGATCGAGCCGCGACCCGTGACGGTGCCGATGCGGGCCGGGCGAAATGGCTCTGCACGGAGCGCGTTCTCGAAGGTCGCCCCGTTCTCGGGCGGAATGGCGATCAGGAGCCCGCCGCTGGTCTGCGCGTCGCAGAGCATCATCTGGTCGATCTCCGCGATTCCGCCCCAATCGACGTCATCCCTGAAAGCCGCGTGGTTGCGCCGGCTGCCGCTGGGGAACAGGTCTTTCTCGGCAAGCTGTCTCACGCCGGTCATGAAAGGGACGACGCGCAGCTCGATGTCGGCGCCTCCCTTGAGATTGGCGAGATGTCCGATCAGGCCGTACCCGGTCACGTCGGTGGCCGCCGTCGCACCGGCGGCGATCATCGCCTCGGAGGCGGCACGATTAAGGTGCATCATCACCCCGATCGCTTCACGTTCGAGAGCCGGCGGACAGAGGCCGCGCTTGATCGCAGTCGCCACCAATCCCGAGCCGAGAGGCTTGGTCAAGTAGAGCACGTCGCCGGCACGCGCGCCGTCGTTGCCGACGATGCGGTCGGGGTGCACCTCGCCCGTGACCGCGTATCCGAACTTTGGCTCGGGGTCATCCACGGAGTGGCCGCCGACCACGGCGATGCCTGCCTCGGTCATCTTGGCCGCTCCGCCGGCCACGATCTTTTCCAGCAGGCCCGTGCCCAGCTTCTCGCGAGGGAACGCTGTGATGCCGAGCGCGAACAACGGCCGCGCACCCATCGCGTAGACGTCGCTCAATGCATTCGCCGCGGCGATGGCGCCGAACTCCGCGGGGTCGTCGACGATGGGCGTGAAGAAGTCGACCGTCGCGACGAGCGCGCGGTCGGGCGCGATTCGATAGACCGCCGCGTCATCGCGGCCGGCCGTGGCGACCATCACGTTCGGGTCGACGATCGGGGGCAGAGCCCCCAGCACCTGCCCTAGCTCCACCGGGCTGAGCTTGCAGGCTCAACC
>DATNML010000002.1:0-9176 GCA_035602315.1 Candidatus Dormiibacterota bacterium
CCGCCTGACAGCTGGTCGACCGTTCCCGCCATGTATGCGAGCAGATCCGGATTGCGATATCCGATGCACGTGACCATGGGTCCGATCTGAGGCGCACGGGTCTCGAGAGCTGCGGCGGCCAGCAGCGACCAGCACTCGAACTGGTTTCCCTCGGGATCTCCGTAAAGCGGAAAGAAGTGATCCCAGAACCATATGCTGTCAACGCCGAGCTCATCGGCGCGGCGCCAGGCGTCACGAAGTTCCTGGATGGTGCTCTGCTGCGGGTGGATGGTGACGCCGACTTTGAAGCGACGGCCAGCGTTCATTGTTGTGAGATTATCGGTCGGTGGTGGGTGGGGTCGCGCCGGTGCGTGTTGATTTCAAATCTGCCGATGTAGATTTCTGGAAGCGCTACCACGTTTATCGCCGGCTGAGGCAGATGGAATCCCGACCGGACGATCCACTGCGCCCCGATGACATCGAGGAACAGCGGCTGAAGCGCGAGAGCCCGTTTGACATCGAGTATCGATATGAGGTCGCCGAAGACGGGGTCTTGCTGAGCTGGTTCTCCGGTTCGACCGCAAGGCCTGGGACCGCGACTTACGCGACGAACAAGCACCTCTTCTGGGCCGATCTGTATGTTCGGCCGGACCACCGCCGGCACCGAATGGGCGCCTCGTGGGTGCCCGTGATGGTCGAGATCATGGACCGGCACGGCTGCACACTGGCAGGAATCGGCGCCGAAGAAAATTCAGGGCACGCCTTCTTGAAGTGGCTGGGCGCTGAGCCCAAGCTGTCCAGCGCAGAAAATCGGCTCAAGCTAGCGGACGTAGATTGGAGCATGGCCCAGCGGTGGATTGATGAAGGTCAGCGGCGCTCTCCGCGGGCGAGGCTGGAATTCTATGCAGGCCGTCTGCCTGAGCAGATGTTGGACGACTTCGCGCCTCAGCTCACCATCATGCTCAAAACCGTCCCGTTCGAAGACCTCGACATGGGCGAGATCCTTGTCACCCCGGACCACATACGCGACTGGTATGCGCGATTGGAGATTGGTGGTGAGCTTCAGTACATGGTTTTGATCAGAGAACCGGACGGCGTGATCTCGGCGATGACCGACACCACGTGGGCGCCGTACCGGCCCACGATCATCGAGCAGCGGTTCACCGGCGTGCGGGGTGATGCGCGCGGCCGCGGCCTCGGGAAATGGATCAAGGCCGAGATGCTGACGCGCCTGCGCGAGATCCACCCGGAGATCCAGTGGGTCGCGACGGATAACGCCGGCTCGAACGCGCCAATGCTGGCGATCAACAAGAAGCTCGGCTTCAAGCAGTACCGAACCGAAACGGAATACCAGATCAGCCGCGACGCTCTCGCAGGAGTATGAAAAGGAACCCAGATGGTTCCTTCTCATGGCTCATCCTCCGAAGTGGATGCGATTTTTGGAATTGTCACGCCGAGCCATGCCTGGGAGCCAAAGGAACAAAGTCGCAGCCGGGGTGAACCCGGCTGCCATCGCGATGCTGGCTAAGCCTTGTTTCTGCCTCGCTACTGACGGGTAGCTAGGCTCGGGCTCGGCTGCGCTGGATGCTACGGACGAGCAGGATGAGCCCGATCACGATCAGCAGGGCCGGCAGCGCCGCCTTGCCGAACACGCCGTACTCCATCCCACTGATCCCGAGGATCGATTCGAACAGGACGAACCCGATCATGAAGATCAGCACGCCGACAAACATCAACGTCCGCCCACGGCGCAGCCCTGCTGGGTCGCGGTCGCGAAGCGCCTGAAGATACAGGCCGAGTCCGACGCCGCCGGGCGCGATCAGCGCCCAGGCGAAGGCCCAGCTCGCCCAGTCGCCGGTGCTGCTCTGGTAAGCGAGCACAAGGCCGAGCATCGTCACGATGCCCCCGGGCACCGAAGCGCCGACGCCGCCGCCGAGAAAGCCGACCACCAGGAGAGTCAGGCCCGGGATGATCACGAACAAGGGCCAGCCGTACTGCGTCAGGTCGACGCCGAACAGGACGACGCCGAGGGCGAACAGGCCGACCACGACGAGGACGACGCCAAGCGCGGCGCTCGATCCTCCGCCACGCGCACGCGAGGGATGCGACGCATACGTCACCGGTGGGGGTGGCGGCGGCGGGGCGGCCTCTGGTGCCAGCACCGGAGCGGACGCGGCGGGCGGGGCAGCCGAAGGCTCCATGCTTCCAGCCGGCGTCTCGATCATGTCCGATGGCTTCTTGTCGGGGACCGGTTCGCTTACGACCTTCGAAGAGTCGTCTGTCCACTTGGGGGCGAAGATGTCGGGGCTGCCGGCGAGCACGTCGGAACTGACATGCGCCATGTCCTCCTTGACTGCGGCGTCGTCGGCCGAGGTCGACTCCCCTTCGGTCGCGGGCTGGTCGGCGCCGGTTGAAGTTTTGCCTAGGCTGGCTCGCTTGCGCTTGCTCATGACGCCACAGCTTAACCCGCCCCGGGACCCTCAGCTTTCTCTAAGCGAACGTCCATGCCGGGCACTGCCTCAACTCAGGATCCTGAACATTGGGTTGACCGGACCGTGCCCGCGGCCCACGTCGAGCGAGCGCTCGATCGCCCCCGTGATGAACTCCTTCGCTTCGTGCACGGCGGCCAGGGAGTCACTGCCCTTGGCCAGCGCCGCGGCGATCGCCGCAGAGAAGACGCAGCCACTTCCGTGGGTGTTCGTCGTGTTGATTCGAGGCGACTGAAGCTCGACGAGCTGGACGCCGTCGAAATAGTGGTCGATGGCGAGCTCGTCGTCTGCGTGGCCACCTTTGAGGACCGTGGCACGCGCACCAAGCGCGACGAGGTCTTGCGCGGCCTGGCGGCGCTCAGCGAGCGTGCGAATGGGCCGGCCGAGCAGCACCTCAGCCTCGGGAAGGTTAGGCGTGACCACGGCGGCAAGCGGAAGGAGCCGCGTGCGCAGCGCATCCACCGCGTCGTCGCGCAGCAGCCGAGCGCCGCCCTTGGCGACCATCACCGGGTCGACGACCAGGTTCCTGATGTTGTGTTGAACGATCGCAGCGCACACCACCTCGATGATCTGCGCGCTGGACAACATGCCCGTCTTTGCGGCTGCCGCGCCGATGTCGGCCATGACCGCCTCGATCTGCGCGCGCACCAAGCCAGGCGGCACCTCGAGGATTTCTGTGACCCCGAGGGTGTTCTGCGCCGTGATCGCCGTGATGGCCGATGTACCGTGGACGCCCAGCGCGGCGAAAGTCTTCAGGTCGGCCTGCACTCCGGCACCACCCCCGGAGTCGGAACCCGCGATCGTGAGGGCGACCGGCAGCTTCACGCGGACCTCAGCCTGTGTCCAGTCCAGTAAACGGCAGCTGCGACCGCGATGCTCACCAGGCCGCTGATATCGGCGCCATGCAACAGCGCGACGAGGCCGTCGTTGAAGAAGCGAGGGGTGGTGACGAGGTTGCTGAACAGGTTCGCGTAGTTCACGAACACGAGGCTCGTGACTGTTCCCGCCAGCCACGCGAGCAGCGCGAGCCGCGGTCCCGGTCGCTGATCGAACAAAAAGAAGCTGAGCAGGACGACGGCAGCCCACGCGGGCGCCCACAGGTACGTGAGGATGAGAAAGTCTTCGTAGGCGAGGTGAAAGTCACTGACCAGGACCGCGTAGGCGGCGAGTGCAGTCCCGAGGACACCGCAGGCCAGCGCGGTCTGCCAGCGCTGCAACCGTATCCCCATCGCGAGCGAGACCAGCCCGGCTGTGTATACATCGAGATAGTTCGCCCAGATCTCGCCGACCATGACGAAGATGAAAAACGGGATCGCGACCCACGCGGGCGCGTGCGCGCTGATGACGGCGAGCACGCCCTGACCGGCGGCGAGCTTGGCGTCGATGGTTGGCAGGAGCAGGCCAAACAGCCCCAGCAACAGCATCGGCAACGCGATTCCGAGCAGTGGCCACAACGTGACCGACCGCGTGCGACTGGTGGCCGGCAGATAGCGCGAATAGTCGCTCGCGAAGGGGTACCACGACGCGACCAGTGCGAAGCAGGTCATGAATCCGAGGACGAAGGCGCCGGGATAGTCGGAGCCGGATGCCGTCGGCCCCTGGCTCCAGTGGAACTGCGGGGCGAGCAAGAGAAAAAGCGCCAACGAGAGAGCCGCGAACGTGATCGCGCCGTATGTCTCGAGCACCTTGATTGTCTGGTGACCGAAGATCGCGACCGCGACGCTGATCGCGGCGATCAGGATGACGAGGCTGAACGTCACCCAGCGGTTGCCACCGCCGAAAAGCTGGGCGCCGGCCTGTGCGGCGATCACGCAGTCGACCGCGAACCAGCCGATCGCGAGGAACAGCGTGAGTCCGGCGCCGAGGTAGGAGCCGCGCAGCCCGAAGATCCGGCGCGTGAAAACGATCTGCGGCTGACCCGAGCGCGGACCGGTGTTGCTCAACAGTCCCAGGATCACCGCGGCGGCGACGGTTCCCAGCGCGGTCGCGAGCAGGCCGTCCCATACGCCGAGGCCGTAGTACGTCGTCAGGAGGCTGGCTGTGAAAAGGCTCGCGTAGTTGACGAAAGCGCCGGCCCACAGGAATGCAAGCTCGCGGGGGGCGCCGTGCCTCTCGGCGGCGGGTATCGAGTCGATGCCGTGGCTCTCGACCTTGCCGAACGAGTCCGAATCCACCGCCTGAACGGCGACATCCCTCATGTATCTCCCTCCGCTGGCATTACCCAGTTCAGGTTCATGCGGTCGGCGTCACGGCGCCCTCTCAGCCCGCCCTTAACAGGGGTCCCCGCGAACTCACGGCGAAGCCTCCGAGTTCGTGGGGCTTACGAGCTCCCGCTAGTGAGCGATCTTACCCGGCTTTACGACTCGCGCCAGGGGGCGGGGAGCAGGTAGGCCAGGATGCGGTAGACGTTCGGGTTGAGCGCCAGACCGATGTGGCTGCCGTTCACTTCGATCGCATTGACGTCGGGGCGCAGGCATGCCTTCCAGTTGACGACGCCGTCGGAACGGGAGTAGATCGACGTCGTCGGGACGCGCGGCGCGGCCGCAAGGTCTCGCATGAACCGCGCTTCGACCGAGGCCGGATGCCCGTACCGGAACACGTTGTAGATGTGCGCTGCCTGGACTCCGGCCATCGTCAGCGGATGGATGTCGAAGGGATCGCTCAGCGGAGAGCCGAGGGTGATCACCTGCTCAACGAGGTCCGGTTTGCGATGTGACAGCACCTTGGCGAGAACGCCGCCGCGGCTGTGTCCAACGAGCGAGACGCGCGCACCGGTCTTGCGCCGCAGGTCGAGCAGGGCATCGATCAGCGGCCTGAGCATGACCTCCGAGTACATGACGTTGAACGCAACGCCCGCCACCTTCGGCCGGTATCCGGTGCGCTTCAGCCACTGGAATGGCGTGTGGAGCGTCCAGTCTCCGGCGAGGAAGCCCGGGATGAGCATCACAGGCTTGCCGAGGCCGGGCGGGATCTCCACTCCGCGAAAGACCGGATCGGTGATGAGGCGCAGGTATTCGAGGTAAACGCGACTCTCGAGCCACATCGGGGGGATTGGGTCCCACCGACCGATATGGCGAAGGTCCGGGAGGATCGAGGCGGCGATCCCTAGCCGGCCGCGACGCTTGCTGTGATGAAGTTCTCGGACGCTTGCCAAGGTGATGCTTGAGCGCTTCTCCGTTTTGAAACTACGTCGAAACTGCAGCCGGTTCGCGGGCGATTCTATATGGGCTCCACGCGTTCAGCACGTCCATGAACATCGACGGGGCTTCCATCATTGGGACGTGACCGATCCCGTCGAGGACCTCGAGCGTCCAGTCGGGCCTGCGCCGGGCAAGTTCCCTGGCCGCGGCCACCGGGATGAGTCGATCGAGGCTTCCATGGATAACCAGGGTCGGGGCCTTTACTTTTGCCACTCTCGACCAGAACCGGGGATCAGCTATCCGCAAGCCGATCGACCGGCTCGCCTGGAGGAAGGCCCGGCCGCTTTGGCGTCCGAGCTTGTCCCTTTCGCGCATTTGCTGGACGTGGGCTTCGACGACATCTGCTGGTACGCGTGACGGATCGGCGCAGACGGTGCCGAGCGTTTCCAGGACCAGTCCTTCCGGGCCGAGCTGTCGCACGCGCCGGTCGAGCATGATCTCCGCGAGCCCAGGAATTGTGAGGGCGGCCATCACGCCCAGCATGGCGGGCTCGGGACGGCTGACGTGGCTGCCTGGAATCGCCGGATCCACAAGGATCAGCGCGGCCACCGATGAAGGGTGGTTGGCCGCCTCGAGGATCGCGATGTGGCCGCCCATGGAGTTGCCCATCATCACCACCGGTTCGCCGATGACCTGCTCGATGAAGGAGTGCACCAGGTCGGCGTTCGCCCCTATCGCGGCCGAGCGATTGAACAGGGGCGTCTGGCCGAACCCCCCAAGGTCGAGCGCTACGGCGTGGTAGCTCTTCGCCACCTCGGGACCGACGGCCATCCAGTTGATGGCGCTGCCACCCAGACCGTGCACCATGAGCAGCGGTGTCCCCTTCCCGCCGAAGTCGAGGTAGTGGACCGGCCCGTCCAGGTCGACGGTCTTATGGCGCAATGCGTCAATCCTACGCGTCTTGGCGGTGGTCTACCTCAAGACTGCGGATGCCAGGCGGACCAGGATCTCGGCCACGGCCGGAGCCGACCGCCGTCCACCTTGGTGGAGGCGGTCGAAGGCGGGGAAGGAGGTCAGGATCCCGACCACGTCCTCAGCCTCTTTGATCGAGCAACCAGGACGAAGCTGATCCGTCGCTGCGAGCGATTCCACCAGAGCACGCTCGGCCTGGGATTCCTCTTCGGCCCACCCCTGGTGGCCTTGCAGCTGCCGGTACAGAGCTGGATCCACAGCCCACTTGGCGCAGGCCTGGGCGATTCGACGCCTCAACTGGTCGCGAGGTTCGGAGGAAGGCTCGAGGCTGGATGGGGCGGGGCCAGGCCCCGCCTCCGAGACAAGGGCCCTGACCAGCCCGGCCTTGGAGCCGAACTGGTTGTAGACCGTGATCCGCGAGACCCCGGCCTGTTCGGCCACCCTGCCAAGGCTGAATTCCGGCCCGTCCTCGCCGATGAGCCGGCTCACGGCCGATAGGATGGCGGACCGAGTTTGGTCCACGCCGTGCTGGCGCCTCCCCAGGCGGTATCCGCGGACGCTCACGCGATTAGATTAACAAACAGTCTGTTCAATTAATTAGCGTGGTTTCCAGCCAACTCCCCGCGCAGGTACGGCCGGCGAAGACCCGGTTCCCAGTCATCTCGATCCACTGAATGCGATTCGAATCCAGGTGGGCACCGACGGGGGCGTTTACGCCGGCTGACCCGACCTCAGGGGTTCGACAACCTACCATCGCAGGCTGTGAAGCTGTGGGACCCGCTCGCCCTGCGCGAGCTCTCGGCGTTGCTGCGCGATCCGGTCTTTCGCGGCCGCGGCGTTCCGCGCGGCGACGGGCGGCCGGTGCTGCTGGTGCCGGGCTTCCTGTCCGGTGACTGGTCGCTGCGCATGATGCAGAGTTGGCTCGAGCGCGTCGGCTACAAGACCTACATGTCCGGCATCCTCTTCAACGTCCAGCACTCAGAGCGCTTGCTCGCCGGCTTGCGCCATCGCCTGGTTCAGATCGAAAAAGAGACCGGATCGCGCGTCAGCCTCGTCGGACACAGCCGGGGCGGGCTGCTCGCGAAGGTGCTCTCGCAACGTAGGCCGCAGAGCGTCGAGCAGGTAATCACGCTGGGATCGCCGCTTGCTGACTGGTCCGATCTTGCGGTGATGACACATCACGCTGTCGGCGTGGTCCGGACGGCCAACGAGATCGCGTTCGGCCGCCGATTCAATGCAGAGGGGCGCTTCATTCATGACCTGGCCCTTCCTCCGGCCGTGCCTACGACCTCGATCTACACCCGTTCTGACGACGTGGTGAACTTCCGCTCGTGCCTCCGCCCCGACATCCCCGCCATCTCGGTGTGGGGAAGCCATAACGGCCTCGTGATCAACCCCGAGGTCTACCGGCTCCTCGGTCGCCTGCTGGCGCGGCCACGCCGCGCCGCTGAGCTGCCCGCCTGATCCCTGCCGCGATCGCGATCGCGCTGGCCGCCGCCGTCATTCACGGGACGTGGAACGTTCTGGTCAAGGTGAGCGGAGATCCGATGACGACGTTTCGGCGCGCGACCATCGCGGCTGCGCTGATCGCCACGCCGGTGACCGCCGCGGTGTGGTTGCTCACGGGTCGTCCTGGGTTCTCCCCAGCTGCGGCAGGTTGGTGCGTCCTCTCGGCCACCCTGGAGCTGACTTACCTGTGGCTGCTGTCCACCGCGTACCGCCGCGGTGAGCTTTCGGTCGTCTACCCGATTGCGCGTGGCTCGGCGCCCTTGCTCGCCGTGATCGTGGGCCTGGGCCTGCTCCACGAAACCCTGACGGGCGTGCAGCTCGCGGGAGTGGGCATCCTGCTCCTCGGCATCCTGGCGGTTGCGCTGCCGCAGACCGGCGGTCGAGCGACCCTGCCGGCCCTGATGACGGGGGTCGCGATCGCCGCCTACACCGCTGTCGATCGCGTTGGCGTGCGGCTTTCAACCCCCTGGCTGTACGGCTGGGTGCTGGTCGTGCTGCTTGCCGTTGCAATTCCCGTTTCGATGTGGGTCGCGGCGCGCCTGACGACGGCGCGGCCCACCTTGGAAGACTTGGCCAACGCAACGGCGCCGCTCAGTCGCTCACGGGCGACGGTGATCGGGATTTTCCTCTGGGGAGGCTATCTGCTCGTGCTGTGGGCCCTGAGCCTGGCCCCGCTGTCCGTCGTCGCTCCCGTACGTGAGACCGCGGTTGTCGGGGTCGCTGTCTGGGGGGTGTGGAGGCTGCGGGAACGCAAGGGTGCGGGCCTGAAGCTGTCGGGCGCGTTGGCCACGCTGGTGGGAGTCGCGCTGCTCGCTTTGTAACCGTCGTGCGGGCCCCAGCCCGGTGGTAAGGTAGATCAGTCGCCCGGATGGCGGGCGAAGTGCGCCGCGGTCGTCGAACTTTCTCGAAAGGGCCCGGGCGTTCGCGACAATGCTTTCGAGAAGGAGTGGGGAGATGCCGACCGGCACGATCAAGAAGTTGGTCTCCGACCGCGGATTCGGGTTCATCGCCGCCGAGGACGGGCGAGAGTATTTCTTCCATCGGACCGGATTGGATTCGGCCGTGAACTTCGACTCGCTAGCAGGCG
>DATNML010000003.1:0-12959 GCA_035602315.1 Candidatus Dormiibacterota bacterium
GGGCGTCGTCGGCGACGTGGCCGGTGATGGTCGCGACACGGCCGATGAGGGCGGTCGCCCTGTTCGGGGTTTGAGGATCTGCGGGTGGAAGCTCGGCGCGGCCGACAGCAAGGAAGGCGAAGGCCAGCGCGACGGTCAGGATGGCGGGCCGGAGCGCGAGCGCGAGGGCCAGGCAGGGGATGGCGATCGCGACGGCAAGGATGCCGAGCATCGGTTGTTCCGGCGCGAGCACCACTGCCGCGGCCAGTACTCCACACCAGGTGGTCGCGATGACCAGCGCCGGGAAGCGCGTCACAAGGTCAGGTAGCGACGGGCGATGACGTACTCGGCCTCGCTCATGCCGAGGATGTCGACGAGCTCGCGGGTGTTCTGAAAGCCGCCGAAGTTGGTCCGGTAGTCGATCACGTCCAGGGCGAAGGCTTCGCTGAAGCCGGGTATCGCCTCGAGCTCATCGAGCGTGGCGGTGTTGAGGTTGGTGCGGACGACGACCGTTCCGGAGGTGGTCTTGGCGAAAGCGACCTTGACCTGCTCGCCGTCTTTCAGGCGCCCGGCGAGGTTGGGGAGCTTGGCGAGATCGGCGTCGGGGCTCAGGCCGCCCGCGGCTGCAATGGCGTCGTACACGCGACCGCCGCGAGGGATTCGGTAGAGGCCGGGATTGGCGACGGCGCCGACGACGTGCACCAGGAGGCCTGCAGCCGGGGGTACGTCGAGGGCGGCGTTGGTCGGCGGTCGTTGGGTGCTGGTCGCCGTCGCCGCGGCGGCCGACGTGGCGTAGAGGTAAGCGGCGGCCAGCACGCCGGCGCCGAGGGCGATGGGCGCGCCGATCAGGAGAAGGTGCTTCCAGCCGGGGATGAGGCGCATGTGACTTTCGAGGCTAGGCGGATCGGCCGGAAATCGGAACCCAGCCTGTTAAGGGTGGTTCCGGGGGAAGGATTCGAACCTTCGGTCGAGGATCCAAAGTCCTCTGCCTTACCTCTTGGCCACCCCGGAGCGAGGCTCAAACAGTAGCGCGGAGGGCACGGCTCAATTGGTCGCGAGGCGTGACCTCCGCTACCCCGGTAGCGTTGGGTCTGCTGGTGAGAAACGTTGTGCTCGCGGCGCTGGTCCTGGTCACTGCGGCCTGCGGCGCGTACCACTTCCCGGGTGGCTCGACGGCCGGCACGGGAACTGTGACCGGCCACGTGCGCGCGCTGCCGTGCGCGCCGGTCCAGCCCGCGGGAAAGCCGTGCGCAGCCAGGCCGGTCAGCGGGTTGGAGATCGACTACACGAAAGGGGACGCCACGGCGAAGGCGGTGACGGACGACGGCGGCAATTACAGCGTGCGGCTGCCTGCCGGAGCCTGGACGGTGCATTTCAAAACGTACATGCGGATCGTCAGCGGCCCGACGGAGGTGTCCATTGCGACCGGCTCAACCGTGACCGCGGACTACATCCTCGACTCAGGGATCCGATACCCCGTCCCGCAACAATAAGATCGCGTCCTTCTAAATCCACCCACCACCCCCCACCCACCCGATGGGGGGCCCAGAGATCGTATTGGGCGAGGCCGAGGCGAGTCAATCCAGGTCGTTAAGGGACGAGGTTGATCAGCCGGTCCGGGACGTAGATGACCTTCGACGGCCCGCGGCCGTTCAGGGCCGCGCGGACCTTGTCGCTTCGCAGCGCGACCTCCAGCGCCTGCGCCTCGGTGGTGCCGACCGGCACCGTCGCACGGTCTCGTACCTTGCCCGCCACCTGGATCACCAACGTCAGCTCAGGTTCGACTGCCGCGGCGGGATCGTGTTGAGGCCACGCCGCGTCCGCGGCAAGACCCTTGCCGCCGACCCGGGACCACAACTCTTCGCCGACATGCGGCGCCATCGGGTTCAGCAAAAGGATCAGGGTGCGAAGCGCGGAATCCCACTCGGCATCGCGCCGTCCGCCGGCGACCAGGTATGCCTGCAGGGCGTTGGCGAACTCCATCAACGCAGCCACGGAGGTGTTGAAGTGAAACCCTTCGTAGTCCTCGGTCACCTTTCGAATCGCCTGGTGGGCGCGCCGGCGAAGGACCTCCGCCGAAGCATCCGAGCCGGTGACCTGAAAAGAGTCCGGCGAATCGACCAGGCGCCAGACGTGCTGCAGGAACCGTACCGGTCCGGCGATCGCGGAGTCGGACCACTCGACATCCTCGTCGGGCGGCCCGATGAACATCTCGTACACGCGCGCGGCGTCGGCGCCGTCCCGCGCCACCAGGTCGTCGGGCGCGACGCCATTGCCCTTGGACTTCGCCATCACCTGGCCTCCCCGCCTGATCATGCCCTGGGTGAACAGCCGGGCGAACGGCTCGGTCGCGTCGACCCGCCCGGCGTCGTGCAGCACCTTTTGAAAAAAGCGCGAGTAGAGCAGATGCAGGATCGCGTGCTCGATGCCCCCGGTGTACTGGTCGACCGCCATCCAGTGATTGGCGAGCTCCGAGTCGAACGGCTGCGTGTTGTCGTGGGCGGAGGTGTAGCGAAGGAAATACCACGACGAATCGATGAAGGTGTCCATCGTGTCGGTTTCACGGCGGGCGTCGCGGCCGCACTTCGGGCACTTGGTGCGCCAGAAATCGGGGTTGTCGCCCAGCGGCCTGTACTCCTTCGGGAGCAAGACCGGGAGCTCTGAACGTGGCACGGCGACGATTCCGTCGACCTCGCAATGCACCACGGGGATCGGGCAGCCCCAGTACCGCTGGCGCGAGATCAACCAGTCGCGCAGCCGGTACTTGACCGAGCGCTTGCCGATCACCTTCTTCTCGATGAACTCGGCGACGCGGTCGAAGCCCGCCTTGCTGTCCAGGCCGTCGAACTCGCCGCTGTTGATCATGTTGCCGGGACCGGTATAGGCACTCTGCAGCTCGCCCTGCGGCCGCCCTTCAGGCGCGATCACCTCGCGGATCGGCAGCCCGAACTGCCGCGCGAAATCGAAGTCGCGCTGGTCGTGGGCGGGAACCGCCATGATCGCGCCCGTGCCGTACGTGATCAGCACGTAGTCACCGACCCAGATCGGCACCTTCTCGCCGTTCAGGGGATTGATTGCGTAGGCCCCGGTGAACGCGCCGAGCCTCTGCACCTCGCTCGACATCCGGTCGATCTCGCGCTCTTTGCGCGCTGCCTCGACGACCTCCCTCACCGCCGTCCGCCGTGACTCCACGGTCAGCTTTTCCACCAGCGGGTGCTCCGGCGCCAGGACCATGAAGGTGACGCCGAACAGGGTGTCCGGGCGCGTCGTGTAGATCCGCATCGACTCGCCGGGGTGTCCGGCGATCGGAAATTCGACCTCCACGCCGTGGCTGCGCCCGATCCAGTTGGCCTGCATGACGCGCACCTTCTCGGGCCAGTGCTCGAGCTCGGCCAGGTCGTCGAGCAGCCGGTCGGCATACTCGGTGATGCGCAGGAACCACTGCTCGAGGTCGCGCTTTTCGACCTCGACGTCAGGGTGCCTCCAGCACCGGCCGTTGATCACCTGTTCGTTGGCAAGGACGGTCTTATCGACCGGGCACCAGTTGACCGGCGACATCATCCGGTACGCAAGGCCGCGTTCAAAGAAGAGCAAGAAGAGCTCCTGGGTCCAGCGGTAGTAGGAAGGATCGCAGGTCGTGACCTCGCGATCCCAGTCATAAAGGACGCCCATGATCCCGAGCTGCCGCTTGGCGATGGCTATGTTTCCGCGTGTCCAGACCTCCGGATGGACCCCACCGCCACGCTTGATGGCGTCGTTTTCGGCGGGTAGTCCGAAGGCGTCCCATCCCATCGGGTTGAGCACCTCGAAGCCCTGCATCCGCTTGAATCGCGACAGCAGGTCGCCGATCACGTAGTTGCGCATGTGGCCCATGTGCAGCGGCCCGGACGGGTAGGGAAACATGACCAGGTTGTAGAACTTTGGCTTGGTCGAAGCGTCGTCGGCCTTCATGACGCCGCGCTCGGCCCACACCTGCTGCCACCGGGGCTCGATGTCCTGTGGCACGTAGCCGCTACGCCGTGGCTTCGACTCCATGGGGTTTGAATTTTAGATGGGCGAGTTCATGGCCCACGATCGCCACCAGCATCAGCCCCGCGCCCATCGCCTGCAGCAGGCCGAATCGCTGACCCGCCAGCAGGACCGCAGCCACCACCGCCCAGGCCGGTTCGGTCGTGAGGATGAGGGCGGTCCGGCTCGCGCTCAGGTGCTGCTGCGCCCAGGTCTGGATGTAGAAGGCCAGCGCCGACGCGAACACACCCGTGACCACGATCGCCAACCACACGTCGGGGCTTGGAGCCTGCAGCGACCAGGATCCGCCCGCGCTGAAGATCAAGGCGCCGGCACCCATCTGGAGTAACGCCAGGGGCGCGGGACGAAGACCGGTGGTCCAGTGGCTCAGCACCACGATGTGCAGCGCGTAGAGGAATGCGCAGGCGACCGTCAGGAGGTCGCCCAACCCGAAACCCGATGGCCCGCCGACCAGCAGCACCGTGCCGGTGAGGGCGACCGCGACCGCGACCAGGGTGAACCAGCGAAGCCGAACTCCGAAAACGCGATCGATCACCGGCGTGAACACGACGAAGAGGCCCGTGATGAGGCCGGAGTTACCGGGGCTGGTCATTGTCAGGCCGCTGGTCTGGGTCAAGTAGCCGGCAGCGAGTACCGCGCCCGCGATGACGCCGACCCACGTCTCGCGCCGGGTGGGCAGCCGACGGACCAGCACCACCATGACGAGAAACGCGAGGATGAAGCGGAGCTGGAGGAAGGGCAGGGTCGGGTAGTGTGTGAGCGCGTCTTTGACCAGGACGAAGGTCCAGCCCCAGACGGCGGTGACCATGAGCAAAAAGAGGACGTAGATCAATGAAGCGGCTGTGGGCGCCGTGGCGCATGGAGTACATCGGGGGTGAGCAGCGGCCGGGCTGCCTGTTCTGCCGAGTCATCGAGCATCCCGACGACCCTGATGCCGAGCTCGTCGTGTGGCGCCCTGAGGGCGCGATCGTGATCCTGAACAAGTTCCCGTACAACCCGGGCCACGCGATGGTCGCCCCTCACGCGCATGTGGCGGGGTTGGAGGTCCTCGACGATTCGCAGACGACCCATGTGATGCGCGCGCTCCGCAAGACGATTGACGTGGTGCGAAGCACGATGTCGCCCGACGGCTTCAACGTCGGCGCTAACATGGGCCGCGCCGCGGGTGCAGGCATCCCCGACCACGTTCATCTTCACGTGGTGCCACGCTGGAATGGCGACACGAATTTCATGGCGGTCATCGATGACGTCAAGGTCGTGAACGAGGCTTTGGAGAAGACCGCCGCGAAGCTTCGCCAGGCGTTTGCAGAAAGCTGACCCGCCCTCCAACGATGGTTGCGACCACGCGGCCTTGGTCGATCACCGTCATGTCGCATAGCTTCCCTGCTCGCAACGTGCCGAGGTCCTTCTCCATTCCGACCGCGTAGGCCGCGCCGGCGGTGTAGGCCCGGCGCGCCGCAGCGCGGGACAAGGCCAGCTCGGGGTGCCAGTTGGCCTTGCGGCGCCAGACGGTCGCCGCTTCGAGGCCGGCCAGCGGGTCCGCGATCTCTACGGGCGCATCGGAGCCGAACGCCAGCCGTGCGCCGGCGCGCTCGAGGGCTTTCCAGGCGTACGAGTGTCCGGAGACGCGCGGCCACAGTTGGTCGGCGAGCTCGCGGTCCGCGACCGCGTGGATGGGCTGCATGGAGGCGATCACGCCGTGGCGCGCGAATCGCTTCATGTCCTTGGCGTTCACGCACTGCGCGTGCTCGATGCGCGGGCGCCAGCTGCTCCAGGCCTCGCGGTGAGGAGCAAGCGCGTCGAGCGCTCTTCGCACCGCGCCGTCGCCGATCGCGTGCAGGCACACGTTGAGCTCGGCGCGAACGCATCTCTCGACAAGGTCGACGAGGTCGGGCTGGCTCAGTACTTGCGTGCCGGAGCCGTCGAGCATCTCCGCCGTGCGGCTGCCGAGCGAGCCGTCGAGGAAGGCCTTCACCCCCCAGATGCGAATCCACTCGTCGCCCCATCCAGACCTGACGCCGATGCGCTCGGCGTGTGGCAGGTCGGAGAGCGGGA
Source organism: Candidatus Dormiibacterota bacterium (assembly GCA_035602315.1). Classification (GTDB taxonomy): domain Bacteria; phylum Chloroflexota; class Dormibacteria; order Dormibacterales; family Dormibacteraceae; genus Palsa-870. The sequence continues at coordinate 6,064 of DATNML010000003.1, forward strand.
GGTTGTAGGTGATCCGGAGCGGGAGCTTGCCTCGGTTGCGAAGACGCTGCCACGAGCCGAAGCCTCGCGCCGAGTCCATCGAGTGCACGCCCGTCAGGCCAAAGGTGGCGAGGTCCGTGAGGGCTCTCTCCATTGCATCGTCGAGCGCGGCGTCGCTCGGCTTGGGTACGAGCGCGTGCACCGGGTCCATCGCCGTTTCGCGCAAGATCCCCCTGCGCTCGCCGACGCCTGCCAGCTTCAGCGCCGCGGTGGAGACCCACGCCGAGTGGCCGTCCTTGCGGCGCAGGTACGCCGGACGTCCACCGACCGCCTTGTCAAGCTGAGTGCTGGTTGGAAAGGCCGGGTCGGGCCAGGCATCGTTGTACCAGCCGGTGCCGACGACCCAGGCGTCCTTCGGCAGCGGTTTGGCCCACGAGCTGATTCGCGCAAGCGTCTCGTTGAGGCTTTTAGTGCCGGTGAGGTCGAGCGTCAGGTGTCGATCGGCGAGGCCTTCAAGGTGGATGTGGGCGTCAATCAGGCCCGGCCACGCCCGGCCGCGCAGCCGGACGACCTCGGCGCGGCGGCCCGCCGCGGCCCGCGCCCCCTTGCCCACCGCCAGGATCCTGCCGTCGATCCCCGCTGCCACCTCCGGCTCACATCCCGCGAACAGGACCGTTTGCATCGCAACAGGGATTTTGAGCAGTAACGGCCGGCCGGTGGTTCCGTTGTACCGACATGAGACGTGCGCTCGCTTTGGTTGCCGTCGTGGCGATGGCATGCTCGGCGCAGACCTCTGAGCCCTCTGCGCCCTCCGCCCCATCCCCCCCGATGGCCATACCCTCCCCGGCGTTTCAGGCCTTAGCCTGCCGGATCCCGGTCATGGTGTCCGTCTATGCGGGAGAGGCACCGGGAGGCTGGATCACCTTTCCGGGTGGAAGCTTCGAATCCGATCCTTCGAGCCTCATTCAGCGCAATGCGAGCGAGGGCATCAGCTACGACCGGGCCTTAAACAAATGGGTTCCGGCCGACTGGAATCACATCTCCCCGGACGGCCGGCGATTCGTGTTCGCGAATGGCTCTGACCTGGTGATCGTTGACGCGGCCAACGGTGCCAGCCGGGCGATCGCAATGCCGCCGGCCCGCGGCGCCTGGACCATCATCGACTACACGGCGGCGGGCATCTACCTCTCCCAGATGGGGGGCGAAGGCCCGGCGGATCCTGGGCTATGGGTGTTGAATCCCGATACCGGCCAGCTGCGCCAGCGGGACGGAACGCAGTTCTGGTCTCATGTCGCCGCGCGAGCGGTCTGGGGCGTCAATGTCGGGGTCGGGAGCACGCTGCTGCAGCGATTCGACTTGCAGACGGGACAAATCACCACGCAGCTTGCCGTCCCGTATCACACGCCTCTGCTTGCTGGCGATGAGTCTTTGGAGCTGGTCTCGATCGATTCGGATGGAAGGCCGCTTGTTCTGCTGCGCGATTGGCAAAAGCCGTTTCCGTGGCACATGGCCATTGTTATAGCGGCCAATACTCTGCGCGACACTCCGCTTCCGGACCCTTGGGCCGCGTGGTCGACAGCAGACAACGGCGACCCGTTCCAGCTATGGCGAAATGTCCACGGTTACGCGTTGACCGGGGGGATCTGGATGATTGGCAGCAACTCTTTTCGGCGGCCTGGCCCTGCTTGGGTCGGACGGAGCCGTGAGGCAGCTGACTGCAGGCCCTGACAATATTTTCGGGATCGCAGGCGGCTGCCACTGATCTACAGCCCGTAGGTCTTGGCGATGATCTCCTTCATGATCTCGTCCGTCCCGGCGCCGATCCGCGCGAGGCGGGCGTCGCGCCATGCGCGCTCGACCGGAAACTCGCGCATGTAGCCGTGGCCGCCGAGGATCTGGATCGCATCGTCAGCCACCTCGCACGCGACCTGCGTCGCCAGCAGCTTGGCCTGCGAGATCTCTCGCACCGGGTACGCGCCCTCGTCCCACTGCTTCGCTGTCTGGTACACGAAGGACTGGACCGCGGCGATCTTCGTGCCCATGTCGACGAGCTTGTGCTTGATCACCTGGAAGCTCGAGATCTGCTGGCCGAACGCCTCGCGGTTGCGCGCGTAGTTCATGGTGTACTCGAAAACGTGCGCCGCCCCGGCAATCGCGCCCGCCGCCGTGATCAGTCGCTCGCCCTGCAGCTCCCACATCAGGTTCTTGAAGCCTTCACCCTCCTCGCCGATGAGGTTGGCGACCGGGACGCGGCAGTTTTCGAACAGCAGCTCGGCGGTGTCGGACGAGTGCATGCCGAGCTTTTGTAGCGTCCTGGTGACCTGGAACCCGGGCGTGCCTTTCTCGATGACGAGGAGGTTGAATCCCCCATGTCCGCGCTCGCGCTCGACCTTCGTCACGACCAGGGCCCAGTGGCAGCGGGCTCCGTTGGTGATGAAGATCTTGCGGCCATTGACGATGAAATGGTCGCCGTCGCGCCGCGCGACCGTGGTGATGCCGGCCACGTCCGACCCGGCGTCGGGCTCGGTGATGGCAATGGCGCCGATCTGCTCTCCGAGAATTGCGGGCGCCAGCCACTTGCGCTTCTGCTCCTCAGTGCCGAACTTGAACACTGGAGGGGTGGCCATCTCGGTCTGGACGGCGACCGCCATCCCAAGGCCACCGCAGCCGGCTTTGGCCATCTCCTCGGAGAGAACGACGGCTGAGAAGTAGTCCCCGCCCTGGCCACCGTATTCGGGCGGGTAGCGCAGGCCGAGGAATCCGAGCTCGCCGAAACGCCTGAAGATCGAGTCGGGGAAGGTCTTCTCCTCCCACTCCTCGAGGTGCGGCCGGACCTCCTTCTCGAGGAACTTGCTGATGTGCAGGCGGAGCTCCTCGTGCGCGTCGGTGAAGTACATCGGGGTGAGTTTAGGCTCGGACGGGCGGCTGGCAGCTTGCGGTATGATTCCCGGGCCCTCGTTCGGGCGGGTAACCCCCTTCAGAAAATCAAACGTGTCTGGGAGTTGGATTGGGCTCGGTAATCAAGAAGCGGCGCAAGAAGATGCGCAAGCACAAGCACAAGAAGATGCTTAAGAAGACCCGCTGGGCGCGGCGTGCCCACGCGTAGGATGGCTTACTGATGGGCACCTGGGTCGTCATCGCAGTCGTCGTCCTGATCGTCCTGTGGCTGGTCCTCACGTACAACGGCCTGGTCACGGCGCGGAACAGGACCCAGGAAGCCTGGTCTGAGATCGACGTCGAGCTGAAGCGCCGCCACGACCTCATCCCGAACCTGGTGAACACCGTGCAGGGTTACGTCGGGCACGAGCGCGGCACGCTTGAGGCCGTGACCAATGCGCGGGCGAACGCGGTCGCGGTGGGCGCGACGGGCGACCCGGCCAAGATCGGGCAGGCCGAGAATGTGCTGAGCCAGAGCCTGCGGAGCCTGTTCGCGGTTTCGGAGAACTACCCCGAACTGAAGGCGATCGCCGCCTTCACCAACCTCCAGGAGACCCTGACCGCCACTGAGGACAAGATCGAGTTCTCGCGCCGGTTCTACAACGGCAACGTGCGCGACTACAACATCAAGCTGCAGACCCTCCCGACCTCGCTCATCGCCGGGGTGCTGGGCTTCAAGCCCTTCGCCTTCTTCCAGGCCGACGAGGGCGACCGCGCCGTGCCGCAGGTCAACTTCGGACCGCCGACCTCGGCCTCAGGCCCGCCGCCGGCCCTCGGCTCGTCGGGACCGCCGACCCAGCCCTAACCACCGGAGCGTTCCCAGTCCGCGGCAAACCGCGCCGCGTATGCCTCCACCGCCCCGGCATCAGTCGTTTCGATGTCCAGCTCGTGGTTGACGCCCAACCCGCTCGCTGTCCAGTTCGCCGACCCCAGCACGAGCTCCGCGTCGAACAGACCGATCTTGGCGTGCAGGAGCGCACCCCGGGGAATCGGGTACCAACGGACCGCCACACCTGTCGCTCGAAGCACCGCGTATCCGTGCAAGTTGTACGACTGGTGGGGATCGAGCAGCACGCGAACGTCGGCGCCTCGCCTGTGGGCTTCCACGAGCTCGGCGATCACCGCGGCGTCGGTCAGCGTGTACATCTCAGCCAGTGCGCGCCGCGTGGCGTGGATCAGCGCCGCCTCCAGCATCGTCCGGATCTCCGCACCTGGCGCGGTCTGAGCCACCTCGCCGGCCAGCGCAGGCAGCGGAGCCGGCTGTCCACCGGCGAGGCTCCAGTCCTGATCGAAGATGCGGACCAGGCGCAGAAGGTCGCGCGGAACTCGCGTTTCGAGCACGTAGTCGTGGTTGCGTTCGCTGTGCTTGCCCCAGTTCATGCCGCCGACGGCGGCCGAGTCGTCGACGATCAAGAGCTTCACGTGGTCGATCTGGTGGCGACCGTCGTCAACTGGATAGACGCGTTCCGGCACGGCTAAGGAGTCGAGGACCGCAGCGGAATGGCGGCTGGCGCCGACCGTCGGGTCGGTGATCACGCGTACATGGACTCCGCGCCTCACCGCTTCACCAAGCTGTTGCAAAATGTCCGGCCGGCCGAGCTCGTACATCTCCACCAACACGCGGCCGTGAGCCGAAGCGATGAGACCTCCGACCAGCTTGAAAATGTTCGCGTCCTGCCATAGACGCACCGAATACCCTTCGGTCGCAGCCATCGCCGGTACGGGATGGGCTGGGCTCGAGCAGCCCACGATGCACAGGGAGAGGAGCAGACAGACCACTCGAACCACAGCGAGCAAAAACTACCGACAGAAAGGCGAAACGAGAACCCTGGTTGTTAACGCCGAGAAATCAGATCAGCTCGACCTTCATGCCAGGCCTCGCGCCGAGCAGTTTGTCAGCACGTGCCTCACGCACTGCAACCTCGAGATACCCCATGCTCCCGAGATAGACGAACGGCTCGTTGGGCCTCCCGTCGGCGTAGGTGGTGGCAGTGGAGACGATGTCGTGGTTGTGGATCCGCATCCGGCGCGCCGGCGGTTTGAGGTTCGTGACCAAGTTGCCGAAACCGTCGACCCACAGCACGCGCGGGCCGGTGTCGGGCAAGGCCACCGGGGGATCGGTCGGCGGCCCGAGAGATTCCAGAGGCACACCGGAGGCGAGCGCTGCCGCGGCCGGGGCAAAGACGTCGCGGCCTTCGAATGTCGGCGCGCCGTGGGGCCTGGGCGCGAGCTCGATCGTCTTCTGCAGACCGACCTCGTCGATCACGATGGCGAACAAACCGTTGTCGGGTCCGATGTAGAAGCGGCCACCCGCCTGTACGACGAGCCGGCGGCGCGAGCTGCCGACGCCAGGATCGACCACTGCAAGGTGCACTGAGCCACCCCCAAAGTGCCGCGTGCCGGCGAAGAGCATGAATGCGCCGGCGGAGACGTCGAACCGCGGAACTTCATGACTCACGTCGACGAGCACGGCGTTCGGGCATCCTGCCAGGACCATCGCCTTCATCGCCGCCACCAGTGGCGACCCGGATCCGAAGTCCGACGTGAAAGTGACGAGCGGCGGCCGGACTAGGAGGTCCTGGCTACCAGTACCTCGTCTCTTTCCAAGGGTCGGCTTCGTCGTGATACCCACGCTGCTCCCAGAAACCAAGCCGGTTGCGTTCCATGAACTCTAGCCCGCGCAGCCACTTGGCCGATTTCCAGAAGTATTTCGACGGCACGAAAAGGCGCAGGGGCCAGCCGTGATCGGGCGTCAGGTCCTGGCCGTTCCAGGCATAGCAAAGGAGGTTGTTGTCGTCATCCAGAACGTTGAGCGGCACCGAGGTCGTGTAGCCGTACTCGCTGTGCGCAGTGACGTACTTGGCCTCGGCCTTCGGCTTGACGCGATCCAGGATCTCGCGGATTGGCACGCCGGTCCAGGTATCGCCGAGGCGGCTCCATCCCGTGACGCAGTGGATGTCCGCGACAACGTCTTTCGACCGAAGTGCCCGCAACTCGCCGTAATCCAGGCTCAGCTCGTGTTCGACCGCACCGAAAACCTTGAAATCCCACTTCGCGATGTCCGTCTTCGGCACCGGCCCGAAGTGCAGGAGGGGCCAACGGTCGGGAGCGGTAAGGGTCTGGCCGGGCGGAATCCGCGCCGGGTCGACGCCTTCTGGAATCCGCTTGCCCCTGAACAAGAAAGCCACCTGGCGAGTATAGGAACGGGCGCGCGAGGCAACCTGTTCCGCGTCTCGAGAGCCCGATCAGGGCCCGGCTATACTGGCTTTTCCGCCGCTCAAGTACTCGAGCACGTGGGTCCGTAGCTCAATTGGGAGAGCGCTTGAATCGCACTCAAGAGGTAAGGGGTTCGAATCCCCTCGGATCCACCAACCCTTTCGTGCTATACACGCCTGGCTGATGTGGTCCGGTCTCACCACGCGATCGATCAGGGCCATCAATTCAGCGCACCGGCGCACCCTGATCATTTCGCGGCACGCACGCAGGTTCCTCGTCTCAGCGACACCGTACTTGATCGGTATCCCGCTCATGGTTGCCATCCCGGCCGGCGGAATCTTCCTCGGCCTGCGAATCGCCCACGACCCAAAGTTCGCCGCCGACAAGACCCCCATCGTGGATCCGCTTATCACCGCGGGCTTCTTTCTCGTGGGCGCCTTTTTCACGGCGGTGAAAGCGTTCGGTCTTCTGGCAGCGCTCGGCATAGCGGGTTTCTTAGTCCTGGCGCTCTTCCTGCTCTGCGCAAAGTTGGTCGGAGCCCTCGCAATCACTGCAGTCAGCGGTGATCGACGGCGAGAGGCCCGCGAGCTGACTTCTGCGAACATCCCGGAGTTCGCGGCGCGCGAAGACGGCGAGCCTGACGTCGCCGATCTTGACATGGAGGCATTCCTCCGCCGTTAGCGCATTACAGCCGGCGGCCGCCGGCTGAGACCTCGATCAGCTTCGCCAGCCGCTTCGTGCGGGTTTCGTCGCGTTTGGCGTTC
>DATNML010000004.1:0-3620 GCA_035602315.1 Candidatus Dormiibacterota bacterium
CTCGATCGCGAGGGGCAAGCCGTCGAGCCGCCGGCACAGATCTGCCACAGCGATCTGGTTCGCAGCGGACAAATCGAACGTCCCCGAAGCGGCCGCCGCCCGCTCCGTGAACAGCATGACGGCCTCGTTCTGTCCAAGCTGGGCAAGAGACTCAGTCGAACCAGCCAAGGGGAGTTCGAGAGGCGGCACCGGCATGACATGCTCGCCGGCGATCGCCAGCGGTTCGCGGCTGGTCGCAAGCACGCGCACGCCAGGGGCATCCCTGATCACGTGGGTCACGACTTGAGCCGTGGAGCCCAGGAGGTGCTCACAGTTGTCCACCAGCAGCAACAGTTCCTTGTCCTTCAGATAGGAGATGAGAAGCACCAGTGGCTCGGTAAAGGCCTGATCCCGCAGGTCGAGCGCGGCCAGCGCGGCATTGCTCACCAGGGCGGGGTCCCGGACATCGGCCAGCTCGACCAACCACGCACCGTCTCGGAAGCCACGTGCGAGTTCTGCCGCAGTCCGGATCGCAAGGCGGGTCTTGCCAACGCCTCCCGGCCCAACCAGGCTGACCAGGCGAGCCGCACCGAGCCTCTTTCGAACCTCGGCAAGCTCGCGGCGGCGACCGATGAAGCTCGTCGCCTCAGCCGGCAGGTTGCCTGACCGGCGGATGGGCCTGGCCATGCTGACAAGGACGTTACTACGGGCCCGAGTTACAGCTCAGCTCACCACGACTCGGCACTGAATCAGTAATTCCACGGATTTCAATGCGCCACCAGCTCCCTAGCCTGAGGAGCATGACGCGGGAGCTCCCGGTGCAGCTAGTCGAGGTGAGTTTCGTGGGCGCGCCCCCTGCCCAGCAGGTCAAGCGTGCTTCGGGCGTCAGCGAGGTCGAAATCGATGGTGCCACGTTGCGCTGTGTGGTCTACGGCAGCTTTCAGCCATTTCTGGAGGCATTGCGCGGTCACGAAGTCATCAGCCTCAGGTCGATATTCACGGATCCCGTAGGAGGAAACTCATGGTAACCAGTTATCCGGTACAGTTCGATGTCGACTTCCCGACGCGACGGCTCAATCGATTGACGACGGCGTTACGGATCTTCGCGGCAATCCCGATCCTGATTCTGCTCGGCTTGCTGTCGCAAGACGCCGTACAGGGCGGCGACCATAACACGGCGACGACGTTGGCGAGCGGCGTCGGCCTGCTCTTCTTGCCGATCGTCCTGATGCTTCTTTTCCGCCAGAAGTATCCGCGCTGGTGGTTTGACTGGAACATCAATCTGTTTCGATTCTCGAACCGCGTCACAGCCTACCTCGCCCTGCTCGATGATCACTACCCGTCAACCGATGAGGATCAGGCCGTGCACCTCAACCTCGACTATCCGGATGCTCGCCAGTTGAACCGCTGGCTGCCTCTGGTCAAGTGGTTCCTCGCCATCCCCCATTACATCGTCTTGTTCTTCCTCGGAATCGGCGCTGTGGTCGCGGTGATCGTCGCCTGGTTCGCGATCATCTTCACAGGCCGCTATCCGGAGAACCTCTTTCGCTACGTCGTTGGTGTGATCCGCTGGAGCAACCGGGTCACCGCCTACGCCTTCCTCCTGGTCACCGATGAATACCCGCCTTTCCAGCTCAGTTGATCGGACCTAGCTGTAGCTCTATTGCAGAGGGACATGAGATGAAAGCGATCCTTTGCCGTCGGCCCGGCCGTCCTGAAGCTCTCGAACTCGACGAGATCGATAGACCAACGATCGCCGACGATGGCGTGCTGGTACGGGTCCATGCCGCCTCCGTCAATCCGGTCGACTTCTTCCCGCTGTCGGGGGTGGCGTACACGGCGCGCCTGCTGAGCGGGGGCTTCAAAGCCAAGCCGGTCGTGCTCGGCACCGACTTTGCCGGGACGGTTGAAGCGGTTGGGAAGGACGTAACCGAGTTCAAGCCCGGCGACGAGGTATTCGGCGGCAAAGACCGCAGCACCTTCGCCGAGTACGTCTCCATCCCCGCAAAGGGAGCGGTGGTGGCGAAACCGGCCAACGTCAGCTTTGAGCAGGCTGCCGCCGTGCCGGTCGCCGCCATCACGGCGCTGCAAGCAATCCGCGATCACGGACGCGTGCACCAAGGTCAGAAGGTGTTGATCAACGGCGCTTCCGGAGGCGTGGGGAGTTTCGCCGTGCAGATCGCCAAGGCCTTCGGCGCACACGTCACCGCCGTCTGCAGCCCGAGAAACGCAGAAACCGCCCGCGCGCTGGGCGCGGACAGGATCATTGACTACGCCCGGGAGGATTTCACCCGCGGCGCCGAGTCCTACGACCTGATCATCGACATAGCCGGCAACCATTCGTGGTCAGAGTGCAAACGCGTGCTCGCAACGACCGGGATCATGGTCGCGGCGGGAGGCTCAGCACACACGGTCTGGGGTGGAGGCCGCACGATCAGGCACCTGATGGGCGTGCGCCTGGCGTCTATCCGCGGCACGCGGAAAGTCGCTCTCTTCATCGCCAAGCTCAACAAAGCAGACCTCCTGTTCTTGGCGAAGCTAATCGCGGAAGGAGAAGTAACCCCAGTTATTGACCGGTGCTACGAGCTCAACCGGGTACCCGAGGCCTTCAATTACATGGGGGAAGGCCACGCCAAAGGAAAGATCATCATCACCGTATGAACGGGTCGACATGAGAGCGGTTGTCTACGACCGATACGGGCCGCCCGACGTTCTGCGACTCGAGGACGTCGAGCGGCCCGTCCCCAAGGAGGACGAGGTCCTCGTTAAGGTCCACGCCACGACAGTCAACCGGTTGGACGTCCACACTCGTGAAGCCAACCGACGTAGCGGCCTGGCCGTATCGCTTCTCAGCCGCTTGGTCTCGGGCCTCCGGCGGCCGAGGCAGCGGATCCTCGGCCGGGAGTTTGCCGGAGAGGTCGAAGCAGTGGGCGCAGTAGTCAGCGAGTTCGCGGTCGGTGACCACGTCTTCGGCCTTAGTGGGCTCACATACGGTGCACACGCAGAGTTCATGTGCATGCGCGAGAGCGCCCGAATCGCGCACGTGCCGGCCGGTATGAGCTTCGAGGAGGCTGCCCCGATTTGCGACGGAGCGCTCAACGCACTGATGTGTCTGAGGCCGGCAGATATCCGGAAGGGCCGCAGGATCCTCATCTACGGCGCCTCCGGGGCCATCGGCACGGCAGGGGTGCAGCTGGCCACGTACTTCGGCGCCGACGTCACCGCGGTGTGCAGCACGAAGAACCTCGAGCTCGTGAGATCGCTCGGAGCAGACAGGGTGATCGACTACACGCAGGAAGACTTCACCAAGAACGGCCAAACGTATGACGTCATCTTCGACGCGGTCGGCAAGCACTCGTTCAGGCGGTGCCGTGGCTCGCTGGTGCCGGGCGGCATCTACCTGCCCACCGACGGGTTCCGGAACATCATTCTGGCGCTTTGGACCCCGCGGATCGGAGGCAAGAAAGTGATCTTCCAGATACCACCTCGACAGCCGAAGAAGGACGTCCTCTTCCTCAAGGAGCTCATCGAGGCGGGGAAGTACCGGCCCGTCATCGATCGGCGCTACCCGTTGGAGGACGTGATCGAGGCAACGAAGTACGTCGAGACGGAGCAGAAGACAGGAAACGTCGTCCTGACCG
>DATNML010000005.1:0-14006 GCA_035602315.1 Candidatus Dormiibacterota bacterium
CCGACGCCGGCGGCGGCGAGGATGAGAAACGGTGCCTCCTGCGAGATCAGGTCGCCCAGGGTGAGCGCCGGCTGGGCGGCGGCCGCCAGGTTCGTGAACAGGATCGAGGTCACCTGGGTGCCGAACAGAAGCACCGCGAGCACGAGAGCCAGGGCGTGCACAGGGTTGTCAGGGTCGACCGGCAGGACGCGCGCGACGCGTTCGCGCAGAGGTTTTGACGCCAGCGCGGCCGCGACCACAGCGGTGACCATGATTCCGATGTCGACTTCGGTTGAGTTTTGACCCCCTGAACCGGCCGTCGTCCGGGCGGCACCGGAGAGGTCGATCGCGCCGATCAGGAAGGTGACGCCGGCGCTGAAGCCGGCGAGGATCCCGATCGCGAGGTGCGCCCACCGACGTCCGACGGCCGCGTTCGCCACGACGACCAGCGGCAGCGGCGTCAGCACCACCACGGCTGCCGCCGCGTCTAAGACGACGACGAGTCCGCTCAGCCTGACTTCGAGCCTGGCTGCGGAAGGGGTCGCGCCGGAGGCGTCGCCCCATCCTCTGCACCAGGCCCCACGTCGATCAACGGCCGGATCAGCTCGATCGGGAACGGCAGCAGGATCGTCGTGTTCTTCTCGGAGCCGATCTCGACCATGGTCTGGAGGAACCGCAGCTGTAGGGCTCCCTTCTGCGACGAGATCACGGCCGCGGCATTGGCCAGCGTCTGTGAAGCCTGGAACTCACCGTCGGCATTGATGATCTTGGCGCGCTTTTCGCGCTCCGCCTCGGCCTGCTTGGCCATCGCACGCTGCATGGTGCTCGGCAGCTCCACGTCCTTGATCTCGACGACCGCCACCTTGATGCCCCAAGGCTCGGTCTGCTCGTCGATGATCTTCTGCAGGTTCTGGTTGATCTTCTCTCGGTTGGCGAGCAGCTCGTCAAGGGTTGCCTGCCCGAGCGCCGCCCGCAGCGTGGTCTGAGCGATCTGCGACGTGGCGTTGATGTAGTTGAGGACCTGGGTCACCGCCTTGCGCGCGTCGATGACCTGGAAATAGATCACGGCATTCACCTTCGCCGTGACGTTGTCGTTGGTGATGACTTCCTGCGGCGGCACCTCGAGCGTGATCGTGCGGAGGTCGATCTTCACCAGTCGGTCGACCCCGAACGGGATGATGAAGAAGAGCCCAGGGCCCTTGAGGGGGATGAGCCGGCCAAGCCGGAAGACCACGCCGCGCTCGTACTCATTGGCGATGCGAAGACTCGAGAAGGCGACGATCACGGCGAGGACGACGATCACACCAAAGACGGCGAATCCCACTATCTCTTCTCCTTAATCGTCCCGTTCGCGCCGTTCGCGCTGTGCTCGCCGGCGACCACCTTCAGCTGGAGCCCATCGCGACCGACCACCCGCACGGGCGACCCGAGGCGGATCGGCTCTGAAGCGGCGACGGCTTTCCACAACGCACCTGAGACAAAGACTAGACCTTCGGGTGCGAGCTCCTCGCGGGCCTCGCCGATGGCTCCGACCATGCTCTCGGCCCCCACAAACGGGGGAGCGCGTCGCGCCTGCCAGAGCTTGCGGATGAAGAAGATGAAGAAGGCCAGCGTCAGCATGGCCGTGGCCAGGATGACGAAAGGGTTGACCCCCAAACCGATGGGCCCGGTGTCGATCAAGAAGGCCATGCCAAGCACGAGGGCGACGACACCGCCCACGCTGAGGATGCCGTGCGTGTTGGCGTTCAAGTCCGCGATGAACAGGATCAGGGCGAGCAGCATCATCAGCGCGCCCGCGATGTTCACCGGGAGGTTGGCGAGCGAGACGATGGCCAGGATGGCGGCGACTCCGCCGATCACGCCCGGCAGAATGGCGCCGGGCGTGGAGATTTCGGTGATGATCCCGTAGCCCGCGACGATGATCAGGAGCGCGGCGATCGTCGGATCGATCAGCGTGTTGAGGAAGACCTGCCAGAACGGCATCGGGAAGTCGTCGATGTTCGCGCGGGCGGTGTGAACGCCGAGCCCGCCGGTCGGTCTCGTAAGCTGACGACCGTCGATCTCGTTCATCAACGTACTCGGATCGGAGACCTCGAGGTCCGCGACGTGGAGCCGGACCGCGTCTTCCGCGTTGATGTTGACGCTGTTGCGTACCGCCTGCTCGCACCAGTCGGCGTTGCGCCCGTGGAGCGTCGCGAGGTTGCGAACGCGCGTCACCGCGTCGTTGAGGACCTTGGCCCCGAGATCTCCGCTGATGTCCGCGCCAGTGGCCTGGATCGGGTGGGCTGACCCGATGTTGGTCCCTGGCGCCATGGCCAGGATGTCGGCTGCCTGCGCGACGAAGAGTCCGGCCGACGCAGCGCGGGCGCCGCTGGGGTAGACGTAGGCGATCACGGGCACCTTCGAGTTCAGGAGGCTGGTGACGATATCGTCCATCGAGGTTGAGATCCCGCCTGGAGTGTTGATCACCACGAGCAGGGCGTCCGCGTGGTCCGCCTCGGCGCGACTCACGGAACTCTGGATGTAAGCGGCCATGATGTTGTTGATGTCCCCGGTGAGGTCAGCTCGCTCGACGCGGGGAGTAGCCGCGAAGGCCTGGGACGGAAGAAGCGCCGCCAGGGCGCACAGGGCGAAGCCGAACGGCAGCGCGAACCGTTTGCGCATGCTCCGAGTATGGCAATCCTCCGGCCGGGTGGCGATGTAAAACGTGGAACATTGCCCGGAGCGAGGCGGCTCGAAGGACCAGTTCCGCCGTCGTAAAATCGCTGTGATGGGGGCCCTCCGCGACCAGCTGGACGACGATTCGCGCCCCGGCACGCTCGATAGCGATGCCGCTGCGATGCGCGAGCTGATTCGGCAGATTCAGAGCGAGAACCCGGTCGGCGCCGCGGAGGAGTCAGTCCTCCTCGAGCGTTCGGCGCTGGGCGACAAGGCCAGCCAGGATCGGCTCGTGGCTGCTCACCTCGACATGGTCATCCGGGTGGCCGAGGCACGCGGCGAGCAGCGCCTTTCGGTCGCCGATCTCGTCCAGGAGGGCTCGATCGGCCTGGTCGAGGCGGTGCGCTCCTTCGCGACGAGCGGGCAACCTGACTTCGCTGCTTTCGCCGAGCAGATGGTCACGCTGCGGATGGAAGACGCGATCGCGGCCGAGGCGGCGGCAGTGCGCGACGCCGAGCTGCTGGTCGCTGCCGCCACCGATTACGAGCACACCCAGCTGGTGCTGCGCCGGGAGCTGCACCGCGAGGCGACCCAGAGCGAGCTGGCGGAAAAGCTCGAATGGACGATCGAACGCACACGCTATGTAGCCCAGGTCGTGGACGACGCGCGACGCCGCCACGACGAAGAGATGCTCCAGTTCATCGATCCGGAAGCGATCGACTTCGACGCCGACGAGCCCACTGCATTTGACAGCTAACCCGCCGCAGCGGACCCCTCTTTACGACAGGCACGTCGCGCTCGGCGGCCGCATGGTGGACTTCGGTGGCTGGGAGCTCCCGCAGCAGTACACATCGATTCGCGACGAGCACCTCGCGGTGCGGAAAGTCGCCGGACTGTTCGACATCTCGCACATGGGTAGGTTGGTGGTCGAGGGAGCAGGTGCGGAAGCGTATCTGCAGCACCTGATGACCAACGACCTGGCCCCGCTTGGGGCCGGCCATGCCATCTACACGTTGATGTGCAAGGAAGACGGCGGCGCGATCGACGACCTTGTCATCTACCGCGAGACCGAAGACCGCTTCCTCGTCGTCGTCAATGCTTCGAACCGAGAGAAGGACACGGCGTGGATGCGAAAGCACCTTGGTCAGGGCGTGACGCTCGAGGATCACACCCCGGACCTGAGCCTGATCGCCTTTCAAGGACCGAAGGCCCATGAGCTTCTGCCGCGTGGCTCCTCGGAAACGGAGGACATACCGTACTTCGGCTTTCGGCCGGGCAAGGTCGCGGGCGTATCCGGTCTCATCTCGCGGACCGGATACACGGGTGAGGACGGCTTCGAGCTCTTCATCGACTCCAAAGATGTCGTCAAGGTCTGGGACGCCATCCTCGACGAAGGCAAGAGCGCGGGGGTGCTCCCAGCGGGCCTCGGCGCTCGCGACGCCACGCGGCTGGAAGCCGCTCTGCGTCTCTATGGCAATGACATGGACGAAACCGTGAACCCCTACGAGGCCGGCCTCGGCTGGACAGTCAAGCTCGGCAAGGGAGAGTTCGTCGGCCGGGACGCGCTCGTCGCTGTGAAGGAGCAGGGCGCGAAGCGCACCCTCATCGGATTCAAGACCGAACCCGGCAACATTCCGCGTCATGGCGCCGCGGTGAGCCATGCGGGACGCCGCGTAGGCGTCGTCACCAGCGGGACACATTCCTTCTTCCTCGGCTACCCGGTCGCGCTGGCGATGATCGAAGTCCCATCATTTCCGGTTGGGGAGAAGATCGCAGTCGAGGTTCGAGGCCGCGAAGCCCAGGCCGAGGTCGTGAATCTTCCTTTCTACCGGGGTTCGGCGCGATCGGTGGTCGCCCCAGCCAAGTCGTGACCCGCCACCGCTTTTAGCCAAGAAACCGATTGCGAAGAGGAGGAGTCGTATGGCTGACCGTCGCTATACCAAGACGCATGAGTGGGTCACGGTCGACGGCAAAACGGTCACGGTCGGCATCACCGACTTCGCCCAGGCACAGCTCGGCGACGTCGTCTTCCTCGAGCTGCCAAGCCCCGGCCGCAAGCTGGCCATGCGCGAGACCTTCGGAGTCGTTGAGTCGGTCAAGGCCGCCAGCGACCTTTACGCGCCGGTCGCGGGGCGAATCTCTGCGGTCAACGACAAGCTGACCACCAAGCCGGAGCTCATCAACTCGGATCCCTACGGCGAGGGGTGGATCCTGAAGCTAGAGCTGGCCGGCGAGCTCCCGTCCGACCTCCTCGACGAGTCGGAATACAAGAAGGTCACGGAGGGCGCGTCCCACTAGCGTGCCGTACCTGGTTCACTCCGAGGAGGACCGCGCGTCGATGCTGGAGTCGATCGGCGTGCGGTCGATGGACGACCTGCTGGTCGACATCCCGCAGTCCCTGCGGTTGGATGCGCTCGAACTACCGGCCGGCCTGTCCGAGTTCGAAACCATGTCGCAGATCGAGTCCCTCGCGGCTCGGAACCGGGTTTTCCCCGATCGCCTGACCTTCCGCGGCGGCGGTGTCTACCGGCGATTCATCCCGGCGGCGGTCGCCGCGGTCACCTCGAAACCCGAGTTCTACACCGCCTACACGCCCTATCAACCTGAGGCGAGCCAGGGCACGCTGCAGGCGATCTTCGAGTTCCAGACGCTCATCGCAGAGTTGACAGCGCTGGACGTGGCCAACGCCTCGCTTTACGACGGGGCCACCGCCGTCGCCGAGGCCGCGATGATGGCGCACATCCAGACGGGACGCGACGAGGTCGTCGTTTCCGGCTATCTGCACCCCGAATACGTCGAAGTTCTGCGCGCCTTCTGCGAGGGCCGCGGCATCAAGGTCCGGAAGGGAACCAGGCCAGGACCCAAGACCGCGGCCGTGATCTTCCAGCAGCCCGACTTCCTCGGTCTCCTGGTCGACGCGAGGGCGCTGACGGAAAGCGCTCACGCCGCCGGCGCTCTCGCCATCGCCTGCGTGGACCCGATCAGCCTCGCCGTGCTCGCGCCTCCGGGCGAATACGGAGCGGACATCGCGGTCGGGGAAGGACAGCAGCTGGGACTCAGCCCGAGCTACGGCGGCCCGCACGTCGGATTCATCTCGTGCCGCAAGGAGCTGGTGCGGCGCCTTCCTGGCCGGCTGGTCGGCACGGCCTACGACACGCAGGGCCGTCGCGGCTTCAACCTTGCCCTCGCCGCTCGCGAGCAGCACATCCGCCGGGAGAAGGCGACGTCCAACATCTGCACGAACCACTCTCTCTGCGCCCTGGCGGCGAGCGTGTACATGACCTACATGGGTCCTCAGGGTTTGCGCCAGGTCGCCGGCGTCAGCTTCAAGCGAGCACACGCGCTCGCCGGCCGGCTGGCCGCGCTCCCGGGCTGGGAACTGGCGTTCCCGGACCGCCCGTTCTTCAACGAGTTCCCGATGCGAGTCCCGAAGGCGCCCGCCGTCGTGCGCAAGCTCGCGCGCAAAGGCATCCTGGGTCCCCTCGAAATGAGGCGGTGGTTCCGCGAGCTCAATGGAGTCCTCACCTTCACCTGCACCGAGGTGAACGACCCTCGCGCGCTCGACGAGCTCGTCGAGGCGCTCCAGCCGTGACCGAGCTCCTGAGCTTTGAAAAGAGCCGGCGCAGCGCCAGCGCCCCTCGGCTGCCGGACGCCGGCGTGACCGCGCCCGAAGCCTCCCAGGTGCTGGCCCCCGACCAGCTTCGCGTGCAGGCTCCCGGCCTCCCACAGCTCAGCGAGCCCGAGATCATGCGGCACTACAGCCGGCTGGCCTCGATGAACTACTCGATCAGCGAGCAGTTCTACCCCCTCGGCAGCTGCACCATGAAGTACAACCCGGTCGTCAACGAGCTCGCCGCCGCCCTGCCAGGGTTCGCCGGGCTGCATCCCTACCAGGAAGAGGACACGGTCCAGGGCGCGCTCGAGCTCATGTGGCGCCTGGAGCAGGCGCTGTGTGCCGTGGTCGGGGTGGACAGGGTGACGCTTCAGCCGGCGGCCGGCGCCCACGGCGAATGGACCGCTCTGCGCATGATCTCGGCCTACCATCACTCGCGCGGAGACAACCGGACCGAGGTGCTGGTGCCCGACTCGGCGCATGGCACCAACCCGGCCAGCGCCGCCCTGAGCGGCTTCCACGTCGTGGAGGTGAAGTCGGGCCCCGACGGCCGGATCAGCCTCGCCGACCTGGAGTCCAAGCTCTCGCCGCGAGTCGCCGCCCTCATGCTGACCAACCCCAACACCTTGGGCCTGTTCGAGCGCCAGATACTGGATATCGCTGAAATGGTGCATGCCACGGGGGCCATGCTCTACTACGACGGCGCCAACCTGAACGCCTTCATGGGGATCTGCCGGCCCGGCGACATGGGCTTCGACGCGGTGCACATGAACCTGCACAAGACGTTCACCACCCCGCATGGCGGCGGAGGCCCTGGCGCCGGGCCGGTCGGCGTCAAGGCCGACCTGGTTCCCTTCCTGCCCACGCCGACCGTGGAGCGCACCAACGGCCACCTCACGCTGGACTTCAAGCGACCCAAGTCGATCGGCCGCGTGCGGAGCTTCTACGGCAACTTCGGGATGCTGGTCAGGGCTTACTCCTACATCGTCGCCATGGGAGGCGACGGCCTGACCCAGGCGTCGCGCGACGCCGTGCTCTCCGCCAACTACCTGCGCAAGCAGGTCGAGGATGACCTCGACATGCCCCACGAGGGTCCCTGCATGCACGAGTTCGTGGCCAGCACTCAGAACCTTGCCCACGAGGGCGTGAGGGCTCTGGATGTCGCCAAAGCCCTCCTGGACCGCGATTTCTACGCGCCGACCATTTACTTCCCGCTGGTCGTGCCGGAGGCGATCATGGTCGAGCCCACCGAGACCGAAAGCAAGGCCACCCTGGACGCCTTCGCCGCGGCGATCAAGGACATCGTGGCGCAAGCCAGAACCAACCCACAGGACCTCCACGACGCACCCAAAAAGCTGCCCGTCGGCCGCCTTGACGAGGTGGCTGCGGCGCGGCGGATCAACGCCTACCTGCAGGGCCAGAGCGAGGATCCCGTCCTGCGCTGGAAACCACCGGGGAAATAGGCCTGTTAAGAGCCTCCCTGAGGCCATTTTCGAACTCGAAATCGGGTAAAATTAATCTCCTGAACCTCTGCCCAGTTGATCCCCACGAGTTCTCCGCGCTGGGAGGGCCTTTTTACCGGTGATGGCGGCCAAAAACCCCTCTCCGGAACGAGCGGTGCCGGGCGCGCGCAGGGCGCACCCTGAACATCGCAGGCCCCAACCCTTAGGCGCGGACGTCGCCTACACCGCCGAGCAGATCCAGGTCCTCGAAGGCCGGGAGCATGTCCGGCGGCGTCCCAGCATGTACATCGGGTCGACCTCCACGACCGGGCTTCACCACCTGGTCTACGAGGTGGTCGACAACGCCGTGGACGAGGCCCTGGCGGGCTACGCCACCAAGATCATCGTCACCCTGTTCGCCGACGGCAGCGTCCAGGTCGACGACAACGGCCGCGGCATCCCGGTCGACGTCCACAAGAAGGAGGGCCTGTCCGCTCTCGAGCTCGTCATGACCCGGCTCAATGCCGGCGGCAAGTTCGGTGGCGGCGGCTACAAGGTCTCCTCCGGGCTCCACGGCGTAGGCGTCTCCGCCGTCAACTTCCTAAGCGAGCGCCTGCAGGTGTGGGTGCACCGCGGCGGCAGGGTCTACCAGCAAGAGTACGAGCGCGGTGTGCCGAAGGGCCGGGTCAAGCCGGTCGGCAAGACCGACCACACCGGCACCGTCGTCCGCTTCTGGCCTGACCCCCAGATCTTCCCCGACACCACCTTCGACCGCGAGGTGATCAAGCACCGCTTGCGCGAGATGGCCTACCTGAACAAGCGGCTCGAGATCGCGCTCGCCGACGAGACCCTTGGCTTCACCACCACCTTCTACTTCGAGGGCGGCATCGTCTCGTTCGTCCGCGCCCTAAACCGCGACAAACAGGTTGTGAACAGCCTCCCGTTCTACGTCGACCGCGAGGTCGAGGGCACGCAGGTCGAGATCGCGCTTCAGTACAACGACACGTTCGTCGAGAACGTGATCGCCTTCGCCAACACCATCCACACCATCGAAGGTGGCAGCCACCTCACCGGCTTCCGTTCCGCGCTGACCAACGTGCTGAACCGATACGCGCGCAAGGCCGGCATTCTGAAAGAACAGGACCCCAACCTCACCGGAGAGGATGTGCGCGAGGGCCTGACCGCCGTGATCAGCGTCAAGGTGCTCGAGCCGCAGTTCGAAGGCCAGACGAAAGGCAAGCTGGGCAACGCCGAGGTCCAGGGCCACGTGTCGATCGCGCTCACCGAGGGCCTCACGCAGTACCTCGAGGAGAACCCTTCCGAGGGCAGGCGCATCGTCGAGAAATCACTGACCGCGGCGCGCGCTCGTGAGGCGGCGCGCAAGGCGCGGGACCTGGTGCAGCGCAAGAGCCTGCTCGAGTCCAGCACCCTGCCCGGCAAGCTTTCCGATTGCTCCGAGCGGGATCCGGCGCTCTGCGAGCTCTACATCGTGGAAGGCGATTCCGCCGGCGGAACCGCCAAGGGCGGGCGGGATCGGCGCACGCAGGCCATCCTGCCGTTGCGCGGCAAGATCCTGAATGTCGAAAAGGCGCGCCTGGACAAGGTGCTCACGTCAGACGAGATTCGCAACTTGATCACCGCGATGGGCGCCGGCGTCGGCGACAACTTCAACGTCGAGAAAATGCGCTACCACCGCGTGATCACGATGACTGACGCCGACGTGGACGGCAGCCACATCCGCACTCTTCTGCTCACGTTCTTCTATCGCTACTTCCCGGCGGTGATCGAGAAGGGCTACCTCTACATGGCGCAGCCGCCGCTGTTCAAGGTCTTCAAGGGCAAGCAGGTCGTCTGGTGCCATTCCGAAGGCGAGCGCGACAAGGCGCTCCGGCAGCTCGGCAAGAACGCCGAGTCGGCGCGCATGAAGGGCCTCGGTGAGATGAATGCCGAGGAGCTGTGGCAGACGACCATGAACCCGGCCACGCGTGTGCTGCTGCAGGTCAACGTGGAGGACGCGGCCGCGGTCAACGAGACATTCGAGAAGTTGATGGGGCCTGACGTTGAGCCTCGCAAGAAGTACATTCAGGCGCACGCCAAGAGCGTCCGCAACCTCGACATTTAGCGGGTCGTAACAATGCGAATAGCAGTCGACGCCATGGGCGGCGACTTCGCGCCGGCTCAGGTCGTGCAGGGAGCTGCGCAGGCCGCGACGGAATACGGGATCGACATCTCTCTCGTCGGTCTGCCCTCGTCGGTCCAGCCGCTGCTCGACTCGCATCCCCGGATGCAGCTCGTGCCGTGCACGCAGGTCATCGCGATGGATGAGCACCCCGCCCAGGCGGTGCGGACGAAGCTGGACTCATCGATGTCCGTGTGCGCGCGCATGTGCAAGGAACGGCGCGCCGACGGATGGATCTCGGCCGGCAACTCCGGCGCCGTCATGGCCGCGGCCCTTTTCATTCAGGGCCGCATCAAGGGCGTTGAGCGCCCGGCTCTCGGTTCGATCGTGCCGACTCAAAACGGCTTCGCCTATTTCCTCG
This sequence comes from Candidatus Dormiibacterota bacterium, assembly GCA_035602315.1. Lineage (GTDB taxonomy): Bacteria > Chloroflexota > Dormibacteria > Dormibacterales > Dormibacteraceae > Palsa-870. The sequence continues at coordinate 10,233 of DATNML010000005.1, forward strand.
ACGTCGGCGCGAACGTAGACTCCAAGCCCGAGTACATGGTGCAGTTCGCACTGATGGGCGCGGTGTACGCGCGCGAGATGCTCGGCCGCGAAAAGCCTCGTGTCGGCCTGCTCAGCAACGGCGAGGAGGAGGGCAAGGGCGACGAACTGGTCAGAGAAACGGCCAGGCGGTTGAAGGGTTCGCTGGAGGGATTCGTCGGCAACATCGAGCCGAAGGACATCTACAGCGCGCGAGCCGACGTCATCGTGGCGGACGGCTTTGTCGGCAACGTCGCGATCAAGATGGCGGAGGCCACCGCTGACTTCCTCTTCCGCAACCTTCGAGATGAGATCCCGAAGACCATGCGGGGCAAGCTCGGTGGCATGCTCATCCGGCCGGGAGTGCGGCAGCTGCGCGCTCGGATCGACTGGCGCGAGTTCGGCGGTGCGCCGCTGCTCGGAATCGATGGTGTGGCGGTGGTCGCGCACGGACGCTCCGACGCCCGCGCGATCAAGAACGCCATCCGCGTTACGCGCGATGCGGTTCAAAATCAGCTCGTCGGTAAGATTCGGGCAGAGGTGGGCAAGTGAGGGAAAACGGCAACAACCGGCGCATGCGCATCGTGGTCACCGGGATGGGAACGGTGAATCCCTTAGGCAAGAACCTGGAGGAGTACTGGCACGGGCTGATCGAAGGCCGGAGCACCGCGCGCCCGGCCGAGGGCTATCCGACCGACAAGCTCACCACGAAGTTCGCCTGCGAGGTGCCCAACTTCGACCCCCAGGACTTCATGGACCGGAAGCAGGCGCAGCGCATGGCGCGCTTCTCGCAGATGGCGGTCGCCGCGTCGCAGATGGCGCTCGCCGATTCAGGCCTCGACCTCGCCAAGGAGGACAGCTTCCGCGTCGGCGTCGACATGGGCACCGGGATCGGCGGCTTCATCGAGATGACCCAGGGCGCTATCTCCTTCGCGACGAAGGGACGGCTCAACCCGCTCTATGCGCCGATGATCATCCCCAATATGGCGGCCGCCTCGGTCGCGATGGCGTTTCACCTCCGCGGCCCCAACACGACGGTGACCACCGCGTGCGCTGCCTCAACACACACGCTGGGCGATGCGACGCGAATCATCCAGCACGGCGACGCGGACGTCATGTTGGCTGGCGGCTCGGAGGCTTCTCTATGCGAGGTCGGGATCTCATCGTTCAACGCGATCCGAGCTCTATCCACGCGGAATGAAGCGCCGGAGAAGGCGAGCCGTCCTTTCGACCGTGACCGCGACGGATTCGTGCCGGGTGAAGGCGCCGGCATCCTGGTCCTCGAGTCGGAGGAGCACGCCACGAATCGCGGCGCGCGGATTTACGGCGAGGTGCTTGGTTACGCCCTCACCTGCGACGCATTCCACCAGGTCGCGCCCGACGAGACCGGGGAGGCGCCTGCTCGCGCGGTGACGCTTGCCATGAAGGACGCCGGCATCGAGCCCCAGGACATCGACTACGTCAACGCGCACGGTACCTCGACGCAGCTCAACGACGCGGGCGAGACCAAGGCGTTGAAGATCGCGCTCGGCGACCACGCATATAAGGTCGCGATCAGCAGCACCAAGTCGATGATCGGGCACCTGCTCGGCGCCGCCGGCGCGGTGGAGGCCATCGCCACGTTCCTGACCATCAACCGCGGCATCATCCACCCGACCATCAACTACGAAAACCCCGACCCGGCGTGCGACCTCGACTACGTGCCCAACCAGGCGCGAAGGAAGGATGTGCGCATCGCCATCTCGAATGGGTTCGGCTTCGGCGGCCACAACGCCGTCGTCGTCTTGAAGAAGTACGAGGAGTGATTCGACAAAGCAGTGACTGACGAAAACACAATCGGGACCATCATCGGGCGCAGCCTCCAGGAGGAGATGCAGACCTCCTACATGGAGTACGCGATGTCCGTCATCATCAGCCGGGCGCTGCCCGACGTGCGTGATGGGCTCAAGCCCGTGCAGCGACGCATCCTCTACGCGATGCATCGTGCCGGAGCGACGTCTGGCAGCCGGCATCGCAAGAGCGCGGCCTTCGTCGGCGACGTGATGAAGCTGTATCACCCACACGGCGATTCGCCGGTTTACGACGCATTGGTCCGCATGGCGCAGCCGTTCTCGCTGCGCTACCCGCTCATCGACGGGCAGGGCAACTTCGGAAGCGTCGACGGCGACCCGCCGGCGGCGATGCGGTACACGGAGGCGCGCCTCTCCGCCATCACCGGAGAGCTGATGGCCGACATCGAGAAGCAGACGGTCAACATGGTCCCGAACTACGACGGCACTGAGGAGCAGCCGGAGGTGCTGCCCGCGCGGTTGCCGAACCTCCTGGTCAACGGAGCGACTGGAATCGCGGTCGGCATGACGACCAACATTCCCCCGCACAACCTGACTGAGATCGCCGGCGCGATCAAGCACCTGGTGGAGAACCCCGAGTCGACCGGCGAGGACCTCTTGAGCTTCGTCAAGGGCCCGGACTTTCCTACCGGCGGTTTGATCGTGGGTACGGCGGGAATCAAGGCCGCGTACGCGACCGGGCACGGCCGGATCATCGTCCGCGCGCGGCACACGTTCGAGCAGGCGCCCAACGGGCGCGAGCGGATCATCATCGACGAGCTTCCCTACGCGGTCAACAAAGCAACGCTCGTGGCGAAGATCGCGGAGCTGGTGTCTGATCGGAAGCTGGAAGGCATCGCCGACCTGCGCGACGAGTCCGACCGGGACGGCATGCGGATCGTGATCGAGCTCAAGCGCGACGCTCGTGTGTTCACAGTGTTGAACAATCTGTACAAGCACACGACGCTGCAGACGACGTTCGGCGTGATCATGCTCGCGATCGTCGAGGGGCGCCCCGTCATCCTGAGCCTGAAGCAGGCGCTGCAGCTCTTCATCGACCACCGTCGCGACGTTATCCTGCGCCGCACCCGTTTCGACCTCGAGCGCGCGCAGGAACGGGCCCACATCCTCGAAGGCCTCAAGATCTGCCTCGACCACCTCGACGAGGTGATCAAGACCATCCGCGCGGCGGCCGACCCGGACATCGCGTCGACCGAGCTGCAATCTAAGTTCGGGCTGAGCGAGCGGCAGGCCAAAGCAGTGCTCGCCCTCACGCTGAGCCGCCTGACCCGGCTCGAGCGCGGCAAGATCGACGCCGAGTACGAGGAGGTCATCAAGACCATCGCCTACCTCGAGTCGATCCTGGCGAGCGACCAGAAGGTTCGCCTCCTGATCAAGGACGAGATGGACGACCTGGTCAAGAAGTACGGCGACGAGCGCCGGACCGAGATCACGGACCAGGAGGCGTCAGAGCTGTCGGCCGAGGACCTGGTACCGAAAGAAGAGGTCGTGGTCACGCTGACGCATCGCGGCTACGTGAAGCGCCAGCCGCTGCGTGTGTTCCGCGCGCAAAAGCGCGGTGGCGTCGGGCTCAAGGGCGCGAAGCCCACCGCGGGCAGCGACGCACCGAGCGGCACGCGCGAGGAGGACTACGCACTGCACCTGCTGACGACGCACACGCACGCGTCGATGCTCTTCTTCACGCAGAGCGGGCGCGTGTTCCAGCTGCGCGTGCATGAGGTACCGGAGCGCGAGCGGCAGGCGAAGGGCGTGCCGGTCAACAACCTGATCGACATCGGGTCGAACGAGCGGATCACCGCTGTTTTCGTGCGGCCCGAATCCGAGACCGAGGCGCGCTACATGCTGATGGTCACCAAGAACGGTTACATCAAGAAGACGGCGCTCGCCGAGTACGCCAACGTGCGGCG
>DATNML010000006.1:0-4593 GCA_035602315.1 Candidatus Dormiibacterota bacterium
TCCCGGCCTTCATCGACATCTCCATCGACGGCGAGGAGCGCACCGGAATCCGCCTGCTCGTGGAGAGTAGGTAACGGAACTCGGACGGGACCTGGCACTGGCACCCTCTCCCCACAGGGGAGCAATCAGTAGGTCACATCCTCATCGCCGCGTAGCGCGCAGGGGACTGGGGTGAGGGGCACGGGAACTCGAGCGCGCTCGTTCAACATCTGGACGATCGGCTGCCAGATGAACACCGCCGACTCGGAAAGCCTGGCTCGCCGGCTGCTCGCTGCCGGCTACGTCGAGGATTCGCTCGAGCGCGCCGATGTAGCGATCCTCAACACGTGCGTCGTCCGCCAGGCGTCAGAGGACCGCGTGTACTCCAGGCTCCACGAGCTCAGGGCCTGGAAAACACCTGAGCGCACGATCGCCGTCACCGGCTGCATCGTCGCGAAGGAGGGCGACGTTCTTCGCAAGCGATTTCCGCAGCTCGACGCGGTCGTTCCGATCGGCGATTACGAGGACTTCCTGGCCGGCCTCGAAGCGCGTTACGACTATTCGCAGGGTGAGGCGCTGCCCCCTGCTGGGCGGACAGGCATCAGCCATTACGTGCGCGTCATCCAGGGCTGCGACCACAACTGCACTTTCTGCATCGTGCCAAAGGTGCGAGGGCGCGAGCGCCACGTGCCGATGGACGAGGTTGTCGCGGAGTGTCGCCAGGCGGTAGCCGACGGCGCCAAAGAGATCGTGTTGTTGGGCCAGAACGTCGACGACTACCGCGATCCAAGCGGTCGGGGTGGACTCGCCGCGCTGGTCCGCGAGGTCGAGAAGATTCGCGGGGTGATGAGGTTGCGCTTTCTCACCTCGCATCCGCAGGACCTCGAGACCGAATTGCTCGAGGTCATGGCTGCGAGCAATGTGGTCTGCCGTGAGCTCCAGCTGCCGGTGCAGTCGGGCGACGACACCATCCTCAAGCGGATGGCGCGCGGCTACCAGATGCGCCACTACCGGGCGATCGTCGACCATGCGCGGCAGCTGATGCCGGACCTCGGCCTTGTTACCGACGTCATCGTCGGCTTCCCCGGCGAATCGGAGGAAGCGTTCATGAACACCCGCACCCTGCTCGAGGAGATCGAGTTCGACGTGGTTCACCTCGCCATGTACTCGCCACGACCGGGTACGTTCGCCGCCGACAAATTGAAAGATGACATCCCTCAAGACGAAAAGCTGCGACGGCTCAACGACCTGTTGTCGCTGCAGCGTGGCATCGCGACGCGCAAGACCGCGCGGTGGATCGGCCGCGACGTCGAGGTCCTGATCGAAGGTAGGGATGAGCTCAACCGGCCATATGGACGGATCCGGCAGGGCAAGCGAGCGATCGTCCTGAAAGGCGGCGACATCGCGCCGGGCCAGTTGATGCACGTCCGCGTCCTGCAGGCCACGGCAGGCCAGCTGCTGGGGTTGCCGGCAGCGTGACGGACGTTGCTCTCACCCCGGTGATGCGGCAGTACCGGGAGGCGAAGGAGCAGCACCCGGACGGAATCCTTCTCTTCCGCCTCGGCGACTTCTACGAGATCTTCTTCGAGGACGCCGAGATCGCCGCGCCCGTGATGGGAGTGACGCTCACGTCAAGACCGCTTGGCAAGAGCGGCCGCGCGCCGATGTGCGGAGTGCCGCACCACGCCTGGCAGGCATACGTCGGCAAGTTGCTGCGCGCGGGACACAAGGTCGTGATCTGCGACCAGGTCGAGCCGGCGGGGAAGCACAAGGTCGTGCGCCGCGACGTGACCCGAGTGTTGACGCCCGGTACGGTCGTGGAAGACGCGTACCTCGATCCGGCGCGGCCGAACTACCTCGTCGCGGCATGGACGCGCGGAAATGAGGCCGGCCTGGCGGCATGCGAGGTCTCCACCGGCGAGCTGCTCCTCTGCCAGCTCCCGCGCGAGCGCCTCAACGCCGAGCTGCAGCGGCTCGCGCCCGCCGAGCTGCTCACCCCGCCTGAGGTCGAGGAGTATCGGTTCGATCCCATCCGCGGGCAGCAGCGTCTTCGTGACCTCCTGGGGATCGCCTTTCCGGCCTCCATCGGAGCCGCCGACGCCCCGCTCGCCGTCGGAGCGGCCGGCGTCGTGCTGGACTACCTGAAGCAAAACCAGGCCCGCATCGCCCCCGGCTCCTTCACGGTGCGTACGTACTCGCCGGACTCGACGATGCCGCTCGACGCCGCCACCGTGCGCAACCTCGAGCTCCCGGCCCTGGTCGAGATGATGGATCGCACACGAACGCCGATCGGTGCCCGGCGGCTGCGCGGGTGGGTCGGGGCGCCGATGCGAGACGCTGAGTCGATCGAGCTGCGCCTCGGGGCCGTCGCCGAGCTGGTGGAGTCGCCCGACCTGCGTGGGGCGCTGTCCGTGGCCCTGAAACCCGTCGGCGACCTCGAGCGCCTGTCCGCGCGCTCTGCGCAAGGTCACGCGTCCGCTCGAGAGCTGGTCGCCCTTCGTCGCTCCCTGGACGCCATCCCTGCGCTGCAGGACGCGGTCGCCGGCTGCGAGGCTCTCGCCGTCCGGGAGCTCGCAGGGCAGCTCAGCGGCGCTCCGGAGCTGGCGGCGAAACTTGCTGCGGCCCTGGTCGAAGACCCGCCACCCGTCGCCCGCGATGGCGGTGCAATCCGCGCCGGCTATGACGCCGAGCTCGACGGTATCGCTGAAGCCTCGCGAACCGCTCGGGAGTGGATCGGCGGGCTCGAAGCATCCGAGCGCCGACGCACGGGTATCCGCTCACTCAAGGTCGGCTTCAACAAGGTGTTCGGCTACTACATCGAAATCAGCAACGCGAACGCCGTCCCGCCGCCATCCGACTACGTGCGCAAGCAGACGCTGACCGGCGCCGAGCGCTACCTGACGCCCGAGCTCAAGGAGAAGGAAGCGATCGTGCTCACAGCGCAGGAGCGGATCGCCGAACGCGAGCAAGAGATCCTGCGCGAGCTGGGCGCTGCGGTTGCTGAATCCGCGTCCATCCTGCGCACGAGCGCGCACGCCATCGGAATGATCGACGCGCTGTTGAGCCTGGCCGTCACTGCATCCGACCTTGGATGGCGGCGGCCGGAGGTCAACGCTGGCATGCGCCTGAGCATCAAGGGTGGCCGCCACCCGCTGGTCGAACACGGCCTGCCCGCGGGAGCCTTCGTTCCGAACGACCTCGAGCTGGATCCAGATGGAGACCAGGTAGTCATCCTGACCGGTCCCAACATGGCCGGCAAGTCGACGTTCCTAAGACAGGCCGCGGTGATCGTGCTGCTCGCACAGTGCGGAAGCTTCGTGCCGGCAGAAAGCGCAGTCGTCGGCCTCGCCGACCGGATCTTCACGCGAGTCGGCGCGCACGACGACATCACCGCCGGCATGTCCACCTTCATGGTGGAGATGACCGAGACCGCGAACATCCTTAATCACGCGACGCGCTCGTCACTCGTCATCTTCGACGAGGTGGGGAGGGGGACGTCGACGTATGACGGATTGTCGATCGCGCAGGCGGTGGTCGAATACCTACACGAATCACCCAGGCTCGGGTGCCGCACCCTGTTCGCCACGCACTACCACGAGCTGACAGCGCTCGCGGAGAGACTGCCGCGCGTCAGCAACCAGCGGGTCGAGGTCCTCGAAGACGGCGAGACCGTCCGCTTCCTGCACCGCGTGGTGCCGGGCGGTGCGGATCGATCCTATGGAATCCACGTCGCCGCGCTCGCCGGGCTGCCGTCGGGAGTCATCGCGCGGGCGCGCCAGGTGCTGGGGGAGCTGGAGCGCCAGCGCCCCCTCGAACCACCGGAGCTGCAGCTCGGGCTGCCGATGGAGATGGCCCCCGATCCGCTGCGCAAGGAGCTCCAGGAGATCGAGCCCGATTCCCTGAGCCCGTTCGAAGCGCTGCAGAAGCTCTATGAGCTCCGCGCGAGGCTTTCGGAGTGATCAAGTCGATCCACCTGCTCACGCCTGAGGTCGCGGACGCGATTGCAGCCGGTGAGGTGATCGAGCGCCCAGCCTCGGTCGTAAAGGAGCTGGTTGAAAACGCCCTCGACGGCGAGGCACGCCGTATCAACATCGACGTGAGAGGCGCCGGCAGGACGTCGATCCGGGTCAGCGACGACGGCGCCGGCATCGCGGCGGACGAGCTCGCGCTCGCCTTTGTGCGGCACGCGACCAGCAAGGTGTCCAAGCTCTCGGACCTGGTCGCGATCGTCAGCTTCGGATTCCGCGGCGAGGCTCTCGCCAGCATCGCGGCGGTGGCCGACGTCGAGTGCTCCAGCGGCGGGTCGACCATTCGTGTCCAGGCGGGGGAGCTCATCGAGCAGGGATCGGGCCCACTCCTGCCTGGCGTGACGATCGAGGTGCGAGATCTCTTCACCAACGTCCCGGCGCGATTGAAGTTTCTGAAGAGCGACGCGACCGAGGTCGCCGCGATCAAAGACATCGTCAGCGCGTTCGCGCTCCTTCACCCGCACGTGCGCTTCCACCTCACGATCGATGCGCGGGTCGCGGTCAGCACAACCGGCGATGGCGACCGGCGCCGTGCAATCGCGGCCGTTTTCGGCGCGCCCGTCGCCGCCGAAGTCCTGGAGCTGGT
>DATNML010000007.1:0-2105 GCA_035602315.1 Candidatus Dormiibacterota bacterium
AGTAGGGCACAACCGCAAGCAGCGCGTCCGCGCCCGCCTTCATCGCTCGCTCGGAGAGCTTGACCGAGTGATGCGTGTCGTTGCTGCCAGTTCCGGCGACGACGTTCTTGCCGGGGATTGCCTGCTTGATGACCTTGATCAACTCGAGCTTCTCGTCGTCGCTCAGGCTCGGTGACTCGCCCGTGGTGCCAGAGACGATCACACCGTCGGACCCATCGGCGACGAGCAGCATGACAAGCTTTTCGGCGGCCTCGTAGTCCACAGACCCGTCCTTTTTAAAGGGCGTGATCATCGCCGTCAGCAGGCGTCCGATTTCTGCAGTCACGCCCTTACTCCCATCGCGATTGCTTCCTCGGCGATCTGGACCGCATTCAGCGCGGCTCCTTTGCGCAGGTTGTCGGAGACGATCCAGACCGCCAACCCGTTCCTGGTCGAGTCGTCGTTTCGGATGCGGCCAACATACACCTCGTCTTTGCCGGCGACCCCATGCGGGGTTGGATAGAGCTTGGCGTGCGGGTCGTCCTCGACGATGATCCCTGGCGAGCTGCCGAACAGCGTGCGCGCTTCGTCCGCGGTGATCTTCTCCGTCGTCTCGACGAACACCGACTCTCCATGCCCGACCGGCACCGGCACGCGCACGCACGTGGCGACGATGCGCAGCTCCGGCATATGGAGGATCTTCCGGGTCTCGTTGACGATCTTCACCTCTTCCTCGTTGTAGCCCTCGGCCTCGGGACGCCACCCACCCGGCACTACGTTGTACGCGAGCTGGTACGGGTACGCGACCGCCTGCGGCTCTGAACCGGCTGCGATCGCCCTGGTCTGGTCCTCGAGCTCGTCGACCAGCGCACGGCCGGCGCCAGAGGCCGACTGGTAGGTCGAAACGAGCACGCGCTCCAGGCCGACTGCTTTCTTCAGCGGGTTGAGGATCACGGTGAGAGGGATGGTGCAGCAGTTGGGGTTGGCGATGATCCCTTCGTTGTCGCGGATGTCCTCGCTGTTCACCTCGGGGACGACCAGGGGCACGTTCTCCTTCATGCGCCACGCGGAGCTGTTGTCGATGACCAGCGCTCCGCCTTCGGCCGCGAGCGGCCCATACATCAACGCGATGTCGCCGCTGGCCGCGAACAGAGCAATGTCGATGCCCTTGAACGCCTTCTCGTCGAGCGGCTCGACCATGAGGGAGTCGCCGTTGTAGGACACCGTCAATCCCTTCGAGCGTTCCGAAGCAAGGGCGATCACGCGATCGCTTGGAAAATGCCGTTGCGCGAGCACGCGCAGCATCTCCTGCCCGACCATGCCGGTCGCGCCTACGACAGCAACGTTTAGTCGCTTGGAGGTGGGCATCTGAATAGTTTAAGTCGATCCAGGCGGCTGCGGAACTTGCACTACTGGTATCGAACGCGTTGTGTTCGATTGTTCAAACTCAGTTACTGCCGCGACAAATGCCGGATGGACCCTCCGCAGCTCGACTAGAACCTCGGCTTCGCCTTGCCGCCGATCCAAAACTCGACCTTGCGGCCCGACGAATGGTCGCAAGACCAGCAGAACAATTCCTGCGAGAACCATCGTGAATAGACCCTGAACGAGAAGTGCGGTAGCTACGACTGAGTCAAAGCCGATGCGCGCTGCCACAACAGCGAGGATTGCGCCAGAGACCATGAAGCCCGCCGGAACCCAGGTGATGAGTACAAGCTTGCGATTGGCGGCCATTGTCAACGGCAGTCGGCCGACTGCAACGTGCTCCTGTAACGCCGACATCGCCCGATGGCCTGAACGATCCGGCTCCGCCGTGAAACGGAACTTCCTCCAGACCTCCGCTGGCGCGCCAGTCATGGCACAGACACGTGGGAGATCTTTGGCCGCCAGCTGGGACGACCAGATCACAACTCGGTCGGATGGGCTAGTCGCTGGTATCCAGGCCAAGCAGCTGGTCCAGTCCGCGGTAAAACCGCGGTCCGGCAGTGACTTTGCGGATCGCGAGCAGCACGCCCGGGATGTACGCCTCACGGCTCGTGGTCCGGTGCGTGATGGTCAGCGTCTGTCCCGGCAGCCCGAAGATGACCTCCTGGTCGGCGACGAAGCCGGGCAGGCGGACGCTGTGC
>DATNML010000008.1:0-10436 GCA_035602315.1 Candidatus Dormiibacterota bacterium
CGCCGGCACTCTTCCACGACCTGCGAAAGCGGGAGGTGCACCTCCCGTCCCCGAACCCGGGGGACGATGCAGAAAGTGCAGTTGTGGTCGCAGCCCTGGATGACGCGCACGTAATGGCTGATGCCGGTGCGTCCGGCAGGCGGCAGCGCCTCACCCTGCGAATAGTCGTAACGCGCTTCGAGGTCGGCCAGGAAGTCTTCGTACTCGCCGATCGGAACGATCGCGTCGAGCTGCGGAAATCGCGCGCGCAGAACGTCGCCTTCCTTGGCGACGATGCATCCGGTAACAGCGATCGTGCGCTCAGGAGTTTTCCAGGCCTTGAGCTCGTGGAGCTTGGAGTAGACGCGGTCCTCTGAAGCCTGGCGCACGACGCAGGTGTTGAGGATCGCTACGTCGGCGCGCTCGAGCGAATCCTCGACGTAGCCGGCAGCGAGCAGCCGGCGAGCCAGGCTTTCCGAGTCGGCGGTGTTCATCTGGCATCCGATCGTCCAGATATGGAATGAGCGCGCTCGGCTTCCCGTCCCCCTCTCCCCACTTCCCTCTCCCCTGTGGGGAGAGGGTGCAAGTGCCAGGTCCCGTCCGAGTTCCGTTACCTACTCTCCACGAGCAGGCGGATTCCGGTGCGCTCCTCGCCGTCGATGGAGATGTCGATGAAGGCCGGGATGCAGACCAGGTCGAGGCCGCCCGGCGCGACATACCCGCGCGAGATGGCAATCGCCTTGACCGCCTGGTTGATGGCGCCGGCCCCGATGGCCTGGACCTCGACGCGCCCCTTGCTCCGGATCACGCCCGCGATCGCTCCTGCGACGGCGACCGGCTTGGAGGTGGCCGAAACTTTCAGCACCTCAACTGGAGCGCGCTCGGCTGTCATTGTTGCTGGAACCCCTTCAAACGTGTTCTCGGTCGACTCGCTGGATCGATGTAGCCCGGCCAGTGGAGCTACTAATGGTAACCAGTACGGAATTGAATGTCACGGGTCCTGACGCCACCACAAACCGGTTGGGGACGCCGGTCAGGAAGCGCGAAAGGACGATGTCCTTGTCCATGCCGATGCACCCGTCCCGGGGCCCGACCATGCCGACGTCGGTGATGTAGGCGGTGCCCTTCGGGAGCACCCGGCCGTCCGCGGTCGGGATGTGGGTGTGCGTGCCGACCACGGCGCTCGCTCGTCCGTCCAGGTACCAGCCCATGGCCGTCTTCTCGGACGTTGCCTCCGCATGCATGTCGCAGAAGACGATCCGGATGTCCGGGTGAGCCGCCAGGATGGCGTCCGCTGCCCTGAATGGGTCGTCCAGCGCGTCCAGGAAGACACGCCCGATCAAGTTCATCACGAGCGCTTGCCTGCCGCCGGCCTCAACCACGCACCAGCCCTGCCCTGGCGCTGCAGGCGGGTAGTTCGCCGGTCGCAGCACCCGCTCGAGGTTCGGCAGCTCGGGCAGGAAGTCCTTCTGGGCGAACACGTGGTTGCCGGTGGTGATCACATCGGCGCCGGATCCCTTGAGCTCCGCGGCAATCTTTGCGGTCAGTCCGAAACCACCGGCGGCGTTCTCGCCGTTAACGACCGTGAGGTTGGGATGAAGCTCCTTTTTCAGCCCGGGCAGGATCGCCTTGACCGCGTCGCGCCCCGGGTGTCCGACGACGTCCGCGACGAAGAGAATTCGAAATTCGTCGTCTGGCACATGAACAGTCTATTGGGCAAGAAAAAAGGGAGCCCCGAGGCGGGACTCCCTTCGATGACTATTTGGCGTATTCGACGGCCCGGGTCTCGCGCACCACGGTGACGCGGATCTGTCCCGGGAAGCTGAGCTCACTTTCGATTCGCTTTGCGATGTCCCGCGCCATCAGCTGAGCCGCGGTGTCATCGATCTGCTCAGGTTTGACCAGGATCCGAACCTCGCGGCCGGCCTGGATCGCGTAGGACTGCTGCACACCCTGGAAGGAGTTGGCGATCTCCTCCAGCTTCTCGAGCCGCTTGACGTAAGCCTCCAGCGATTCCCTGCGCGCCCCAGGGCGGGCAGCGGAGATGGCGTCGGCCGCAATCAGCAACAGCGCCTCAAGCGTGTGTGGTTCCTCGTCGTAGTGATGAGCACGCACGGCGTGCACAACCTCTTTAGGAACTCCATGTCGCTGCAGAAGGTCCGCGCCGATCACGGCGTGCGATCCCTCGACCTCGTGGTCGATGGCCTTGCCGATGTCGTGCAAGAGACCCGACAGCTTGGCGATTCGAACGTCGGCGCCGATCTCGGCCGCCATCATGGCGGCGAGATACGCGACCTCCTTCGAGTGATTCAACACCTGCTGCCCGTAGCTCGTGCGAAAACGAAGGATGCCGAGATGGCGGACGACCTCGGGATGAAGTCCCTGAAGGCCGACCTCGAGGACCGCCGCCTCCCCCTCCTCTTTGACCCTTTGCAGGACCTCCACTCGGGACTTGGCGACGATCTCTTCGATGCGGGCCGGATGGATCCGGCCGTCGACGATGAGCTTGTTCAGCGCGACCCGCGCCACCTCGCGGCGAACAGGGTCGAAGCCGCTGATGATCACGGCTTCCGGGGTGTCGTCGACGATGAGGTCGATCCCGGTTGCCTGCTGTAGGGCGCGGATGTTGCGCCCTTCCTTGCCGATGATTCGCCCTTTGAGCTCGTCGGTCGGCAGCGGCAGCACCGAGACTGAGACCTCGGCGGTCTGGTCGGCGGCGATGCGCTGGATCGACTCGGTGACGATCTCTCGCGCCCGGCGCTCGCTTTCGTCGCGAGCCGACAGCTCTGCTTCGCGGACCTTGTGGGCGACTTCGTTGCGAAGCTCCTGTTCCACCTGGCCCATGAGGATTCCCGAAGCCTCCTGGCGAGTCATGTTGGCGACCCGCTGCAGCTCCTTCTCCTGCTGGCGATAGGTGTCATCGAGCTGCGCTCGGATATCGTCGAGCGACTTCTCCTTGGTGCTGAGATCGCGCTCGCGGAGGTTGACTTCCTCGCCCTTACGGTCGAGGTTCTCTTCCTTCTGGAGAAGGCGCTTTTCGATCTGCTGCGACTGTGCCCGATACTCGCGGGCTTCTTGCTCGGCGGCGGTGCGGATCTTGACCGCCTCCTCCTTGGCTTCGAGCAGCTTCTCCTTGGCCTGGGTTTCTGCCTCGGAAAGGGTCTGCTGGGCTTTGACCTCCAGAGCGCTGGTCCCATCGCCCTGCCGGCGCTGGAGCAGCAGGTAAGCCGCTCCAAAACCGACACCGATCGCCACAAGGACCGCCACTACCAGTACGAAGACGTTGATTGGCATGTGACATGCACCTCGTTTATTCGATTGTCAAAGTGCGGAACCATCGCAGGACCCGCGAGGTCCCGCGTCGGGTTGGCTCTATGACTGCGGGCGCTCGGTGGAGCGACCCGTACGTAATCGAATTCTAGGCCCCTCCGCTATCGGCCGGATTGGCTGCAGCCCGCGGCAGGCGCCCCGAAGGGGCGCCTGTCAGGGCGGAGGGGCCTCTTCGGTGTGTAGAGACGTCCCGGCGAGCACGGTCCGGCAGGCAGCCCGGACGATGGAGCTGGAAAAGCCTCGCCTGAGCAGCTTCGTGCCCACCGCATCGAGCACCTCCCGATAGCTCGCCGGAGCCCTCTTTGCGCATAGGCGTTCGGCGATGCGGGTCGCGGCGGCCAGCTGCTCGGCCGGCTCGAAGGCTGCCACCGCGGCATCGGCCTCGGCTCGATCCACACCTCGGGCAGCCAGCTCGGCCGAGAGCGCCATTGGTCCTCGGATCGCTCCACGTCGCCTGACCAGGCCCTCCGCAAAGGACCGGTCGTTCAGGTAGCCGAGCTCGTTCAGCCTGACCAACGCCGAATTGATCTCCTCAGGCGTGTGGCCCCGCCGGGTGAGCTTGCGCTGCAGCTCCACTCTGGAATGCGCCCTCCGCCCAAGGAGGCGCAACCCAGCGACTAGCGCGCCGACCACAGGCGGCTTCTTGCTGCGGCTAGAAGTCCTCTGCCGCACCCGCGGGAGCCCTCACGACACCCGCCGCCTTCATGACGGCTGAGGCCGTTCCGCCGGCAGCCTTCTCCCTGACCCTTGCCTCCATCTCGGCGGACAGGGTCGGGTTCTCCCTCAGGTAGTTGCGGACGTTCTCGCGGCCCTGGCCCAGGCGCTGGTCGCCGTAGGACATCCAGGTCCCGCTCTTCTCGAGAATCCCGTACTCGATGGCCGCGTCGATCAGCGAGCCTTCACGCGAGATTCCTTCGTTGAAGAGGATGTCGAACTCGGCCGACCGGAAAGGCGGGGCGACCTTGTTCTTCACCACCTTGACCTTCACGCGGGCGCCTACCGAGTCAAGGCCGGACTTGATGACCTCGACCTTGCGGATGTCGAGCCGGACCGACGAGTAAAACTTGAGGGCGCGACCGCCGGGCTGAGTCTCCGGGTTGCCGAACATGACCCCAACCTTCTCCCGGAGCTGGTTCAGGAAGATGACCGAGCAGTTCGACTTGGAGATGGCCGCGGTCAACTTCCGCAGCGCCTGCGACATGAGGCGAGCCTGCAGGCCCATGTGAGAGTCGCCCATCTCACCTTCGATCTCAGCCTTCGGCACCAGGGCCGCCACCGAGTCGATCACGATCACGTCGACCGCCCCTGATCGAACCAGGACCTCGACGATCTCGAGCGCCTGCTCGCCGGTGTCTGGCTGGCTGATCAAGAGGTCATCGATCTTCACGCCGATCCGCGAGGCGTAAAGCGGATCGAGCGCGTGCTCCGCGTCCACGAAGGCGGCCACGCCGCCCTGCTTCTGTGCCTCGGCGATGACGTGGAGTGCCAGCGTGGTCTTGCCGGCGGATTCCGGACCGTACAGCTCGGTCACGCGGCCGCGCGGGATCCCGCCCACTCCGAGCGCGAGGTCGAGCAACAGCGCCCCGGTCGGGATGACTGTGATCTCGCCGCGCAGAGCGGCCTGCTCACCCAACTTCATGATCGAGCCCTTCCCATAGCTCTTGACGATCTGGGCCATGGCGGAGTCGAGGGACTTCTCTTTTTCCTTTTCCAATGTCTTGATTGCCTCCTAAGTGGTTGCGGCGAGTGTTCTACGTCGTGGAGTCGAAATCAACGTCGTTAACAGGCCGTGCGGCAGAGTGTAGCGAACAAGTGTTCGTGGGTCAAGCGGTTTTCAGCCTCGCGCTCGAGCGGGCTTCTTCGACCAGCAATCGCAGCGTCTCGCCGGCGGCCTCGCGCCGGTTGGACCAGCGGTCCCCGGTGAACCGATACTCGTGGGACGCCGTCCCGCGGGTCGACGCCACCGCGATATAGGTGAGGCCGACCGGTTTGTTCGAACCGTCCGAATCCGGGCCGGCGATACCCGTCACCCCGGCGGCGAGGTCGGTTTCGAAGCGCTTGCGCGCACCATCGGCCATGGCTTCAGCGACCTCGCTGCTCACCGCACCCACGCGCTTCAGCAGCCCAGCCGGGACGCCAAGCTCGTCGCGTTTGACCTCGTCGGAGTACGCGATCACGCCGCCGAGGAAATATGCCGAGCTGCCCGGCTCGTCGGTGATCAGCTTCCCCACCAGGCCGCCGGTGCATGACTCCGCCACCGAAACTGTGAGCCCGCCCTTTACCAGTGCCTCACCGAGCGCACGAGCGGGCGCATCCACCTCGCTGTCCGATCTACCCCCCGGGCCTTTGCGGACTGGCTGGATCAGGTCGCGGAAGCGCCAGACATAGTCCAGTCCGCTCCAGATCGTGAAGACGATCGCGATCCCGACCGCGAGGTCCGCCAGGGGCACGAGGATCGGGTACGGGCGCTGGAGGATGAGCAGAGCGACCGCGCTCATCTGCATCACGGTCTTGGTTTTACCGAGTGGGGCGGCAGCTATCACTCGGCCCTGGTTCGCCGCGACCGAACGAAGAATGGTGATGATCAGCTCGCGCGAGAAGATCACGACCACCACCCAAGCCGCGACGAGGCCTTCCTGGACCAGCACGATCAGCACCGAGAGCACGAACAGCTTGTCCGCCAGCGGATCCAGGAACTTTCCGAAGTCGCTCACGGTTCCGCGCCGTCGCGCGATCTCGCCGTCGAGGGTGTCGGTCAGTGAGAAGACGATGAAGAGCGCCGCTGCCAGCTGGTCGTGGCCGGGAAACCGGACCATTAGCAGCACCATCAGCGGCGGGATCGCCGCCAGCCGGCTCAGCGTCAGGACGTTCGGGATGTTCACGTGAATCTCTCAGGGTGAAGTTTGCGACGAGAAGTCCCGGCTTGCCACCCCGGTGCCCATGGCTCCGACCGTTCGCCCGTCGACGGTGATGAAGGTCGCTGCCGCCTTGCCGCTTGTGATTTTGATGTCCACGCCACTGAAGTAAACGATCGAGCCGGCCGGAAGCGTCCTCCCGCCGTCCGCGTACTGTGGCCTGCCGTCGACGAACACGTTGATCCATACCTCGTCGGTCACGTGGACGCCGACCACGATCGGCCGCGGCGCGGGAGTAGGCGACGGCCGAGGCGTCCCGGATGGGGCGACCGCCACAGGCTGAGCGGCGGGCGAGGTGACGATCGGCCGCTGGTCGGCCTGGATCTGGCGCCACGCGTAACCGGTGAAGGCGCCGGCCAGCACCACCAGGGACGCCGCGGCGAGGGCTGGCGCAGTGAGGACCATCCGAGGTCGCATGGCGAGCTTTCCGATGGTCAGCAGCCGTCGTGGATCCTGCGGTTCGGTGCGCAGCATCCCCACCAGCGGCTCGGGATCGAGGCCTAGATAGCGCGCATAAGTCCGGAGGTGACCCTTGGCGTAGACCGGGGCAGCCAGGCTCTCCAGCTCACCGGATTCCAAAGCGCTGAGGTAGTGAGCGCGGATGCGAGTCGCCGCCGACGCCTGCTGAATCGTGAGGCCACGCTCGCCGCGCCGGGCAGCAAGGACCTCACCCAGCGTCATGGCCGGCAGAACGCCCATTCCGCACCGTTGGCGTCAGCCGTGCGGTTAGGGCGGTCCGTCACTCGATACCTAACCGCTCCAGCAAGTCATCTACATCGGGCAGGTTCATCAGGACCTCTCGCGATTTCGAACCCTGGTACGCGCCGACGACGTGATGCTCGGCGAGCTGGTCGACGATGCGGCCCGCCCTCGAGTAGCCGACGTTGAACTTGCGCTGGACCAGGGAGACCGATGCGGAGCCTTCAGCCGCGACAGCACGCGCTGAGCGCGCGAACAGGGGATCGAGCTTGCGCTCGGTGGTCTCCCCTCTCTCCCACTCAGTGCCGGCGCCCTCCTCGAGGATCTCTTCCATGAAGCGCGGGCCGCCCTGTGACTTCCAGAAGTTGACCACCCCTTCGACCTCAGGATCGCTGACGAATGCGCCCTGGATACGTGTCGGTTTACCGGCGTCGACCGGCTGGTACAGCATGTCGCCGCGACCGAGCAGCTTTTCCGCTCCACCCGTGTCGAGGATGACTCGGCTGTCCACCTGCGAGCCCACCGCGAACGCGATGCGCGATGGGATGTTGGCCTTGATCAGCCCCGTGATGATGTCGGTCGAGGGCCGCTGCGTGGCGATGATGAGGTGGATGCCGACGGCTCGCGCGAGCTGCGCGATGCGGCAGATGAGCTCCTCAATCTCTCCTGCGGCGACCATCATGAGGTCCGCCAGCTCGTCGATGACGATCACGACGTAAGGCAGCTGCTTGGCCTGTTTCTGCGTGGCCTTCTCGTTGTAGGCAGCGATGTTGCGCACGCCTTCGGCCGAGAACATCTTGTAGCGGCGGTCCATCTCCGCGACCGCCCACCGCAGCGCGGCAGCGGCCTGGTGCGACTCGACGAGAACCGGGAGCAAGAGGTGCGGCAGACCGTTGTAACTGGTCAGCTCCACACGCTTCGGGTCGATGAGGAGCAGTCGTAGATGGTCGGGAGTGACCTGGAACAGGAGGCTCGTGATCAAAGCGTTGATGCACACGCTCTTGCCCTGGCCGGTCGCGCCGGCGATGAGCAGGTGAGGCATCCGCGTCAGGTCGGCGACGATCGACTGGCCGGAGACATCGTTGCCCAGGCCCAGCGCCAGCTTGTTCGTGCCCTCGCGGAAGGCTGCGGTCTCGAGCACCTCGCGAATCGTGACGAGGCTCGCCGACTTGTTGGGAACCTCGATCCCCACCGCAGACTTGCCGGGAATCGGGGCTTCGATGCGCAGGGGCGCCGCGGCCAGCGCGAGCGACAGGTCGTTCTGCAGCGCCGTTATGCGCTTGACCTGGACGCCGGGGCCGGGCTGGATCTCGTACTGCGTGACCGCCGGGCCGGGGTTGACTCCGACCACCTTGCACTCGACGCCGAACGTGCCGAGCGTGGTCTCGATGATCTTCACGTTGCGTTTGATCTCGTCGGCCATGCGCTCACGCCGTGCGGTCACGGTGTCGAGCAGCGCAATCGACGGCAGCTTCCAGTCGATCTCGGGCAGGTCGTCCTCGGGTTCGGCCACTACGCGAAGCGCTGGAGGCTCCTCCGGCTCGTCGTCCGAAGGTCGGGGGTCCGCTCTCGTCTCGCGTTTCGTCTCGACCGGCTCCTCGATCTCCCATGGCTTGACTTCCTCGAGCGCCGGCGGCGGCGTGGCAAAGCTGGCGGCTGACCTTGCCAGTTCGGCGGTGGTCGCCGGTTCCGGCTTCGGCGCCTTGGCCTTGGCCGGCGCCTGCGGCGAGACCAGGTTCTCGAGGCGCAAGCGCTCCGCGTAGGCGGTCCTGCCAGCGGCAAAAATTGTCGCAAGCAGGGCGCCCGGGCTGAAGTGAACCGTAACGATCAGCCCGATCACCAGCAGCGCGACCAGCAGCACCCACGCCCCGGGGCGAGCCACGACCTGGATCACCGGACCGTCGATCGCCTGACCGGCCGTTCCACCGTGGTCGACCAGGCCGAAGATGCCGACCAGCGCAATCACCGCGATGGCGCCGGACACGAGGTCCACTGGGCGCGGCTTCGGCGCCTTCGGCCAGAGGAGATAGGCGCCCAGTGCGAGTGCCGCGCCGACAGGTACGAACCAAGCTCCTCCGAACGATGTGAGCAGCCAGCCGCGGATGCCCATGAGCACCGACCCCGCGTTGCTGGCGAGAGCGAGGAGGCCGAGGAGCGCGATGAGAATCAGCAGCACGCCGGTGATCTCGCGGCCCTGGCGCGGGGAGAGATGTGGTCTCGGGGCACGTTTGCCTCGCGCAACGCGGGAGCGCGCGGGCCGCACGACGCGGCGAGCGCGACTGGCAGAGTGACGTGAGCCTCGGGATGTGGTGCGACGCATGCTGCGGCCCCCGTGAGCCGTAGCGGATTCTACACCGTGCCTCCTGACCTTCAGATCCGCCGCGAGCGATACTCTCCGCGTGGCAGTCGATCCATTCGCCGAGGCCGAGGTCCGCTACAAGGTCCTCTTCGGCGAGCGGCGCGAAGGCAGCCTGCCGGCGCGCGCGTTCAGGCTCGCGGTCAGAGACCTGGCCGTGCTCGACAGCGAGGGGCGCCGGTGGATGCTCGGGCCGGAAGACGGCATCTGGTACCGCCGCGAGAATGAGCGGTGGCTGCAGGCGGACCCGCCGCGCCGCCTGGTCTGCCCGTCATGCGGCCACCACAACCTCGGGCGTCACAGCTTCTGTGTTGAATGCGGGCAGCGCCTGAATCGATAGAGCCGGTGCTAGCGGTGGCCCTGGGCTTGCCCGATCCCGTAGATGAGGCCGGCAGCCAGCGGGATGAGCGCCGCCAGGAACCACAGCCGCCACCAAAGCGGCCGCGTCCCCCCCTGAACCATCTCGTGGCCGCAGAACCCGCAGAAGCGGTCGAACGGTCCCGCGATGCCACGACACCGACCGCACTGGTGCAGCTGCAGGCCGCAGTGACGGCATCGGGCTTCCTCTGCGTGGTTCAGCACCATCGCGGGTTGGTCGCAGCGCGGACAAAGGCTTGGGGCGACTAGGGCTAGCGGCGGGAGCTTCACCTAGTCACCAGCGTCGCATGGGTGGCCGAGTTTACCTCGGCCGCGTCTTTGTCCCTCATCACTGCCAAATGTCGCATGGAGCAACTATTGCGGAAATCCAATCCCGGGGAAAGAGAGCAGCCCCGTCGGCGAAGCCGACCGGGCGATGAGAGGGAACCGCCGAGGTTCCCTCTCATATTTCAGTAATGACGGGGATCACCATAGGGCGGCGGCGGGTCTGCCTGTACACCGTCTTCGAGACCGCGTCGTGGATCGCCTCCTTCAGGAGGCTCATGTCGGGTCGCGTCTCGGCCAGGCGTCCGATGCTCTGGATCGCCGCGGCGCGCGCATCGGCCATGAGCCTCGATGACAGCTCGGGCTCGATCACTCCGCGCGAGATGAGGTCGGGGCCCGCCCGCACCGCGCCGGTGTCCCGATCGAGCGTGAGCGTCACGACCAGGATGCCGTCCTCGGCGAGGTGCCGGCGATCCCGCAGCACCACCTGCTCGACATCGCCCACGCCCAGGCCG
>DATNML010000009.1:0-13851 GCA_035602315.1 Candidatus Dormiibacterota bacterium
CGACGGTGGCAACTCGCTGTTCCACGACACGCGCCGGCGCGCGGCGGCCATCGAGAAAGCAGGGTTGGGGTTCATCGGCGCCGGCGTGTCAGGTGGGGAGGAGGGGGCGCTGCGCGGACCCAGCATCATGCCCGGCGGCACGCGTGAGTCTTATCAACGCGTGGCGCAGATGCTCACGGCGATCTCGGCCAAGGTCGACGGGATTCCGTGCTGCACGTACATCGGACCGGATGGAGCCGGCCATTTCGTGAAGATGGTCCATAACGGAATCGAGTACGCAGACATCCAGCTCATCGCTGAGACGTATGACTTTCTCCGCGGCGCAACCGGCATGACGCCGGCCGAGCTGGCGTCCGTATTTCGCGAATGGAACGAGGGCGAGCTCCAGTCCTACTTGATCGAGATCACGGCCAACGTGCTTGCCAAGCGCGACGGCGACTCGAAGTCCGCGCTCGTCGATGCCATCGAAGACGAGGCTGAGCAGAAGGGCACCGGTCGATGGACCAGCGAGTCGGCGCTCGAGCTCGGAGTGCCGCTGACCGGCATCACCGAAGCCGTTTTCGCGCGCATGCTGTCGAGCCGAAAGGCTCAGCGCGTGAAGGCGGCGGGCATCCTCGCCGGGCCCACCGCCAGCGGCTCGGCAGGGGCTGGGGGAAAGTTGGTCGACGACGTCCGCGACGCGCTCTATGCCTCCAAGATCGTCGCCTACGCGCAGGGCTTTGAGCACTTGCGCGCGGGCTCGAAGGAGTTCGCCTGGGACCTGGACCTGGGTGCACTCGCGACCATCTGGCGGGGCGGCTGCATCATCCGCGCCCAATTCCTCGACCGGATCAAAGACGCCTACGCAGAATCGCCCGACCTGCCGAACCTCATGCTCGCCCCGTTCTTTGAGGAGGCGCTGGCGTCATCGCAGCGGGCATGGCGTTCCGTCGTCAAGCAGGCGATCGACCAGGGCGTGCCGATCCCGGCGTTTGCCTCGTCTCTCGCCTACTACGACGGCTACAGGCGAGCACGCGGCCCCGCGAACCTCATACAGGGCTTGCGCGACTACTTCGGATCGCACGGCTACCACCGCATCGACCGCGAGGGCGCGTTCCACACCCGCTGGGCGCAGGACGGCATCGAAGTCCGCGTCGACTAGGCAGGGCCGCTACCGTCGAGCCACGTTGTGTTTCAGCAGGGCAATGACGGCTGCCTCTTCAGCTTTGAGGTTGCGGTGCGTCCGGCCCTCCACCACCCTCAATATGCTCTCGAGCGATCCGTCCATATAGTTATCGATCACCGCCGGGTGGACGTACGACTTGCGGCATACCGCTCGCGTGTGTCCAAGCCTGCGCGCAACGCTGTCAATGGCTGCCACCACGTTGTGCTTGGCTTCGGTGTCGGATTCGAAGCTCACAACTTCGCGAAGCGCGGACGCTGCGAGGACCGTGGCTCCCCACGTGCGGAAGTCTTTGGCTGTGTAATCCTCGCCGCTTGTTTCCTGGAGGTACTGGTTGACGTCGTCCGACGTGACCGTGCGGCGATCGCTCGCAGGGTCGATGTACTGGAAGAGCATCTGACCCGGCAGCTCCTCGCATCGCTTGACCACTCTTGCGACGCGACGATTGGTGATGCCGACCTCGACCTCACTTCCGCTCTTGCCCTTGAACAGGAAACGTACGGTCGCTCCCTTGATCTTCACGTGCCGGTCCCGCAGGGTCGTGAGACCGAAGGATCCGTTCTCCCGCGCGTACTCCTCATTGCCGATCCGCGCGAAAGTCAGTTCGAGCAACCTGACGATGGTCGCGACAACCTTCTCTCGCGGCAGGCCGGGCTGGCTCATGTCACGGGTCACGCGCCGCCGGATTCTAGGCAGGGCACGTGCGAAGCCGAGGAGGCGCGCGAACTTGTCGGCGTCCCGAATCTTGTGCCATCGCGCGTGGTAGCGGTTCTGCTTTCGGCCTCGGGCGTCACGGCCTGTGGCCTGCAAGTGGCCGCGGGGCCGGGTGCAAATCCACACGTCTTTCCATGCGGGTGGGATGGCGAGCGTCGCAATCCGATCCAGCGTGTCCGGGTCGGTCACGCGCTTACCGTGCGGGTCGAAGTAGACGAATCCCCTGCCTTTGCGGACACGACGAATTCCAGGTTCAAAGTCGGAGGCGTAGACGAGCCCGGCCTCCTGAGCGGCTTCGGCAGCCGAATCAGGCGTCAGGCTGCGCTCGGTGGTGTTGCTCCGGGACCTCGCCATGGCGGCTGGACAGCCGACGACAGGCTACGCTTACGCGCCCACAGGATGGCGACCACATGCTCGCGCGGCGTCAGCTCACCACACGGAACACCCAGCCGCCAAAGGCTGGCCTGGACATGACCCGGCAGCTGGGCGTCGCACCTGTATGGACGGGCCACCGCCTGCAGCACGTGCCCGACCTGCACCAGCATCAGCTCCTGCTCGCTCATCACCCCAAAAACGCGTGGGGTCGCCGTGCTACCGGACCGGAGGCGCGGCCGAAAAGCCCTCGCCTGATCTTCGACGCCCAGGCGGCCCATCTGCGTCGTTGCGGCCTCCGCTTCTCGCTTATGCATCAACGGATGCGTGCGCTGCGATGCTCGGCCGCGCCTAGCATTTGGACCACCTGGATCGCCGAATCTCTAGCCGAGGGTTTTCGGCCGCACCTCAGCCGCTCGGGTCTCGATGAACGCCTTGACTGCTCGCTCCAGGTCGGATTTCGAGTGCGCGGCCGACACCTGGGTCCTGATCCGCGCCTTGCCCTGGGGCACCACCGGGAAAGAAAAGGCAACTACGTACACGCCCTTCTCGAGCATGGCCTCGGCCATGCTCGCCGCGGGGGCCGCCTCGCCCAACATGACTGGGACGATCGGATGCTCGCCCGGCAGGATGTCGAAGCCGGCGTTCGTCATTTCATTGCGGAAATAGGATGTGTTGTCGCGCAGACGCTGTCGCAGCTCGCCCGCCGACCGGATCAGCTCCAGCACCTTGAGGCTTGCGGCTGCGATCGGTGGCGCGACTGAGTTCGAGAAGAGATAGGGACGCGAGCGCTGGCGCAGCAAAGCGACCAGCTCTCTGCGCCCTGAGATGTAGCCGCCACTGGCGCCGCCCAGCGCTTTTCCTAGCGTCCCACTGAGCGCGTCGATCCTGCCCATCACGCCGTGGTGCTCGTGCGTACCGCGCCCGTTCGCGCCCATGAAGCCGACGGCGTGGGAGTCGTCGACCATGACGAGAGCGTCAAACCTCTCGGCAAGGTCGCAGATCTCCGGCAGCGGCGCCAGGTAACCGTCCATAGAGAAGACCCCGTCGGTGACAACCATCCGGAAGCGGGCGCCGGCGCTGTCCTTCAGCTGCCGCTCGAGATCCTCCATGTCGCGGTTGGCGTAGCGCAGCCGCCGGGCCTTGCAGAGCCGGATGCCGTCGATGATGCTCGCGTGGTTCAAGGCGTCGGAGATGACCGCGTCCTCTTCGGAGAGGAGAGCCTCGAAGATTCCCCCGTTCGCGTCGAAGCAGGATGAATAGAGGATCGTGTCTTCGGTACCAAGGAAATCGGTCAACGCCGCCTCGAGCTCCTTGTGCACCTCCTGGGTGCCGCAGATGAACCGCACCGAAGCCGTGCCGTAGCCCCAGCGGTCCAGCGCTTCTTTGGCCGCCGCGACGATCGCGGGATGGTTGGCGAGACCGAGATAGTTGTTCGCGCACAGGTTGAGGACATCATGGTCGAGAACCTTGACGACCGATCCCTGCGGCCCCGTGAGCACGCGCTCCTGCTTCTCCAGGCCAGCGCTGCGAATCCCTTCGAGCTCTGTCACCAGGTGCGACCGCATGTTATCGAACATTCATATTTCCTTTCTAGTTCGCGGTCCAGTCGAGCACGACCTTGCCGCACAGGCCAGAGTGCGCGACGGCGAAGGCCTCTTCGAACTGGCGATACGGATAGCGGTGCGTGATCACCGGCGATATGTCCAGCCCGGTCTGAGTGAAGACAGACATCTCGTACCAGGTCTCGAAGATCTGCCTGCCATAGACACCTTTGACCGTGAGCATCTTGAGCACCACCTGCGTCCAGTCGATCGCGAACTCGTGATCTGGCAGGCCGAGGATCGCAATCCGACCACCATGTGACATGTTCGCGATCATGTCGCGCAGCGCGCTGGCCTGCCCCGACATCTCGAAGGCGACATCGAACCCCTCTTTCATGCCGAGCTCCTCCTGGGCCTGCGCGAGCGTCGTGCTGCGGACGTTGACTGCGAGCGTCACGCCGACCTTGCGCGCGAGCTCCAGGCGGTAGTCGCTGACGTCCGTGATGACGACAAAGCGCGCGCCGTTGTGACGCGCGACCATCGCGGCCATGATGCCGATCGGGCCCGCGCCGGTGATCAAGACGTCCTCCGCGACGACACGAAACTGCGTGGCGGTGTGAACCGCGTTGCCGAACGGGTCGAAGATGGAAGCCACGTCGAGATCGATCTTGGTCAGGTGCGGCCACAGGTTGCCGGCCGGCATCACGATGAACTCGGCGAAAGCGCCGTCACGCTGGACGCCGATCCCCACGGTGTTCGCGCACAACGCCCGGCGGCCGGCCATACAGTTGCGGCAGCGTCCGCACACGATGTGTCCCTCGGCTCCCACGATCTCGCCGGGATAGACCGACGCGACGCCTTCGCCAAGCTGGATCACCTCACCCACGAACTCGTGCCCCACGACCAGCGGTGGGTGGATGGTCGCCTGGGCCCATTCATTCCAGCTTTCGATGTGGAGGTCGGTGCCACAGATGCCCGTGCGCAGGACCCGGATCAGCACCTCGCCGGGACCTGGTTTTGGGTCAGGGACGTCCTGCAGCCACAGACCAGGTGCGGTCTTGGCTTTGACCAGCGCCTTCACTCCCGGCAGGATAGCGGTGGGGAGAGTCGGGCTCGGGGTCGCTACTCGGTCTCGTCGATGACCAGGCTCGGCAGGTCGCCCCATCCGACGACGGCGATGACCGTCTTGATGCGGGGTGGCAGGCCGCGCATCACGAGCCGCCGGCCGTCGCCCGCATTCTCGGCGATCCGAACCAGCGCCCTGATTCCGGTGACGTCGGTGAACTCGAGCCTGGTCAGGTCGAGGTGAAGGTCCCCGTTACCGGTGATCGCGTCGGCGAGCATCGCGGAAACATCGCCGGCCGTCACCAGCTCCGACGTGAGCGCCGCTGCAACGGCGTCGGCGTTGTAATAATCGATGGCGCCGGTCAGGCTCAGGCCCGCGGGCGAGCTCGTCCGCGAGATGACAAGCTGTTTGTCAACATACACAACTTCCCCTTCCATCCTCCTCGCTAGGTCCCCTTCCATCCCCTCGCCATTGAAATCCCCGCTAAGCCGTCACCCCGTCCCGAACGCCGGCGCCGGCCCGGGCGCCGGATCCGGCGGCTGGCGGGCCACATCCGGATCCGCGCCTGTTTGGGCCGACCCTCCCATCCCCTGGTCGAGCTGCTCGACCCAGTCGTCAATCACCTCGACCCAGTGATCGACCAGGTCCTTCAGCTCCCCTGGTCGCAAATTGCCGCCGTCGATCTCACGTCGGTTCAGCTCAGCCATGCTCCGCAACCAGCTCCCTTCAGGTTTGCTGCCTGTCCCGGAAATCGTACTACCGCTACACTACCTATGCAATACCTAAAATGCCGGGCGGCAGTCGCCACCGAAACTTCTACAGAGCTTGCACAAACCCCTCGAAGCGTAGAGTTATGAGAGCACGAATCGCCCGGGGAGCAGCTTCTAAACCATGACACGCCAGGAAGACCAGGCCATTTACAGCATCGGGGCCGTGGCCCGGATGCTCGACATTCCCACCTCGACGCTCAGAGCGTGGGAAGAGCGTTATTCCGTGATCACGCCGCATCGCAGCGAGGGTTCTCAGCGCCTGTACTCCCGCGCGCAGGTGGAGCAGCTGAGGTTCGTCAAGTCCCGGCTTGAAGCCGGAGCCAGCGCGGCCGACGCCCACCGCATGCTTTCCCAGGAGATAGCCGGCGATCGCATCCCGGCCGGCAAGGTCGAGGCGACCGACGAAACCAAGCCGCTGGTGCTGCTGGCGGAGCGTGACTCATATGCCGCCGGCCTCGCCGAGTATTTCCTTCGCACTGAAGGCTATGAGGTGGCGATCGCATCGGACGCAAAGCAGGCCAGGCTGCATTTCGAGGAACGATCGCCTGACCTGGTAGTCCTCGATCTCCTGATCTCGGGCGGGGCCGGCTTCCGGCTTTGCGCCGAGTTTGCGGCCAAGGGAACCGCGCAGATCCTTGCCGTGTCCGCGATCGACAGCGCCGCCGAGGCGATGAGGTTGGGCGCCGCGGCCTTCCTGCGCAAGCCGCTCGAGCTCCTGACGCTGGCTTCGACAGCGCGGGACCTGCTGGGCACGAGTGCCCTGGCTCGCCAGGGCCTACGTTCGACATCTCCTCGTTGATCGACCGGCTGCCGAGCGGCAATCAGCGTCTCGACGATATCCTGAATGGCGGTCTGCTCAAGAACGCGATCAACCTGATCGTCGGTGTTCCCGGCAGCGGTAAGACGATCCTCAGCCAGCAGTTTGCGTTTCACAACGCGACGGTCGAGCAGCCTGCGCTCTACCTATCGACTCTTTCTGAGCCGCTGGACAAAATCCTTCGCTTTGGCGAAACCCTGAATGTCTTCGATCACAGGGCGATTCAAGAAGGCCGCGTCATCTACGAGGACATCGGCCACGTGCTGGGTGACAATGGTCTCGACAGCATCCTCGGCGCGATCGAGGCTCTTCTGAAGGACCTGCGTCCCGGCATCGTGGTGATCGACAGCTTTCGGGCGTTCGCGGCAGTCTCCCACGACACCACCGAATTCCGAAGATTCCTTTACAGCCTGACCCGCCTCCTGGGCGCAAGCGCAACCACCGCCGTCTGGAACGCGCCGTACACCCGGGAGCAGGCGATGGACGCTGCGGAGTTCGCGGTGGCCGACAGCATCATCGCCCTCGACATCAAACAGGCCGGCGCGCGGGAGCTGCGTGTCTTGCAGGTGCTGAAGCTTCGCGGCAGCGCCTACCGCTCGGGAGAGCATGCATACCGGATCACGGAAGCTGGATTCGACGTGTTTCCGCGCCTGGCCGACGTCCAGGACGGAAGCCTCTACAAGCTCAGTGAGGAGCGTTCGTCGACGGGCATCGAGGCGCTCGACAAGGTGCTTGGAGAGGGTGGTTACTGGTCGGGCGCGGCGACGATGGTCGCTGGGCCTTCCGGCATCGGCAAGACGCTGATGGGTCTTCACTTCCTCTTCCGCGGCGCCGAGAGCGGCGAACCCGGCATCCTGGCGACCTTCCAGGAAAACGAGACTCAGCTGACCAGGGTGGCCAAGAGCTTTGGCTGGTCGTTCACCGACACTGGCGTCCGAGTCCTCAGCCGAAGCGTGGTCGACATCTACATCGACGAATGGGTCTACCTGCTCCTCGACCTGATCGAGCAGACGGGCGCCAGAAGGATCGTCATCGACAGCCTTCCGGACGTGATGATCGCGGCCGCCGATCCGATCAGGTTCCGCGAGTGGATGTTCTCGCTGACGCAGCGCCTGGAGCGCGCCGGCATCAGCATGATGATGATCGTCGAGGTGCCCGAGCTGTTCCAGCTCCGGCGCATCTCGGAGCAGGGACTGTCGCACCTGGCGGACAACGTTGTGCTGCTGCAGTACGTTCAGGAGGGGCCCGAGCTCGTCCGCGCGCTGACTGTGCTCAAGACCAGGGCGATGCACCATCACCCGGTGGTTCATCGCTACGAGATCACCGAGAAGGGCTTTGTTCTCGGGGACGTGCTAACCCTGACGCGCTGAGTAGCACTCCGGGCACACGCCGCTGAAGAGCAGTTGATGGCTCGTGACCTTGAAACCGGTGCTGCTCGTGACCGCGGCGGAAGCATCCTCGAGCACGCAGCCGGGGACCTCGACCACGCGGCCGCATGAATCGCAGCGGATATGCTCATGGTGCTCTTCCGCCAGCTCGTAGTGGACCTTGCCGTCGCCGAGGTCGATGCGTTGGATCAGTCCCTCTTTCTCGAAGCCCGAAACGGCCCGGAAGACCGTCGAATAGTCGGCGGCGCCTAGTTCGCCGACCACTGCCTCGTGAAGCTCGTCGATCGACCAGAGGTGCCGATCTCCGGCCGCGAAAAGGCCCTTGACCTCGTCGCTGACCGGGCTGGGCCTCGCCATGAAATTCACTATACGCAAAAACGTTGCGCAAGTCAGTTGTGCAATACTCTTGCGCGATGATCAGGACGACCGCACGGGGGGCGGCGCTCGGGCTTCTCCTGCTGGCGGCGGCATGCGGTGGCCCAAGCGTCTCGAGCGGCTCGTCCGGCACGATCAACGTGGTCGCCGGAGAGAATTTCTGGGGCAGCATCGCGCTCCAGCTCGGCGGCACGAAAGTGACTGTCCAGACTGTGGTCACCGACCCGAACACCGATCCGCATGAGTACGAGAGCAGCGCCAACGACGCGAGGGCGTTCGCCGAGGCGAAGCTCGTGATCCTCAACGGCGCGGGCTACGACGACTGGGGCAAGAGGCTGCTCGCCGCCAACCAGGCCGCGAATCGTCAGGTCTTGAACGTGGCTGACCTGCTGGGCAAGAAGGTGGGGGACAACCCTCACTTCTGGTACAAGCCCGACTACGTGGTGAAGGTCGCAGACAGCATCACGGCCCAATACAAGTCGATCGATTCCGCCGGCGCGAGCTACTACGACCAGCGTCGCGCTGACTTCGCGACGGCGCTGCGCCCTTACACCGATGAGATCGCGACCATCAAGCAGAAGTATTCGGGCACGCGAGTCGGCGCGACCGAGAGCATCTTCGTGTACATGGCAGCTGCCCTGGGCCTAAACCTGACCACCCCGGTGGAATTCATGAACGCCGTGGCCGAGGGCAACGATCCGCCAGCTTCGGCGGTGGTCGAATTCCAGAATCAGATCTCGGCCAGTCAGATCAAGGTTCTCGTCTACAACGTGCAGACGAGCACAGCGGTAACCACCAACATCAAAGCGCTGGCGGCGTCCCGCCACGTGCCCAGCGTCGGTGTCTCTGAAACCCTGCAGCCTGAGCACCTAACCTTCCAGGATTGGCAGCTGAAGCAGCTCAAGAGCCTGGACGCGGCGCTGTCGTCGGCGACGTGACTGACCCGGCGATCATCGCGCGAGATCTGACGGCGAGCTACGGGGCTCGCGCGATCTGGTCGGCCGGGACATTCATGATTCCGAGCGGCTCGTTCACCGCCATCCTCGGCCCGAACGGCGCGGGGAAATCGACCCTGATTCGCATGATTCTTGGCCAGCTGCCCCCGGCTGCCGGCGGGCTGGAGGTTCTCGGGCGTCCGCCGCGGCGCGGTAACTCCGACATCGGCTACGTCCCGCAACGCACTGTCTTCGATCCGGAGCTTTCCATCCGCGGTCGCGATTTTGTTGGCCTCGCAGTCGATGGACATCGATGGGGGATGCGGCTTACGGGTCGGACCAAGGCCGCGGCCGACACCAGCGCGTCGATCGACGCGGTGGGCGCGCGCGACTACGCGGACCGGCCGCTTGGAAGCCTCTCCGGCGGCGAGCAGCAGCGCTTGCTGCTGGCGCAGGCTCTGGTCGGCCAGCCCCGTCTCTTGCTGATGGATGAGCCGCTTTCTCACCTCGACGTCCGAAACCAGGGAGCGATGGTCCAGCTGATCACCGACGTCGCTCGCGAGAGGCGCCTCACCGTGCTTCTCATCGCGCACGACGTGAACCCGCTGCTGCCCCACATCGACCTGGTCTTGTATGTCGCAAACGGCAGGCTGGCGATTGGCCGGCCTCAAGACATCATCACGTCACAGCGCCTCACAGAGATCTATTCCTCACCCGTGGAAGTGCTCACAGACAGCCGTGGCCGCCTGTTCGTCGTCGGGTTGGAAGAAGAGGTGAGCCACCCGCATGCGTGAGCTCGCCATTTTCATCACCGTCACGAATACCTCGCCATCGTTGAGCTGGAACCTGTTCGACGACATCGCCTCCTTGTTCCACTACGAGTTCATGGTCCACGCCTTCCAGGCGGGCACCATCGTCGCGATCGTCGCGGGCGCGATCGGCTATTTCGTCGTGCTCAGAGCATCGGCTTTTGCAGCACACGCGCTCTCGCACATTGGGTTCGCGGGCGCGACGGGTGCAGTTGTGCTGGGCATCAGCCCGGTGTTCGGATTGCTTGCCTTCACTCTCGCGAGTGGCGTGACCATCGGAGCCCTGGGCAACCGGCTGCGAGGCCGAGACGTGACGATAGGGATCGTCCTGGCCTGGACGCTCGGCCTTGGCGTGCTGTTCATCTCGCTCTATCGCGGCTACGCCACTGAAGCCTATGCCTTGCTTTTCGGAGAGATCCTCGGCATCAGCGCCACCGACGTCGCGATCACGCTGGTCGCCGGCGTGGTGACCGTGGGCGCGCTGATCGCGGTCTACCGCCCGCTCCTCTTCTCATCGGTCGACGACGACCTGGCGAGCGCCAAAGGGGTCCCCGTTACCGCTCTTTCGATCGTGTTCATGGCGATCCTCGCGGTGGCTGTCACTGAGGCCGTGCAGGTGGTCGGAGTTCTGTTGATCTTCGCTCTCATCGTCACGCCGGCGGCGATCGCGGTGCGCTTCACCAGCCGGCCGATGGTTGCGATCGTCACGGGCATCGGTCTGGCGCTCGCATTCACCTGGGCCGGCCTGACGATCGCGTACTACTCCCCGCACCCGGTGAGCTTTTTCATCACGTCCCTCGCGTTTGCGGTCTACGTCGCCGTCAGGCTCTCGGAGCCGATCCGCCGGCGCATTGATGTGAGATGGGCGCTGTCCTCCACGACCGCGGGTTAGCTATGTTCTTCTCGGCATGCGGGCGCGGGTCGGAATCTTCCTGGTACTGCTGGTCGCGGGCCTGGCGGCCTGGAACTACCTTCGGCCGATTCCTTCGGTAGCCGCCACCGGGTCGGTCGCCGCGACCCAGGCGATCACCGGCACGGCGCCTGTGCTGCCGTGGCCCAATCGCGGCTCGGGCGCGGTGGGCGTGCAGAGCCTGGGCTTCATCGCCAGCTCGGGCAACGAGCAGCCCATCCCCGCGGCCAGCGTGACGAAGGTGATGACGGCGCTGATCGTGCTCGAGGACAAGCCTCTTCAGAAAGGTCAGACAGGGCCGACCATCACCATCACCGACGCCGACCTCCAGGCGTACCAGGCCGACTTCGCCGACAAGGAGTCGGTGATCGAGGTGCGTGTGGGCGAGCAGCTTACAGAACTCCAGGCCTTGCAGGGCATGCTCATCCCGTCGGCCAACAACCTGGCGGAAACGCTCGCGCGCTGGGACGCCGGCTCGATCGACGCGTTCGTGGCCAAGATGAACAAGCGGGCGGCAGACCTCAACCTGACCCACACAAAGTTCGCGGACGTGAGCGGCGCTGACCCCGGCAGCGTCAGCACCCCGAGCGACCTCATGTTGCTTGGCGTGAATGCCATGAAACTGGACGTGTTCGCGCAGGTCGTCGGCATGGGCCAAGCCCAGCTCCCAGTGGCGGGGATCGTCTACAACGTGGACAGCGTGCTCGGCCAGAGCGGGATCATCGGCGTGAAGACCGGCTCCGGCCTGAGCACCGGCGCGAACTTCCTCTTTGCCGCCAATGTCGCGGTAGACGGGCACCAGATCACGGTCTACGGCTGTGTCATGGGACAGTTGACGCTGGCCAGCGCGTTCGCGTCAGCCCAGAGCCTGATCGGCTCCATGCAGGCGGCACTGCACGTCCGGCGCGAAATCGCACGCAACGAGACGATCGCCACGTACGTCACGCCCTGGGGTGCGCAGTCCGACCTGATCTCGTCGGTCGACGTCGACCTCGTCGAGTGGCCGGGGATGGTGCTGCGAAAGCGGCTTGACTCCAGGTCGATCGTGATCGACAAGCCGCTTCCGGCCCGCACCCCGGAGGGAAACATGCACATGGTCCTGGGCGACTACAACCTCGACGTTCCACTGGTCACCGCGGCCTCCCTGTATCCGCCCGGCCGCCTGTGGCGCCTGACCCGTCTCAGCCTCTGATCAGCTGAGGCTGCACGAGGCCTCATAAGCCGGGAGCACCCCATCCCAGCCGGCGTGATTGGCATCGCGCCAGGCATGACCGATCTCGCCGAGGCGTTCCCATCCGCTGTGCTCGACCTCGACCCGGGTCGACAGGTCGGGCAGCTCGTGGAAGACGATCGCTACGTCGGTGGCGTGTTCCGGATCGGTGGCGATGTGCCACAGGTACCGGAGACGGTGGGGAGGATCCCATTCGACGATCTCGCCCCAGTCGATCTCGCGACCGCCCGGCGTGCGCTCGAAGATCCGGCCGCCGACGCGCGGCTCGAAGACGATCTCAGCTCCGGCCTCATGCGACACGGTGTGCTCTGGCGGCCACCAGGACGATGCCTTGCGTGTCCAGGTCGCAAACGCGTGGTCCGGCTCGCATCCAACGACAAACGACAGCCTCAGCGGCTCAATCACCGCCGGGATCTGGCCGGCCTGGTGTTTTCCGCGAACAGCCGGAAGCGGGTCCCCACCTGACCCCATACCTGCTCGAGGTACTTTCGCGCCGCCTCCGCTCCATGCTCATCCAGGCGGTAAAGGCGCCGCGTGCCCGCTTGCTCGTCGGCCACGAGGCCGGCCTTGTTCAGTAGGCGGAGGTGCCGTGAAACCGCAGGGCGGCTGATCGGCAGCCGGTCGGCAATTTCCTGCACCGAGCGCGGCTGCGCGGCGAGCAGCTCCACGATGGCGCGCCGGTGTGAGTTGCCGAGGGCGTCAAAGGGGTCTTGCTTGAGAAATGCGCCCCGCGCGCGCCCGGCGTTCTTTTTAGCCTTCACAATTTGGAGTATGGTAACGGTCGCGTTACGGTAACAGCATTGTTACGCATGGAGGATGTCGTGGCCAAAACGAGCGTCAAAGGTTCGGGGACGAAGCAGTCACCCTGGCAGCTCACGACCCCAAGCGGGTCTTCGGAGTACCTGATGTACAAGGACGAGTCGCTGGACCCGCCGGCGATCGTCTGCGTGGTCGGCAAGACGGAGCTCCGCTATCAGCTGAGAGCGATCGAAGACCTGCACGCGATGCTCAAGAAGCACGGCGACTGGATGCCGCTAGGCAGCGCCGATGAGCAGAAGCCGGCGGCCGAAGGCACGGTTGAGGCCTGGGGCCGGTCACCGAAGAACCCGGTCGGGGGGTGGTATGGCCTCAAGAAAGGCCTGCGTGGCAGGTTCGGCATGTACATGCCGCCGCTGCTTGAAGCGCTGGGCCTCGCCGACGTGGAGCACAACCCGAAGAACAACCGGATGCGCGCGATTTAGCTGAAAGTGCGCCCTGCGCGCGCCCGGCTCTCGGCCGCACCGGCCACTATCATCGTGGCGTGATCACGCCGCTCCACGAGGTGCGGATCGAGTACTGCGTCCCTTGAGACTACCTTGACCAGGCCGTGAGCTTGGCCACGGAGGTGCTGAGCCGCTGGGCGCCGATCATGCGCGTGGTCGAGCTGCAGAGTGGGAGTGGCGGCCGGTTCGAGATCAGCCTCGACGGTGAGCTCCTGTTCAGCAAGATTGGGTCCGGCCGGTTTCCGAAACCGGGTGAGGTGGCCACATTGCTCGAAGCCAATCTCGGCCCACCCCTCGACTGGCGCGAGGCCTCCTCGTAATGGGTTTTATCTCGCGCGGATTCAAAGGCAAGCGGCGCGACAACGTCTCGAGCTCGCGCGTGCCGCCCGGGCAGCACGTGGTCAACGACTTCCCCGTCCTCTCCGCCGGACCCACTCCTCGCGTGTCGCTGGACCAGTGGACGTTCACCATCGCGGGCGAGATCGACGAACCGAAG
>DATNML010000010.1:0-2560 GCA_035602315.1 Candidatus Dormiibacterota bacterium
AGCAGCGCGATCATCGTGATGAACGTCAGCAGCGTCTGAACCAGACCGAAGGCGGTGGAGATCATCATCACCGGCCGGTTGATGGAATCGGTCTGCGCACGCCGCAAGAGGTCGTACGAGGCCGGGTCCTCGTAGAACTGCAGGTCAAGTGAGGCGGCTTTCTCCATCACCATCAGCTGGATCCGCATCGCGACCGAGTTCTGCAGCAGCTGCTGCGTGATATTGCGAATCGTGCCCAGGAATGCGGTGAGCGCGAAGAGCGCCAGCTGCACGATCGCGAGAGCGACGATCATGCCGACGGACGAGAAGCTCACCGTATGCAGCGGCCCAATCGGGCTGCACGCGCACACCTGCGCGAACGTCTCGCGGTCCGGTTGGTGGAAGTTATGGATCGCTATACCCAACACGACTGAGTTGATCAGGAGCTTGGCCGTGTACGCCGCGGCGGCCGGGATGACGCCGGCGATCGCGGTGGTCACAAACAGCCCAAGCGTGGTCGCGGGACTCGCGTCCCAGACCAGGCGCAGCACCCTCGGTAGGGCCGCCGTCGTGCCGCTGACCGACTGCTTCAGGTTTTCCCAGCGGCCGCGTAGGTCCTTGGGACCTTCCGGCAAAGGCGGCTGCTCGAGGGCCGGATCGCCGGTCAACCCGCTGTTGGCCTGTCCCGTGTCAGGCTGCTTGTTCCGCCTGCCCCACCAGTGCATCGAGGGGGGCCCGCCCATCATTCCCATCTCATCGGCAGCTTACGTTAGACCCCTTGACAGATTCGGATTTGCAGCGTAATTATGTAATCATGGACGAAAAAGAGTTCGGAACGATCAAGGGTTGGTTTGCCGGAAGGCTCCCAGACGGCTGGTTCAAGGGAGTAGAGGTCACGATCGAGGATGACCAGATCGTGGTCCTAGGGACGCTGCCGGAGCTCAACGTCGGGTCGACGCCCGAGGAGAAGGAGGGTGCGGCGGCCGGTCGCATCTCCCGCTTCCGCGAGGAGACCCGCGGCGAGCGCATCGGCATCGCGCAGGAAGCCGAGGAGCGCTTCCACAAGTTCGTCACGTGGGGAGCAAAGCTTGGCGGCGTGACGAAGCGGTTCAACGCGGGCGGCGGCGGGCGCTCGAGCGGTGACCGCAAGGTGATGATCGGCCGGTGGCTGCGCCGCAGGCAGGGCCGTCACCAGCACGCGCAGCCGGCGGAGTCGCAGTCACAGGTCTTCTGAAATCGTAGTGAGACACCCAGCCTCCCCATCCGGCGCTTCGCGCCACCTTCCCCGCTAGCGGGGAAGTGACCTATTCACTGACCGCCGAATACATGCTTCCGGTGTGGCGGCTCGGGATGGTTCGTAAGAGGCGCGTCTCTTCGAACCCCGCCTGAGCCGCCATCCGCTGCCAGCGCTCAAACGTGAACGGGTGCGGCACCCACGGATTGCCGCGGTCCGTCCCATACTCGACGACGATCAGCTTTCCTCCAGGACGGAGCATCTGGCGCACCGACTCGAGCACCGGTCCCTTGTCGCGGATGAAATGCAGCGAGTTCGCCATCACGATGCCATCGAGGTTCGAAAGACCCAGCGGGCGTGTGAAGTCTCCGACCTTGGTCTCGACCTCGACGCCTGGAACTTTCTCGCCGGCGAGATACCGCAGGGCGCCGGCATTACGGTCGACGGCGGTGATGTGAGCGCCGGGACCCAGCAGGTCGGCGAGCGCCCGCGTGAACGCCCCCTCCCCCGCTCCCAGGTCCGCCCAACGTCCCCCACGTTCGGTGACACCGCCCTCGATGAGGCTCACCAGGTCAGCGTGATTCACCGGGCTTTGGCGACCGCCTCGCGAACGGCCGGAATCACGTCGGTGGCAAACCAGCGGAGGGCTTCAGGATCCTCGAGACCGCCGATGACATACGTGTCCATTCCATGCTCGACAGTCAGCGAGGTGAACAGCTCGACGGGCACGTCGGCGCCGGCGTTCAGGATGCGCCGGATGGAGCGCGGATCACGACCGGCAGCGGCCGCGGCCTCGTCGATGCGCCGGTTTCCCTCGATCAGGTCCGCGGGCTGGACGTATCCAAGCGACGGCACCCATCCGTCGGCGGCCCGCCCGACCACGGACAGCATCCGAGGCTTGTACGCGCCGACCCAGATCCCGATCGGATGGGCGGGCGCCGGTCCCGTGTGCACGCCCGCCAGCTGGTAGTACTTGCCGTCGAACCGGACCGCTCGCTCGCCGCTCCACATCAGGCGGATCACCTGGATCGCCTCTTCCAGCGCCGCGACCGATTCGCCCGGTGTTCGGACCGGCCCGCCGATGGCTTTGATCGCGTCCCAGGCACCGCCTGCGCCGAGTCCGAGCTCGAGCCGGCCACCGCTTAGCAGGTCGAGCGTGGCGGCGGCTTTGGCGACGATTGCCGGTGGGCGGAGCGGGAGATTGGCGACATCCGGGAAGACCTTGACCGTCTTGGTCCGCATCGCGATCGCGGTCAGGAGCGTCCAGGTGTCAAGGAACCTGCGTTGGTACGGATGGTCCTGCACGCCGATGAGCTCGAACCCCAAGTCGTCGGCAACGCCTGCCAG
>DATNML010000011.1:0-23341 GCA_035602315.1 Candidatus Dormiibacterota bacterium
GCGCCTCTGCCGTGCCGGCGGGCACGTGAGTCGCCAGGCCATCCGACCAGCCGACGTTGTAGGCGATGACCCCGACGATGGCCAGCAAGACCACCGTGATCACCAGCCCGATCAAACCGAAACCGCGTCTCATTTCCAACCACTCCTTGTGAACGGGATTGACTCCATGAGGCACATGTTTCCCGCGACATGTGAGCGTGGTGTGAAGAACTTGCGGCCTTTAGAGGTGCGTCCGGGAAGGCGCTGGCCAATCCATCGGCCCAGTCGGCCGGGCTTCGCTGATGCCATCGTCGCCTCCTGCGCGCGCTCGGTCACGCATCTACGCGATGCGCTCCCTGGCGTGCTCGTCGTCTCCTTGGCACCGGCCGCCGGGGCCGCGCCTTGTCCAGCTGATTCCCGGACACACCTCTTCTAGAAGCCGCCGATCTCGATCTCGACGAGCTCTGCGGTCCGGCGCCACAGGGCAGCCTGGATAGACTCATCCGCCGCCGCCTTCGGAGGGTCGATACGTCCACTGCCTTTGAAAAACCAGCCCGTCGTCCCGGCGTGAGCCGGCGAGATAGCGAGCTCGACGAGATCGTGTGCAGGGCGTTCTGGGGAGCGCGAAACCAGGCGCGAGAGAGCGCGGATCGGCCGGGACGCCTCGCGCATGAGCTCTGAGCGGACCACACCTGGATGGAAAGCGTTTGCCCGCACGTCCCATCGCTTTGCCCGCCTCGCCAGCTCGAACGTGAACATGAGGTCCAGCGCCTTGGTCGCGCCGAACGTGTGCATAGCGTCGAACTGATCCTTGGCGAACAGCCGCTCCATATCAACCAGGGTCGTCGACGGAGCCGTGACCGTGACGACACGACCGCCACCGATGAGCCGGTCGCGCAACAGGTTGGTGAGCAGGAATGGACCGAAGTAGTTGGTCGCCAGCATCAGCTCGAGCCCGTCCGAAGTCTTGTGATAGCCGTTTACGAAGGTTGCTGCGATGTTGAGCAGCGCGTCAACGTGGCCGCCGGCGCGGTTGATCTCCCGAGCCGCGGCGCGTACCGACGACATCGACGACAGGTCGACAGGCATGCTGGACACGCGATTCTCGGCGCCGCCAAGCCGCTCCACCAGCGCGTCCAGCCGGTCGGACGGGCGGGCCATCAGGAGCAGGCGCGCTCCACGGCGAGCCAGCACCGCAGCGGTCGCGGACCCAATCGCGCCGGTCGCGCCGGTGACGACGACTGTGGGATGTAGCCCGATCACCGCCTAGGGGAGCCTGATGTCCTTCTCGCAGCAGAAGATGCCGAGGTCCGGCGTCCACCGGACGATGAAGGGTCGGGCTACGTTGTAGACCCGGAAGCAAACGTTGATCGGCCCGAAGGTCGCTCCGTTGTTGAAGTCATGCCGGGTCCAGGTGTTGCATCCCGGCGCGTCGGTGACCAGTCCTGACAGGTGCCGGCTGGTATCTATCAGCGCCAGGTCCTCAGGCGACGCATGAGTCGACGGGCTCGAGTTGCGGAACTTGACCTGCATGCTCACGAGGTCCCCGTCGAGCTTGACGTCGGATATCCACAAGGTGAAGCCCTGGACGTCGACGCACGGCCCAGGCGAGCAGTTCTCCGGGGTAAGCGGAGTGCCGCTCGAGGCCTGCAGCGGCGTGCGAAGTGCCTGGTAGGCGGTCGCGCCGACGACTGCGGCCACGGTCAGCCCGATGCCGATCGCGGCGAATGTGAGCAGGCGCCGCATCATGGCTCGCGCATCCGGGTAAACGATAGGCGACCGGCTCCCGGTCGTCCTTCTAGGCTACTCCGGCGGCCTCGACGCGCTCGTCCGCGAGGACCTTCCCGTCCTTCAGACGGATGTTCCGGTTTGCTTGCGCTGCGATGTCTAGGTCGTGCGTGACGATCACGATCGTGACCTTGTCTTCCCGGTTGAGCCGCTTGAGCAGATCGACGAGCTGCTGCGCCGTCTCGGTGTCGACCGCCCCGGTCGGCTCGTCGAGCAAGATGAGCGACGGGCTGTTCACCATCGACCGCGCGATCGCCACGCGCTGCGCCTGGCCGCCCGAGAGCTCAGTGGGACGGTGCCGGATGCGGTCGCTGAGACCGACCCGATCGATCAGCTCCACGGCCCGTGCGGCCCCGGTTTTCTTTCCGTTTTGCACATAACGCAGCGGCAGCATCACGTTCTCGAGGACGTTCAGCCCGGACAGCAGGTTGTATTCCTGAAAAACGAAGCCAACCCGACGGGCTCGCATGTGTGCCCGCTCGCGGTCACCCAGCCTGGCGGTGTCGATGCCGTCGATGAAAAGGCTCCCGGAGGTGGGTTTGAGCAGGAGGCCCATCAGGTCAAGCATCGTGGTCTTGCCACTGCCCGAGCGTCCGACCACTGCGACGAACTCTCCTTTCTCGATGTCGACCGTCACGCCGTCAAGCGCGCGGATGACCTCGGTACCTCGCCTGTAATGCTTGGTCAGCTCAACCAGCCGGACGTCTGCCATCGCTACTCGTTCCTGAGCGCTGTCACTGGGTCAAGGCGGGCTGCCCGCCAGGCGGGCAGGATGCCGGCCAGCGCACCCAGCACGGTGGCGAAACCGATCGCGAGGATGGTCAGCGCGGGAGTGATAAGAAACAGAGTTGACTGACCGGGAGGCGTCGTCGCATTGAGGAACACAGTGATCGCCGCTCCGAGCCCATAACCGACCACTCCTCCGACGACGCCGATCAGCGTCGCCTCGAAAAGGAACTCACCCATGATGTTCAGGGTCGTCGCGCCTACTGCTTTCTTGAGGCCGATCTCGCGGACCCGCTCGGCCACCGCCATGAACATCGTGTTCACGACCGAGAGCCCGCCGATGATGAGGGCGAGAAGCGCAGCCGCGGTGGTGATCGCGGTGAAGATGGCGCCCCCGGACTTAAACGCGTTCACGATGTCGCTCGGCTTGGTCGCTTTTACGCCCGAGACCTGCGTGTTGATCTGTACTGCCAGCTTGTCGAGGTCGCTGATCGACGATCCGGGCCTGCCGTAGACATCAATCGCCTCGGCGACCTGCGCGACGGGAATCTGGTCGCGGATCGTAGCGGGAAGGCTGTCCTTGAGCAGCGTCTGCCCATCGACGACATTGATGTAGGCGAACGTGTCAGGCGCCGTCCGGGTGACGTTGAGGATGCCGACCACTGTGAACGTGTGGTTGACGAAGTCGGGCTTGGCGTCGGGCGGCCGGATGGGAAGATCGATGGTGTCTCCGATCTTCTTGCCGAACTCCTTGTCGATCGTCGAGCCTAGGACGACCTGGCCCGTGGTGCTCGTGTCCAACGCATGCCCCTGCGCATAGGTGATCTTCAGGGCTGCCCAGTCGTTCTCGGCGGGGTCGCCCGCGACTATCGTGTCCGGAACGCCGAAGCTGAACGACGGCGCAGAGCCCGGCTTGGCCTGAAACGAATAGGTCGGAAAGGCCGCACCGACGCCGGCGACTTGCTTGATCTCATCGACTTTTGAGATCGGAAGCAGCGGGGCGGATGTGCCGTCGGGTGGTCCGACCTGAATGCTCGAGCCGAAATACTTGACTCCTCCATCCAGCAGCGCGTTGAAGTTTTCCGCCAGTGCGCCCATCGTGGTCAGGGCGAGCACGCCGATGACGATGCCCGAGATGGTCAGGAAGCTGCGGAGCTTGTGGCGCGTGACGTTACGGACGATTTCCATGGGTGCCTGAGAATACCGCGGCCCAGATTAAACGCGCGTAAACGATCACGACGACCCGCGCTAGAAACCGCGTTCGCCCAGGTGTAGACCTGGCGCGTTCAGGTCCACCTCGACCCAGAAAAGCTGCTTGCGGACGTCGGCATCGAGGCGGACTCCGCCGGCGACATCCTTCTGGTACACGTCGAAGTCCTGATTCGGCAAGAACGGTGGCGTGAGCTCGGTCCAGCCGCTGTCGGTCAGGCCGGCTCTCAATTCCTCATAGAGGGCCGCCTGGTCCCCGAAGTGGCTGACCGAGAGGGAAGGGCTCGTGCAGAGCCAGCTGTTGTCGGCGCTGTCGCTCTCGAATGTGAAGACGTCGTCCTTGGCATGGAACGAGACGATCGGGTCCGTTTTCAAGAGGTTGAACTGAGCGTTGCCGGGGTCACAGTGGTTGCTCCAGGCCGTGCCGAACAGCTGATGGGCCAGCAGCGCTGAAACCGCGAGCAACGTCATCCCGACCGCTGCGCCGAGCCTGAGTCGGAGGTTCATACGCGCCGGGTATAGCAGATAGGATGCAGCCATGAGAGACCGCGGTGTCCAGCCTGCTGCTCCGCGGATTTGCGCTCGGGTTCGCGATCGCGGCCTCGCCGGGCCCGATCTTCTTTCTCTGCCTTAGGCGGACCCTTCTCCGCGGACGCTTGTACGGCATCGTCTCGGGCCTGGGTGTCGCTACCGCCGATGCTTTCTACGCCACCGTGGCAGCGTTTGGATTCGCCGTCGTGGTCGCGGCGGTCGTCAGCGGCCGGCGGCCGCTGGCCGTGGTCGGCGGTGCGGTGCTGATCGGGCTGGGCCTACGCATCTTGTTCGCGCGCCAGAACAGGCCGGCCGAGGCTCCTGTCACGACAGGCCGGGGTTTCGCCTGGGCTTACGCCTCCACGTTCGGGCTGACGATCACCAACCCAGCCACGATCATCTCGTTTGCCGCGCTGGCTGCCACCCTTGGACTTGGAGGAGGTGGTGGGCTCGCGAAGCCCGCCGCTCTGGTTGCCGGCGTGCTCATCGGATCCGCGACCTGGTGGTGTTTGTTGGCAGTCGCCGCGTCGTTCATGCGGACCCGCTTGACTCCAACCGTGGTGCGCGGCATCAGCACGTTCAGCGGCCTGGCGATCGCGGTCCTTGGAATGCTGGCGATCTACTCTGCCTTTTCATGAATGTGAGCCAGCGTTCGCGTACCTACAGCTGGGAAGATCCGATGGCATTGCGTGACGCAGGCGCCGGCTTGAGCGGGCTCGACTACCTGAAAGCGGTTTTCGAGAACAAGCTGCCGCCACCTCCGATTGCGGCCACCCTCGACTTCACCGGCGCCGAGGTTGAGCATGGGCGAGCCGTCTTCGTCGGCGAGCCGGCCGAGTTTCTCTACAACCCGATCGGCGTAGTGCATGGAGGATTCGCGATGACCATCCTGGACTCGGCGATGGGCTGCGCGATCCATTCGACGCTCGCGGCCGGAGAGGGTTACACCAGCCTGGAAACGAGCGTCAACTTCGTCCGCCCCATCACCCTCGAGACCGGTCGCATGCGCTGCGAGGGCAAAGTCCTACATCGTGGCGGCAGGGTCGCCACCGCGGAAGGCAGGCTGATCGCCGAGAGCACGGGCAAGCTGCTGGCGCACGGCACGACGACCTGCCTGGTCTTCCGGCCGTGACCGCCGGGCATCGCATTCACACGGTCGACGTCTTCGCCGAGAAGTCTCTGGCGGGCAACCAGCTGGCGGTGGTGCTCGACGCGGGCGACATTCCGAGCGAAGCGATGCAAAGAATCGCCAAGGAGATGAACATCTCCGAGACCACGTTCGTGCTGCCGCCAAGCGACCCGGCATACGCAGCTCGCGTCCGGATCTTCACGCCGACGAGCGAGCTCCCATTCGCCGGCCACCCGACGGTCGGGACAGCGTGGGTGCTCGCGACCGAGGGATTGGTGGCCGGTGGCGCGCTGGAGTTCATCCTTGAAGAGGGCATCGGCGCGGTGCCTGTGCGGGGTGTGAAAGGACCAGGCGGCCTGACTTTCTGGATGACGCACCCCGAGCTCACCTTCGGCGCGGTAGAGCGGCGCCGCGTTC
The DNA here is from genome assembly GCA_035602315.1 of Candidatus Dormiibacterota bacterium. GTDB lineage: Bacteria > Chloroflexota > Dormibacteria > Dormibacterales > Dormibacteraceae > Palsa-870. The sequence continues at coordinate 5,780 of DATNML010000011.1, forward strand.
AAGCCGCCGGCCTGATCGGGCTCACAGAGGAGGATCTGGTGCCGGAGGTTCCGGTCCAGGTCGCGAGCACGGGAAACCCGTTCCTGTTTTTTGCCCTCCGCGATGCCCGCGCAGTCGACGAGGCAGAGGCCGACCTTGAGCAGTTGAGCGACGTCCTGGAAGCGACGCAAGCTTTTGGCGCGTTCATCTTTGCGGCGGTCGGCGGCAACCGTCTCTACAGCCGAATGTTCTCACTGGACATCCCCGAAGACCCCGCGACTGGCTCCGGCAGCGGTCCACTTGGAGCTTTCGCCGTCAAATATGGCCTGGTGCCGAGAGCGCCCCAAGTTGCGATCGTCAACGAGCAGGGAACCAAGATGGGACGCCAGAGCTTCATCCATATCGAGCTGACCTACGGCGCTTCGGAAGACGTGCCGACCCACATTGAGGTTGGAGGCTCCGTGCGGCCGGTGATCACCGGCACGCTTTTAGACTTCGAGTAGTGGTCGTCGACAGCTTCAAGTTCCTGCCTCGAACCTTTCGCCCGCTGTACGAAGGCCGCGGGCCGTTCCCTGGTGAGGACGAGCCGGTCTGGGCGCCATTCGAAAAGCGGCTGGCGCAGGCACGCATCGCGTTGCTGACGTCGGCGGGCATGTATTTGAAGGACTCGCAGCCGTCATTCGACCTCGAGCGCGAGCAGACGCACCCCGAATGGGGAGACCCGACGTGGCGGTCTATCCCCGCCACGGCGTCTGCCGAAGGCATCGGTGTCGCTCACCTGCACATAAATGACGATGACCTGCTGGCCGATCCCGAGATCGCGCTGCCGATGCACCTGCTCGGACAGCTTGCCGAGGAGGGAATGATCGGGGGCGCCGTGGCCGAGCACGTCTCGGTGATGGGATTCCAGGAACGCAGCCTTCGAGACTGGCACGAAACAACGGCGCCCGAGCTTGTGGCTCACCTGCGAGACCAGGTCGCGGATGGTCTCATCCTCGCCCCGGCTTGACCCGATTGCTGCACGAACGTGCCCGTGCTGGCACGGTGGATCGAGGCGGCGGGGATTCCGACGGTGGTCGTGACCATGATGCCCTCGGTGGCTAAGGAGCGACGGGCGCCACGAATCGTCGGTGTCGAGTTTCCGTTTGGCCACGCGTTTGGGATGCCACGCGACCGCGGCATGCAGCGGCGCACACTGGAGCTAGCGCTGCGCGTGCTCGGAGGCGCCTCCGACTTCGGCACCCGAGTCGACCTCGACGTCGAATGGCCGGTCCCTGTGCGCGAGGCCTATCGAGCCTGGCAGCCGAAGGAGCCGAGCCCGATCGTCAGAAAGATGCTGGAGTCGCCAAAGAGCTCCTGATCGATCGGAATATAGGACGACTATCGTCCTGGTCAGCAACCCGATCGGCGTCTAGCGGGGCTCGTTCTTCGGTTCGAGCTTGATCGACGCCGAGTTGATGCAGTAGCGAAGACCGGTCGGCTGGGGACCGTCGTCGAACACGTGGCCGAGGTGGCCGCCGCAGTTCGCGCAGGTGACCTCGGTCCGGACCATGAAAAGGGAGTCATCGACGTTCTCCGCGACCGAGGCGTCTGCCGCCGGTGCGTAAAAGCTCGGCCAGCCGCAGTGCGCGTCGAACTTCGTCTCTGACTCGAAGAGCTTGGCGCCGCAGCCGGCACAGAGGTAGGCGCCCGGCGTGTTGCTGTCCCAGTACTCCCCGGTGAAGGGCCGCTCGGTTCCCTTCTCGCGCAGAACGTGGAACTGCTGAGGTGTCAGGTCGCGCTTCCACTCCGCCTCGGACTTCTTCGTCACGTCGGTCTTGTTGATTGGGGTCTTGGCCATCGCCTCTACTTTGCCACGATCTCGGAAGTCGCAAACTAGAGACATGCCCAGCAAGCACGAGGTGACGCGTCTCAAGCGAGAGCTGGTCATCTGGATCGTGACCGTCGGCCGCGACGTCCACCCGCACGCGGTTCCGGTGTGGTTCTGGTGGGACGGCGAATCCTTTCTCATTTACGCAGTTCTGGGTCAGAAGGTGCGCGACATGCAGGCCAACCCGAACGTTGCGCTGCACCTCAACACCGACCCTGTGGGAGAGGACGTGGTGCGCATTGACGGCATCGCAAAGATCGACCCCAAGCATCCTCCTGCAAGCAAGGTCGCCGGTTATCTGCGCAAGTACCGAGAGCACATCCAGGGCATCGGTATGACCCCCCAAGAGTTCGATGAGCAGTACCACCACGCGATCCGCGTCCGCCCGACCCGCTTCCACTAACGTGCATCAGATGACTCATCCACTGCGCTTCGGGCTGAAGCTTTCCGGCCAGGACACGACTGTCGAGGCGCTGCGCGCCGTCTGGCGCCTCGCCGACGATTCCGGTTTCGATCACGTATGGGACTTCGACCACCTCGCATCGATCGGCGATGGCGGGCCCGACCGCCCGATCTACGAAGGCTGGACGCTTCAGGCCGCGATGGCCGAGGCGACCCGGCGCGTGCGAATCGGCTGCCTCGTCACCGGCAATACCTATCGCAATCCCGCGCTGCTCGCCAAGTCGGCGGTCACAGTCGATCACCTCTCGGGCGGCCGGCTCGAGTTCGGCATCGGCGCCGCCTGGGCTGAGATCGAGCATCAGATGTATGGCTTCGAGGGCCTCGACCACCGGGTCGGCCGGCTCAGCGAGTCGCTCCGCATCATCAAGTCACTGTTCACTGAGGAGCGCACGAACTTCGAGGGCCGCTACTACCATTTCAAGGACGCGATCGCCAACCCGAAGCCGATCCAGAAGCCACACCCGCCGTTCTGGATCGGAGCGTCTGGCCCGAGCACGCTGAGGCTGGTGGCTCGCCACGCTGACGTCTGGAACATCGCGGGCGGCGACCCTGCCAGGGTCAAGGAGCTCACGCCGATGCTCGACGAGGCTTGCGACGCGGTCGGCCGCAACCCGTCAGAGATCCGGCGCTCGATCCAGTTCGGTTGGGACGGCGTCGATCGTGGGCAGCTGCTGGACCTGTGCGCTCAGTACCTGGAGCTGGGAGTCACCGAGCAGGTCATCTACCTGCGCGGTGCGCAACCGGTGGCGCTCGCGGAGAAGATCGCTGACGCGCTACCTGACCTTCGGAAGCTCGAGCGAGCGACAATGGCGACTAACTGAGGGATCAATTCGCTCACTGATAAGGAGGGCAGCCATGGCGGAGAGCGTCTATCGGGTGACCGAGCTGGTAGGGACCAGCACCCAGGGCTGGGAGGCAGCCGCCAAAGCCGCGGTCGAGACCGCGTCCAAGACGCTGCGCGACCTCCGCGTCGCCGAGGTGGTGAGGCAGGACCTGACGATCGAGAACGGCAAGGTCTCGAGCTATCGGATCCGGCTGAACGTCTCGTTCAAGTACGAAGGCACAGCGACCAAAGCCAAGGCGAGAGCCCGTAAGTAAGACCAGCGACGCCGTCTCGTCATTGCACGGTTGGCGCTAAACGCGCGGAATCAGGCGCGGTCAGACGCACGGTTGGCGCCAAACGTGCCGAACTATCTATGGCGCTGTCGCTGCCTGCAGCTGGCACCCGGCCACCTTCATCTCCTCGAGTGCCTGAAGGCCAGTCGCTTCGCTGACCGCCGCGCAAAGGTTGGTCAGGATGCGGACCTGGAAGGCGTTCTTCCGCGCGTCGAGGGCGCTCGCCCGGACGCAGTAGTCGGTCGCGATGCCGCAGATGTCGATGTGATCGATGCGCGCCTCCTTGAGGACGTCGAGCAGCCCGTGGCCGCGCGTGTCGACTGCCTCGAACGCCGAGTACGCGGCATTGTGGCGGCCCTTGCTTACGACCGTCTGGATGAGCTTCTCGCGGACGAGGTTCGCAATCGGAGGCACGAATGCCGCGCCCGGGGTGCCGATGACGCAATGGGGCGGCCAGGTCGTCAGAAAGTCGGGTGTGTTTGAGAAATGGTCGGGAGGGTCCTCGTGGTAGTCGCGGGAGGCGACGACAAACTGGTATTCGGTCTTGAAATGGCGGATATGCCGCGCGATCATTGCGCAGACCGGCATCCCATTTGGCACCGGTAGGCTGCCGCCCTGGACGAAGTCGGCCTGTAGATCGATGGCCAGCAAAGCGTTTCTCATGACCGAGCCCTCGCCTCCTTAGACTGGCTGTGTGGCATCCGTGATAGTAGCGGGCGCGCGCACTCCTTTCGGCAAATTTGGGGGAGCGTTCAAGGACCAGCCCGCGAAGAGCCTTGGGGCTCATGCCATCCGCGCCGCGCTCGAGCGGGCCGGGGTCAGAGGCGCAGACGTCGACTACGTGATCATGGGCCAGGTCCTGCAGGCCGGAGCCGGGCAGATCACCGCGCGGCAGGCCGCCATTGAGGCTGGCATCCCGCAGGAAGTTCCGGCGATCACCATCAACAAGGTCTGTCTGTCGGGCATCAACGCCATCGCGCTCGCCGATCAACTCATCCGCGCCGGCGAGGTGGAGGTCGTCGTGGCGGGTGGGATGGAGTCGATGTCCGAGGCTCCTTACCTGGTGCCGAAGGCGCGGTTCGGAGCGCGCATGGGCAACTCGGAGATGGTCGACTCGATGGTCCACGATGGGCTCTGGTCGACCTTCACCGGGCAGCACATGGGCGAGGGCTCGGACGAGGTCAATCGTGAGCTCGAGATCAGCCGCGAAGAGCAGGACGCCTGGGCGGCACGGTCACATCAGCGTGCGGAGCGAGCCTGGGACAGCGGGGCGATGGCGGACGAGGTGGTGTCTGTGACGCTTCACCAAAAGCGAGGCGAGGCCGTCAAGGTCGATCGCGACGAGGGCGTGCGGCCGGGGACGACTGTCGAAGCGCTGGGCAAGCTGCAGCCGGCGTTCAGCAAGGACGGGACGATCACCGCCGGCAACGCGTCGCAGATCTCGGATGGGGCGGCGGCCGTGGTTGTCATGTCGCGCGAGCGAGCGAGCCGGCTGGGGATCGAGCCGCTCGCTGAAGTAGTCGCTCACGGCATGAGCGCTGACCGTTACTCGTGGCTGCACACCGTGCCGGCTCTGGCGCTGAGCAACGCGCTTAAGAAAGCCGGCCTCGAGACCGGCGACCTCGACCTGGTCGAGATCAACGAAGCGTTCGCGGCGGTCGCCCTCAACGCAACCCGGATGCTCGAGCTGGACGAGGAGCGGGTCAACGTGAACGGCGGCGCGGTTGCGCTCGGCCATCCCATCGGTGCGAGCGGCGCGCGTTTGGTGCTGACGCTCGCCTACGAGCTGAAGCGGCGGGGCCTGAACGTCGGCGCGGCCGCGCTCTGTGGCGGTGGCGGCCAGGGCGATGCGCTGATCATCAAACGCCACCAGTCTTGAGCGCGCGCACGGTCGCGTCGTTCGGGTCTTGGCCATCGCCCATCACGGTCGACCTTCTGCTCAAAGGCACGGTGCAGCTGCGCAACCAGATGGTCAGATGGGATGGGGATGATCTCTACTGGTCGGAGCTTCGGCCCGATGAAGCCGGACGCATCGTCGTCTGCCGGCGCTCGGGCGGAGCGATCAGCGACGTCACTCCGAAAGGCTTCAACGCGCGCACGCGCGTCCACGAATATGGCGGCGGCCATTTCGCCGTCAGCGCCGGAACCGTCTGGTTTGCCAACTACGCCGACCAGCGCCTTTACCGGCAGGATCGAGATGGGGCGCCGCGGCCGATCACCTCGGCTGTGGACGTGCGCCATGCGGACATGGCCGTCGACCATCGGCGTGGGCGCCTGTATGCGGTGCGCGAGGATCACACGACGGGTGCGAGAGAAGCGGTCAACTCGATCGTGTCGCTGGATTGGAGCCGCGATCGCGACGCGATCACGATCGCATCGGGCAACGACTTCTACTCGTCACCGAAGCTCAGTCCCGACGGAAATCGCCTGGCGTGGACGACCTGGAACCATCCCAACATGCCCTGGGATGGCAGCGAGCTTTGGGTCGGCGAGCTTGACCTCGACGGGCGGGTCACGTCGTCGCGCCAGATCGCCGGCGGAGACAGCGAATCGGTGCTTCAGCCCGAGTGGTCTCCGACCGGCGAACTCTATTTCGTCTCCGACCGCAGCGATTGGTGGAACCTGTACCGCGCTCGGGGCGAGGGCGATGAACCTCTCTGCCCACGGGCCGCCGAGTTCGGAGCGCCGCAGTGGATCTTTGGCATGCGGTTCTATGCGTTCGCCGGCGCGGACGAAATCATCTGCTTGTACTCCGAGCCCGGCGGGACGAAGTTAGGGCGAATCAACCTCAACGCCGCCACGATGCAGGAGGTCGGGCTCTTCTATTCGAACTTGAGCAGTGTGCAAACAAACGGCCGCAAGGTTGCGCTCTTTGCCGGCTCGCCGACGCTGGCAGAACGCGTGCTTACGATCGACCTGGCGAGCTCAGCGCAGGAGGTCGTGAAGGTTTCGAACCCGGCGCACATCGACGCGGGCAACCTCAGCATCCCGAAGGCGATTGAATTTCCGACCGAAGGCGGGATGACGGCACATGCCATCTACTACCCGCCGAAAAACCACGAGTACGAGGCGCAGCCTGGCGAGGAGCCTCCGCTCATGGTGCGGTGTCACGGAGGGCCGACCGGTTCCGCCGGTCCGACTTACACCTTCGAATACCACTACTGGACAAGTCGCGGATTCGCAGTTGTGGACGTCAACTACGGAGGTTCGTCGGGATACGGTCGTGCGTACCGCATCCGCTTGAACGGCAACTGGGGCGTGGTCGATGTGGACGACTGCATCAACGCTGCGCGATATCTGGTTGAGCAAGGGTTGGCCGACGGCAACCGGGTGTGGATCACTGGCGGGTCGGCCGGTGGCTTCACGGTGCTGCTTTCACTGACGAAACGTAATTTCTACGATGCGGGGGCAAGCCATTTCGGAATCGGTGACCTGGAGCTGTTCATCAAAGAAACCCACAAGTTCGAGTCTCACTATGTCGATACCCTGGTCGGTCCGTATCCGGAACGGGCGGACCTATACAGGGATCGGTCCGCGGTCCACTTTGCGGACAACCTCAAGTGTCCAGTCATCCTCTTCCAGGGTCTCGAGGACAAGATCGTGCCTCCGAGCCAGGCCGAGGAATTCGTCGCGGTGTGTAAGCAGAAGAAACTCGCGCACGCGTATGTCGCGTTTGAGGGCGAGCAGCATGGGTTTCGCCAGGAGAAAAACATCCGGCGCTCGATCGAGGGTGAGCTGTACTTCGTATCCCGGATCTTCCAATTCGCCCCCGCGGGCCAGATCGAGCCGGTGAAGATCGAAAACTTCTAGTTATCTTTTGGGTCGGTAAGTCGGCGTGGCGGAACGGCAGACGCGCCAGCCTTAGGAGCTGGTGCCCGAAAGGGCGTGGAGGTTCAACTCCTCTCGCCGACACCTAGGCTGGCCCCTGTTCGCACGTAATCGACGCGCGGTGGCCTAAAGTTCAGGTTTCGTGGGACAGGAAAGCCCGCACGAAAGCACACACGAGAACGGCTCGCGATCCAAGACCGCAAGCAACGGTCATCACCTGGTCGGCGGATATCGGGTCGTGCGCGAGATCGAGACGGACAGCCTTGGATCGGTCTACGAGGCCGAGCACCCACAGCTGCAGCGTCGCGTCGCCCTGCGCACCATCGGAGCCAACGTCGCGCGCGACGTCAGCTTCTCGAGGCGATTCTTGCTCGAGCTGCGCTCTTACGTTGCACTGGAGCATGAAGCGATTCCCCGCCTGTACGAGCTCGCCTACGAGGCTGAGTCTCCATACCTGGTCACCGAGATGGTCGCCGGCAAGACCCTCGATGACGTGTTCGAAGCCGGCGAGCGTTACGAGCCGCTGGGCGTCATCGCGCTCTTGCGCCCGATCGCGAGTGCACTGGATTACGCGCACTCGCGCGCGACGATCCACCGCGATGTCAAGCCGGCCAACATCCTTCTGGCCGACGACGGGCGAACGCTGCTGACCGGATTCGGCCTCGGCACCGTCGCGTCATTCAATACAGGGCCCGGCGCGGGAGGCCCGGTCGCGCCGGACTACGTCGCGCCGGAGCGGCTCGTTGGTCGCGAGGTCGATGGGCGCGCGGACGTGTATTCGCTAGCGGCAGTCATCTTCGAAGCGGTGACGGGCCGCCGCCCCTTTTCATCGAAGAGCTGGATCGAGACACTGAGCCGGCGCCTCTACGAGCCGCCGCCCAGCGTCCGCGACGTGGTGCCCGACCTGTCGTCGCCGTTTGCCATGGTGCTTCAGCAGGCGATGGACCGCGACCCCAACCGCCGGCCGGCAACTGCGGGAGAGCTGCTCGATCGCCTGGAGTCGGCGCTCACTTCACCCGACGGGAATGCCGAGGGAGTCCACTGGCTGAAGCCGGTGATGCATCGCGGAAGCATCGGCCTGAGCGCGGTCCTGGTCCTGGTGGTGGGAGTCGCCGAGGTCGCGTGGTTGCTGGAGGGCTCAGGGCTAACCCTGGCCATGCGCTTCATGCAGCGCGTCTTCGGATTCCACTAGGAAAGGAAGAGCTTTCCCTGACGTGTCATGGGCGGACGGGCTTCGCCCGGCCGCGACTTTGTTTCTCTCCCCTCCGAATCGTGGCGAGTAGTGACTGTCAAAGAATCCCATCCATATACCGGAGGGCGAGCAGCCCCGTCGCGAAGCGACCGGGCGATGAGAGGGAACCATCCGGGTTCCCTCTTATTTCCTTATGTGTGTCGTCCGTCGATCATGACCACGCTGTTACATGCGAACAGGCGGTCGACGGTGAATCCCGGGTTGAGGTTCGACGGGTCCTGGCCGATTGCGGTGCCAATCTGCTGCACGATCTGCTGGGCCGGCACGTTGACACCGAAGACCTTCCCGCCGACCGCCATGATCTGAATCGCGCCGCCGCGCGCCACCAGCAAGACAGCTCCCGTCCAGCTCACCCCGTCGTATGTCCCTTTGCCCGTCACGATGGCACCGGCCGGCGAAGTCGCGGCAATGGTCACGCTCAGGTTCGAAAGGCCGGACACTTCCACCGCGGCCGCAAGATCCTGCGCCGTGTAGCCGCGGCGCACCGCCTTGTTCTGGTCGATGTCAGAGCTGACGCACGGCTCCACCGCCGCTACCGCTAGAAACGGCTCCTCACCGACGGTGCCCAGACCGCTGATGCCGATCACGAACAGTTTGTAGAGGCCAGGCGGCGCTTTCTCGATGACGACCACGATCGGTGATGGACCCGACTTGGAGTACATCTGGCCATCGGGTGCCTGGACCTTGAGCTGCATCACGCTGCCGGGATAACCGAGCGATGCCTTGACCAGGCCACCGCCGGCGTAGCTGTACGTGTACGTCTGCTGCTCACCGTTGTGCAGCGGCGCGCCGATGAAATCCTGCTCGGTGCCCGGCGTAGTGCCGGCAGCTACTGCGTCCGAAGCTGCCATCGCCGGACCAAATGGGTCGCCCGGGTCGGGCTGGATCGGCCCTGCCGGTCCAATGTTGCCCTGAGGGTCGGCGGTCGCCTGCTGGCCCGCGTGAAGGTGAACGTGGTTCTTGCCGTCGAAGTCCAGCTCGCCGTCGAAGAGCTTGACGATCATCGTGCCATCGGCCTTGACGTACGCCTCGAACCTCGTGCCGCGCACAGAAGCGACGGCTGATTGGCCGGCCACCTGGAACGTCGCGCCCGCGACCAGGTGCTCGACGCTCGTCAGCGTCCGCCCAACCTTCTCAGTGATCTTGGCGTCGCGCAGAGTTCCGCTCTTCGTGAAATGCGCGGCGTCCAGCCTGATCTCGGTGTCGCTCGCAAGGCGGGTCAATGTTCCATCCGGTAGCTGGATCGAGGCACGGCCTTTGGTGTCGGTCTTCACCGAGTCTCCCGCCTGGACCTGCGCACCGGTCGAAGCCGCCGCGTAGGCGCCGCCGCCGTGCGCCAGGGTTGCCTCCGGTTGATAGACGGTGAGGGTTGCAGAGACGTTCACGGCCGCCTGGGCGGACTGATTGAGCCAGAAGATGCCGCCGACCACGATCGCCAACAGGATCACGAGAGCAAACAGGATGCGTCGTCCCCCCCGGCGTCGAGGTGGCGTTTGGGCGGCTACGTTTCGCATGTTGCCCGCGAAAGATAGCTCAAGGACCGTTTAACGGCGACGCCTCCGGTCCCTTGCTGGCCAGAGGTTACCGGTGGCCCTCGATGACCATCATTCCGTCTCCGCCGGGCCCATTGCACGAATACACCCGGTCGACGATGAAGCCGGCGGGCATCGAAGTGATGGAGTTGCCGCCCAACGAGCTCACCTTCGATACGACCGTCGTGGTCACATTGATCCCGCGGACGCTCACCTGGGTGATCACCGCACCCAGGTTGGGGGTGGCCGCGTAGAACACTATGGCCCACTGGATCGGCATGCCGCCAAGGTTCGAGAAGTAGAAGATGCGCGCCGAGGTGGGGGAGGTGCCCTGCACCTGCAGCGTGATGCCGGTCGAGCCGGAGTCGGCCAGAGCCTTCGCGATCTGTGAGTTGCTCAGCGTCTGGCGCACCACGGTGCCGGTGTCCACATTGCCGGGAGTGCACGATGCGTCGGTTGCGAAGGCCAGAGCGTATGCCTCTCCCGTTGTCGGCACGCTGAGGGCGGTCACCATCGCCTTGTAGATTCCTGGCGGTCCGTTAGCGATCCTGATGACGAGCGGCGCCGCCCCTTGCTTGGCGAAAGCGCGGCCCGTCGGATCCGTCACCGCTACCTTCATCAGGCTGCCCGGGTAACAGAAGGCAAGCATGAGGTTGCCGCCAGGCGAGTTGTAGTCGCTCTCGGCCGTCTGGCCGTTGGTCAGGTTCTCACCACTCGACGACTGCAAGGTGCCCGAGGTGTTGCCGCTCGAAGCCGCAGTCGAACATTGCGTCGTGAGCGGGTATGGGTCCTGCGGGTCCGCCTGGATCGCTCGCTGGTTCGAGAGCCGGCCGTTGGCGTCTGCGTCGATCTGCTGTCCGGCTGTGAGGCGCACCGTGGTGGCGCCGCTGACGGTAACAGTGCCGTTGAAGACCTTGATCAGGTTCGTGCCACTGGCGCGCACCAGCACCTCGAACTCGGTACCCCGTACCTGGGCGCTGACCGAATGTCCCGCGACCTGGAAGCTCGCCCCGCCGGCCAGGTGCTGGACGGAAGTCAGGGTGCGGCCGACCTTCTGGACCACGCCGGCCGATTGCAGGTTGCCGTTCTTCTGCAGCTGGACCTCCGTCAAGGTGACCGACGTGTCGGGGGACATGCGCACGAACGTGCCGTCAGGAAACTGGATGGCAGCGTGGCCGCCGGTGCCCGTGTGGACGGTGTTGCCGGTATTCAGGGCTTCGCCTGGGATTCCCGGGTTGCCGTCGACACTGACCGGCTGGTTGATCACAGCGAGCGCGGCGGGTGCCGAGACCGCGGCCTGCGCCTGCACGACGAGGAAGTAATAGCCGCTTCCAAAAACGAGCAGGCCCGCCACCACCACCACCAGCAGGCATCCGCCGCACCCGCAGCCGCAGCCTCGTCCGAAGCACCCGCCCTTCTTTGTGGTGGCACCCGGAGGAGCTTGCTGCGGAACTGCCGGCGCCGGCGGTGGCTGGATCGCCATTCGCCGTGGAAGGTTAACTTGCCGTCGTGCTGAAATCGACGACTAAGCGAGCCGGATCTGCAAGCGTGAAGGCGCGTAGGCAGGCCGCCTTGCCGAGTCCGAGGCCCCACGACACGTAACCCTCGAAGTCCTCGGTCTGTCGGGCCTCCTTCAGTACCGGGTACTCGCCGTGCGTGATGTCGGTGGGGCCGGTGAACGTGTTCGCGGCGGTGGCCGAGTGGACGCGCACCAACACTCCCGAGGTTCCACTCAGCGTGAGGGTCTGGCCGCTTGCCCCGGCGGGGAACACGGGTGAGGCCTGGCGTTTCACCGTGTAGCTGGGGACGGTCGCATCAAACTGGAGCACGAACCGGTCATAGCCGGCCTGCGGAGCGACTCTGGCTGCGACGACACCCGCGACGCCAGTCTTGCCTCCGCTCGCATCGGCGCAGGCGAAGGCGGGCAGGTTGGTGCCCGGGGCAGTGGGCGGGGTGACCGGGGGCTGCTCGATTCGGGGGGCTGAAGCGGGACCCTGCGAGGGGCCGGGCGTGACGGCAGCGGCCGGCGCCACCGTCGGTCCACAGCCCGCGACCAGGATCAGCCACAGAAGGAGGGCGCTTCGCATGGGCCAATTAGTATGGTCGAGGCTCCCCGCAAGAGCGCCGAGGTGGCGGAATGGCAGACGCGTCGGTCTCAAAAACCGATGTCCGCAAGGGCGTGCGAGTTCGAATCTCGCTCTCGGCACCTGGCCTCCCCACGGCCTCCCCACCGCGTGGGGAGGTCGGCCCTGACCGGAGGTCACGGCCGGAAGGGGAGGCGGAGCTCGCTACGGCGTCGGGACGATCCCTGGAATTACATAAGCCTCGATCATGGCCACGACTCCGACCGCGCTGGTGAGGATGAGGCTGTAGCCGATCACGCGCCGGAAGATCTCGCCTTCCGATCCCACCTTGTTCACGCCGGCCGCTCCAACCGAGAGGTTCTGCGGGCTGATCATCTTGCCCATCACGCCGCCGGATGAGTTGGTGCCGGCGGTCAGGATCGGGCTCACGTTCCCGAGTTGCTGGGCTGTCTGCGCCTGTAGAGGGCCGAACAAGGTGTTCGATGACGTGTCGCTGCCGGTGAGGAAGACCCCGAGCCAGCCTAGGAAGGCAGCCACGAACGGGAAGATGAAGCCCGTCTTGGACAGGGCGATCGCCATGCTGGAGGTCATGCCCGAATAGTTCATCAGCTGGGCGATGGCTAGGATCAGCGCGATGGTCGCGATCGGAAGCGCCAGCTGGCGAACGGTGCGTCCATACACGGCGAAGAAGTTCGCGCCGGACCCCGCGAGTCGCATCAGCAGGAACGCGATCAGGCCGGCGTACAGGACGAGCGACCCGGCCGCGGCCAGGAAGTTCCAGTCAAACGTGAGGGGATAGGCCGTCGACTTCGCGACGATAGGTTTCTCGCGGTAGATCACGGAGACCGGCTGGCCCTTCGTGATCTCGTACGTGCCCGGCCAGTAGAAGTTCCAGTCCGGGAACTTGAACGCCTGGCGGTCCTTGGCCGGATCGGGGCCGATCCACGGCTGGGGGCAAAGCGCAAAGCCAGGCGTGCCGCACTTGAGGTCGGCGGTGATGTTGTATGGCGTCGCGAGCGCCGTCTTCTTGTCGCCGACCGGGTGGCCGGCAAAGAAGGGCAGGTTGCCCATCTGGCCGACGAGGATGACGACGACCAGCACGATGTACATCGCGAACGCGCGGAAGATGCGTCCCGGCGGGTCGATGGCGTCGAGCACTGGGGCGCCCGGCTCGACCGCTGTGACCGGCAACCCCACTGTGCCGGCAACTCGCCGCGGTGCCACCGGCGTGGCCGTCTCGTGGGCAAACCGCCAGACTTCCGCCGGCTTCCAGAACCGGAGCAGCACGGCGAGGCAGCCCATCGAGACGAGCGCCGCGAGCACGTCGGTCAGCTCAGGACCGACGAAGTTCGAGACAAGGAACTGCACGATCGCGAACGAGACGCCCGTGACCAGCACCGCCGGCAGGATCTCGCGCATGCGCTTCCAGCCCGCGAGCACGACGATCAGGTACGCCGGGATGAGGACCGAGAAGAGCGGCAGCTGCCGGCCGACCATCGCGGAGAGGGCGAGGGTGGTCGAGGTCGGGTCCTTGTGGCCGAGGATCGGCGCCACCAGGCCGCCGAGGGTCACGATCGGGATGCCGATCGAGCCGAATGCAACCGGCGCTGTGTTCGCGAGCAGCGCCAGGACGGCGGCGCTGACCGGCTCGAAGCCGAGGCTCGCGAGGATGGAGGCCGTGATCGCGACCGGGGCTCCGAACCCGGCGATGCCTTCGAGCAAAGCGCCGAAGCTGAACGCGACCAGGAGACACTGCAGGCGGCGGTCGGTGGTGAGGCGAGTGAGCGCACGTTTGATGACGTCGAAGTCGCCGCTGGCGACGGTCAGGTTATGGAAGAAGACGGCGTTGAGGACGATCCAGCTGATGGGCCAGAGCCCGAAGGCCATGCCTTCGGTCGCCGTGCCGACGGTGACGCCGAACGGCATGCCCCAAACGATCCAGGCGAGCAGCGCGGCCGTGAGCATCGCGGCCAGCGCGCAGATCCACGCAGGCAGCCGCAGGATGGCGAGCATGACGAAAAGGACGTAGAGCGGAAGCCCGGCAACCAGTGCCGACAGCAGGATGCTGTCCAGTACCGGCTGATATTGCTGGTGAAACGTAAGCAGTATCCCCATCGTCCCCCCACAGTCGACAAGGCCGCCGGCTAGGGTCAATTCAATCTGAATCCGGGTGAGTTTGCAAGCGCCGAAGTTATGGCTTCTGTTACGCCGCCGTCCGCAACCTATCGGTGGAACTATCGATTTGGCAACAATGGTCGCGGTGACAACTGACTCCGGTATTAAGAACGAGCGCGAATACGCGATCCTCAAGCGCCGCATCCAGGACGCCGGCCTGCTGGACAAGAACCCTGGCTATTACGCCCTGAGCATCACAACCAACCTGGTCGTGTGGACGTTCTGCCTGGTCGTGGTGTTCACGGTGGGGGCGGTCTGGGCCCAGGCCCTGGCCGCGGTTGCACTCGGCCTCGTCTCGGTGCAGCTCGGCTTCCAGCTTCACGACTCAGGCCACCGCCAGATGTTCGCGTCGCCGGGAAAGAATGCATTGGTCGGGCTCGTCACCGCCAACCTGCTGCTCGGAGTGAGCTACGGCTGGTGGGTGCAGAAGCACAACCGCCACCACGGCAACCCGAACGACGTTGACCTCGACCCCGACATCAAGGTCGGTGCCATCGCCTACAACGATGAGCAGGCGCAGGCGCGGCGTGGCGCCGGACGGCTGGCCGCCATGTACCAGGCGTACCTGTTCTTCCCCCTGACGACGTTCCTAGCCTGGAGCATGCACGTCGCCGGCTTCGACTACTTGATCAAAGAGCCTTCGCGCTACCGGCGCCTAGAGTTCGTTCTAATCGCCGTCCATGCCGTCCTTTACCTGGGTGCGATGTTCTATTTCCTGGGTCCTTGGTCGGCGGTGATGGTGGTGCTGATCCAGAAAGGAGTCGGCGGCGCTTACATGGCGGCCGTGTTCGCTCCTAATCACAAGGGCATGCCCCAGACGGATGCCGACTCTCGAATGGATTTCGTTCGCACACAGGTCCTGACCGCCCGCAACGTGCGCGGTCATCCCCTGACCGATCTCTGGTATGGCTCGCTCAACTACCAGATCGAGCATCACCTGTTCCCCGGCATGCCGCGACTGAACATGCGGCGTGCGCAGCCGATCGTGCAGCAGTTCTGCCAGGAAAGGGGGATCGACTACCACGAGGCCTCGTTCCTGGACTCGTACCGGGAGCTGCTTGGTTTCTTGAACGAGATCGGCGCCCCGCTGAGGGCCGAGCGCGCAAGGGCGTAGGTTTAGCCGGCTTCCCGGTCGGGCACGACCTCTCCGTATAGTGCCTGCTGCCATCCAATGACCCCGACCAACCTTCGGCATGACATCCGCAACGTTGCGATCATCGCGCACGTCGACCACGGGAAGACGACGCTGGTCGACGCCTTGCTGAAGCAGAGCCACACCTTCCGCGACAACCAGGACGTCGGCACGCTGATCATGGATACGAACGACCTCGAGCGCGAGAAGGGCATCACGATCCTTGCCAAAAACACCTCTGTCCGGCATGAGGGCGTGACGATCAACATCATCGACACACCCGGGCACGCCGATTTCGGCGGCGAGGTCGAGCGTGTTCTCAACATGGCGGATGGCTGCTTGCTGCTGGTCGACGCGGCGGAAGGCCCAATGCCCCAGACGCGCTTTGTCTTGCGCAAGGCTTTCGAGGTCGGCCTGCGCATCATCGTGGTGATCAACAAGGTCGATCGCAAGAACGCCGATCCCGAGCAAGCGCTGCACCGCGTCCACGACCTGTTCCTCGAGCTGGCGGAGGACGCGGACCAGCTGGAAGCACCCGTCGTGTAT
Source organism: Candidatus Dormiibacterota bacterium (assembly GCA_035602315.1). Classification (GTDB taxonomy): domain Bacteria; phylum Chloroflexota; class Dormibacteria; order Dormibacterales; family Dormibacteraceae; genus Palsa-870. The sequence goes on from DATNML010000011.1 coordinate 21,756, forward strand.
GCGGTGGCGAAGGAAGGCCGCGCCGGGCTGAAGCCCGATGACCTGGCGGCCGACCTCGAGCCGCTGTTCAAGACGATCATCGACACGATCCCCGCCCCGATTGCGGAACAGGGCGGTTTCCAGATGCTGGTCGCCAATCGCGCTTATGACGACTACACGGGGACGATGGCGATCGGCCGTATCACGCGAGGCAGCGTCGCGCCGGGCGACACCGTCGCCGTGCTGGACGTGACCAGCGAGGCGAGGCGAGCCAAGGTTGTGCAGGTGCTGATGTACAGGGGCCTGGACCGGGTGCCGGTGCCGAACGCGAGCGCCGGCGACATCGTGCTCATGACGGGCCTCGAGGAGGTGGCCATCGGCGACACGCTGGCCGATCCCGAGGCGCCCGATGCTCTGCCGAGGATCGCGATCGATGAGCCGACTGTGCGCATGACGTTTGGTGTCAACACCTCCCCATTCACCGGCCGGGAAGGAAAGTTCTCAACCACGCGTCAGCTGCGGGCGCGTCTTTACAAGGAGCTCGACACCAACCTCGGCCTGCACGTCGAGGACACGGATGCCGCCGAGCAGTTCCTGGTCAGCGGCCGCGGAGAGCTGCACCTGGCGGTGCTCATCGAGACGATGCGTCGGGAGGGTTACGAGTTCGAGGTCTCGCGGCCCGAGGCCATCATCAAGAAGATCAACGGCCAGCGGATGGAACCCGTTGAGCACCTCACCGTCGACGTGCGCGAGGAGAACCTGGGCGCGGTCACCGAGGCGCTCGGCAAGCGGCGAGGCGAAATGCTCGAGATCACGTACGACAAGAAGGGCGGCGTGCGCCTGGAATATCTCATCCCCACGCGCGGACTCATCGGGTTCCGCAACACGTTTCTCACGCTGACGGCAGGAACGGGCTTGATGGGATCGATCGGCATGGGCTACCGGCCGTTTCTCGGAGACTTTCGCGAGCAGCGCAACGGCGCGCTGACGGCCTCGTCTGCCGGCAAATCGCTGGCCTTTGGGCTTGCCGGCGCACAGGAGCGCGGAACGACCTTCATCGAGGCGGGCGAAGAGGTATACGAAGGCATGGTCGTCGGCATCCAGAAGCGGCCCGGCGACATCCGGGTCAACGTCTGCCGCGAGAAGAAACAGTCGAACATCCGCTCGTCGACGTCGGATATCTCGGTGAGGCTCACGCCAGCCTCCCGATTGAGCCTCGAGCAGTCCCTCGATTTCCTGGGCGACGACGAGCTGCTGGAGGTGACGCCGAAGCATCTGCGGCTTCGAAAGCGGCACCTGACGGAAGTGGACCAATCCCGCGCCCGGAGGCTCGCCGAGACGCCCGGGGTTAGGAACTGACCGTCTGGGGTATACTCATGTCAGCCCGTGAAGTGCGGGCGCTCACCGCAGGTCTCTTGTTTTCTCGAACAGGCCTCGCCGAGTTGAGTAGCCTAAGTTCGAGAGAGATAGGAGATGGAAATGCCTACAGGCACCATCAAGAAACTGGTCGCGGACCGTGGCTTCGGCTTTATCGCAGCCGAAGACGGTAAGGAATTCTTCTTCCACCGGAGTGGCACCGAAGGTGACTTCGACAGCCTCCAGGGTGG
>DATNML010000012.1:0-45998 GCA_035602315.1 Candidatus Dormiibacterota bacterium
CCGTTCTTCGGCCGGCTCGCGCCGATTCCATTGGGCCCCGCCGCGATCGCTTTGCGTCTTGGCACGCCGCTTTTCCCTGTCTGCGTGTACCGCCTGCCCGACGACACCTACCAGGCCGAGGGCGCTCCGCTGGTTTTCGCCAAGAACACCGGGGATCCGAGAGGGGACCAGGTCCGGGCGACCGAGGAAGTGCTGCGCCAGCTCGAGACCTTTATCCGGCGGCATCCGGAGCAGTGGCATGTTCCGCACCGGATCTGGGAAGGCTCCCCATGAGAAATCGCGGGGGGATCAGGATCTCCCAACAGGCCCCCCTCTCCTCGCCACGATTGGGTGGCGGATTGATGAGGAACGTATGGGTGACGGCCGGAATAAATCCGGCCTACCCATCACGCGGGGAATCAAGATGAAGGTCGGGCTTGTCTCGCCCTACGACTTCGCGTCGCCGGGCGGCGTCACCGACCACGTCCGACACCTCGCCGCCCAGCTGCGACACCAGGGCCAGGAGGTGCGCATATTCGCGCCGTCAAGCCGCGCCGACATCGACTTCGACACGCGCGAGTTCTACCGGATCGGCACCCCCATCGCCGTCCCTGTCAACGACTCTGTGGCCCGGATCACGCTCAGCTTTCACCTGGCCAACCGAGTGTCCGCGATCATCGAGCAGGAGCGCTTTGACGTCCTCCACTTTCACGAGCCGCTACTGCCGGCGCTTCCGATCACGATGCTGCAAACGTCGACCACGGCGAACGTCGGCACCTTCCACGCTTTCGCGCACTCCAACATGGGCTACTACTACGGTCGCGGCATCCTCCAGCCGTACCTGGATCGCATTCATAAGGGCATCGCGGTCAGCGAGCCGGCACGGACCTTCTTCAATCGGTATTTCCCTGATTTTCCATTGCGCGTGATTCCCAACGGAATCGACGTCGACGTCTTCAAGCCCGGCCTGTCGCCCATACGGCACCTTCGCGACGACTGCGTCAACATCCTGTTCGTCGGCCGGCTGGAGAAGCGAAAAGGCCTCGGCGACCTGCTGCGCGGCTATGAGTTCATGCGTGCCCGGGTGCCTCAGAGCCGCCTCATCATCGTCGGCGACGGGCCGCTTCGAAACAAGGTCGAGTCTTACATCGCACGGCACCGGGTCCCAAACGTCGTCCTGGCAGGCTACGTGCCGGATTCGGTGAAGCCCCGCTACTACAACAGCGCGGACATCTTCTGCGCTCCGGCCACGGGCGCCGAGAGCTTCGGCATCGTGCTCCTGGAGGCGATGGCCTCAGGCCTCCCGGTGGTCGCTACCGAGGTCCCGGGCTACATGTCGGTCCTGGAGCCGGGGCATGACAGCCTGACCGTCCGCCCCAAGGGCTGGGCCGAGCTCGGCGCCGCCCTGATCATCCTCGCGCGCGATGCCGAGCTGCGAGCTCGCATGGGCGCCTACGGACATCAGAAGGCCCGCCGCTATGCGTGGGAGGCCGTCGCGTCCCAGGTGATCGAGGTGTATCAAGAGGCGCGCGGGGCTGCGGTTCTCGCATCGAAGCCGGTCGAGGAGGCTCATGTTCACCACGCGGTTTGAGGCCTGGGTCCGCCGCAGGGCGGAAGCATTGATGTCGGCCGTCGGGCGCGTGCCCCTGACGCCAAACCAGGTCACGGTCGTGGGCATGGTCCTCACCTTTGTCGCGGCAACGCTGGCCGCGTTTGGCCAGCTGCGCTGGGCGGGCGTAGTGCTGATCCTTGCCGGCACGTGCGACATCCTTGATGGGGCCCTTGCCCGATCGACTCACAAGAGCTATACGTACGGCGCTTTTCTCGACTCCACGCTCGACCGCTACTCGGAGGGCGCGATCTATCTCGGCCTCGCCGCGTACTTCGTCAGCATGGGCGGACCGCTCGAGAGGTGGTTGGTGCTCGCGACGCTGGCCGCGCTGGCGGGCTCGTTCCTCGTGAGCTACGTTCGCGCGCGCGCCCAAAGCCTCGGGTTCACGTGCGATTCAGGAGTCTTCGCACGGCCGGAGCGGGTGGTCGTGACGGTGATCGGCTTCATCTTCGGTGGATACGTGCTCTTTGCGGTCGTCTTCCTGCTGGCCGTGCTCACGAACTTGACCGCGCTGCAGCGGATCCGCGAGGTCTGGCTGCAGGGACGCGCGCAGCGCCTGGCCCTCGAGCGCGAAGCGCGAGAGAACGAGAAGCAAGAAAACGATAGGCAAGAAAACGATAGGACAGACCGCGAGACGAACGCGCGGCGGGCCGCCTCCTCGCAGACGCCGTGACCGACATCTTTTCCGGGGTCGTGGGCCATCAGCAGGCGCTCGAACAGCTCCGGTCACAGGCGGGCTCAGGGAGGCTTTCCCACGCCTACCTCTTCGTCGGAGAGTCCGGGCTCGGAAAGACGACGGCAGCCCGCGCGCTCGCATCGTCGCTGCTGCCCGAGGCGCCTCTCGCCCGCCATCCCGACTACTGGGAAGACGATCGCGTCAAGCCGCTCTCGATCAACGAGATCCGCCTCCTGCCTGACAAACCGCCCGAGTTCCACGAGCTTTCGCTGCAGGCGTTCCTGAACCTCAAGCCTGCGGTCGGCTCACGTCGCGTGGCCCTGGTCACGAACGTCGGCCGCCTGCGAGACCAAGACCAGAGCGTCCTCCTCAAGACGCTGGAAGAGCCGCATCCACACCGGGTGATCATCCTCACGACGCCGAGCCTCAACCCGTTCGTCGTGCTGCCGACAGTCGTCTCGCGCTGCCAGCGCGTGTTCTTTCACCCGGTGCCCTCGCCCGAGATCGAGAAGCTTTTGGCCGCGCAGGGCGGCGACGCCGGCCGGGCACGGCTGGTCGCCGAGCTGGCACGCGGCCGGCCCGGATGGGCGATGCGGGTGGCCGGCGATGAAGGTGTGATCGAGCTCCACCACGACTGGACGCGGCGCCTCGAGGAGGTTTTCGGAGCGCCCGCCGACGTGTCGCTGCAGGTTGCGGCCGAGCTCGACGCGGGTCAGATGGCGTGGCGTCGGACCGAGGGCGAGGCAGAGGACCCGGCGCTGTTCGCGATCGCCAGCTGGCAGATCGAGCTGCGCAAGCGGATGCTGGCGAGCAGAGGTCGCGAGCAGGGCCGTTGGGCGAGGCTCCTCGAGCTCTCCTACGACACCCTCGGCTACCTCGAGCAGAACGTAAGCCCACGTCTCGCTCTCGAGACATTCCTACTCGAATGTCGAAGAGCTTCGTAAGAAAGAGCCTTCGCGGCTTCAAGCCGTACGTCCCGGGCGAGCAGCCGCCCGATGGCGAAGACTGGGTCAAGCTCAACACCAACGAGTCGCCGCTCCCGCCCTCGCGCAAAGTGATCGAGGCGATCAAGCGCGCCGCCGACGACTCGCTTCGACTCTATCCCAGCCCGACCGCGGCGCCGGCCCGGCGCGCCATCGCAAAGCACTTCGGCCTCGATGCCGGGCAGGTCGCGATCGGAAATGGCGCCGACGAGCTGATCGAGATGTGCTTCCGCGCCTTTGTCGGGGAAGGAGACCGCGTTGCGTATTCGACGCCGACCTATCCGTTGCTCGAGCCGATGTGCACGATCCACGAGGCGGTGCCTTCACCACACCCCAGCGCCGAGATGTTCACGTGGTCCACCGACCTGATGGATGACCCGGCCCCGCTGAAGTTCCTGGTCAATCCAAACTCGCCGACTGGAACCTGGCACGGCCGCGCGTCGGTCGAGCGAATCCTGCACCGCTCGGAAGGTTTGGTGGTGCTGGATGAGGCCTATGTCGATTTCGCCTTGGAGTCGCAGGTGGAGCTCCTGGGCAAGCACGAGAACCTTCTCATCCTGCGCACGATGTCTAAGTCGTACGCGCTGGCAGGCATGCGGATCGGCTTCGCGCTGGGCAGCCCTGAGCTCATCGCAGCGCTTGACGCGGTCAAAGACTCGTACAACGTGGACCGGCTGGCCATCGTCGCCGCGACCGCGGCGATCGAGGACGAGCAGTACCACCGAACGATCGTCGAGCACGTCGTCGCCGAGCGAGCCTGGTTGGAAGACCAGCTGCGCGAGCTGGGCTTCGAACACTCGCCGTCCGAGGCCAATTTCGTCTTCGTCAAGCCGGCGCTGGGCAACGCCGCCTCCGCGGTCGCAGACGCGTTGCGCGAGCGAAGAATCCTGGTTCGCCACTACGATCGTGACCCGATCGCCGGCTGGTTCAGGATCACGGTCGGGATGCGAGCCGAACACGAACGCCTGCTTGAAGCTTTGAGGGAGATCTTGATTTAGAGATGGAACCGGGGATGCCGACCGGATCTTTGGAGCCCATGCGGCCCGATCCGTTCATTAGGAGCCCCGGCCCTTCGTCGTCGCGCATGCACAGATGCGCTCCTCCTAAGGCCACCCCTGCCTTCGGCTCGGACCACCTGGATCTCCAAATCTCTCGGCCGGCCCCCCGGTCCCATCTCTTGTGAGCACACCGACTCGAGACGAGGCGTGGGAGCTCGTTACCTCGATGACGAAGACCGACCAGCTGCGACGCCACATGCGGAGCGTCGAGGCTGCCATGCGCGCCTACGCCAGGAGATTTGGGGAGGACGAGGAGCGCTGGGGCGTCCTTGGCCTGATCCACGATTGGGACTACGAATCCGGCCCGACGTTAGACCTCCACCCGATGCGCGGGATCCAGATGCTGCGCGAGAGAGGCTGGCCGGAGGACATCCTCCAGGACATCGCCTCCCACGCCGACTACCTGGACGTCCCGCGCGACTCGAACATCCGCAAGGCGCTCAATGCGGTGGACGAGATGTGCGGCTTCATCATCGCGTGCGCGCTGGTCAAGCCCGACAAGTCGTTGAGCGCAGTCGAGCCGAGCACCGTGCGCAAGAAGATGAAGGACAAGGCGTTTGCCCGCGGCGTGCATCGTGAGGAGCTCATCGCGGGACCGGAGGCGCTCGGTATACCCTTCGACGAGCACGTGGAGATCGTCCGCGATGCCCTGAAGCCGATTGCAGAGGAGCTGGGCCTGAATCCATGAGCACTGGCGGACGACCTCGGGTCCTCTTGATGCACCCGATCCTCGACCCCGGTCCGGCCATCCTCGCGGAGGCGGCCGACGTGATTACCTACCCGCCCGACCGTCCGCTCGACGAGGCGAACATCCGGCAGGCGGCAGAGGGTTGCGTCGGAATCGTGAGCCAGCTGATGGACCCAATTCGCGAAGCGGTGCTGTCGCTGCCGGGCCTAAAAATCGTCAGCAACGTTGCGGTTGGGTTCGACAACATCGACGTCGCCGCCGCAACCGCCCACAAGGTCATGGTCACCAATACCCCTGGGGTGCTCGACGACGCGACCGCCGATTTCGCGTTCACCCTGATCATGGCGACCGCGCGTCGAATCGTCGAGGCCGACAACTTCACGCGCCAGGGCAGGTTCCGAGGCTGGGCGATCGACATGATGCTGGGCGCGGACGTGTTCGGAGCGACGTTGGGCCTGATCGGCGTCGGCCGGATCGGTCGAGGCGTCGCACATCGCGCCAAGGGGTTTAACATGCGCGTCCTTTATTACGACCCGCACCCCTTACCACCGGACGCGGAGCAGCAGCTGGGTGCCACGCATGTCGACATGAATCGGCTGCTCGCCGAGTCCGACTTCGTTTCCGTCCATGTGCCGTTGACCCAGGAGACGCACCACCTTCTCAGCACGCCGCAGTTCGGTCAGATGAAAAGAACCGCGATCCTGATCAACACCTCGCGCGGTCCCGTGATTGACGAGGCGGCGCTGGTCGAGGCGCTCCAGGCGAAGAAGATCGCCGGTGCCGGACTCGACGTCTACGAGCGCGAGCCGGCGGTGCACCCGGGCCTGATCCCGCTGCCGAACGTGATCCTTGCCCCGCACATCGCAAGCGCCACCGTCCGCACCCGCTCGGAGATGTCGGCCATGGCCGCGCGCAACATGGCGACGGCGGTGCGTGGCGGGCGCCCGCCCAACCTGGTCAACCCAGAGGTCAAGAGATAGCGCTCGCAACGAGGTATCGGCTGGTGGCCCTCGACCTCGACGGCACGATTCTCGACCTGAAGTTGAATCTCGACCCGCGAGACGTGGAGGCCCTGCACCGGATCATCCGAGCCGGCGTGACCGTGATCGCGTGCACCGGCCGACCCTTTCCGGGCGCGCTGCCGTGGGTCCAGAAACTTGGGCTGGACGGACCGATCATCTGCTACCAGGGCGCGCAGGTCCGGCTGCCGGATGGATTGACCATTCTCGACCACGGCATCAAGCACGAACTGGCGATGGAGGTCATCAACTTCGGGCGCGAGCGGGGCTTGCATGTCCAGGCGTATCGAGACGACAAGCTCATCGTCGAGCGCGATCGGCCCGAGGCGCATGAGTATGCGAACCACGCCGGGATGGAGATCCATGTCGTCGGCGACCTCGACGCAGCGATGGGCCCGACCACGCCCAAGCTGGTGATCGTTTCGACCGCGCAGGTGTTGGAGGCGCTGCTTCCAGCGGCCCGGCAGCGGTGGGAGGGCAGGCTGAATGTCGCGACGTCGGTGCCCACCTATCTCGAGTTCACCAGCGTCGAGAGCGACAAGGCTTCCGCGCTGGCTTTCGTGTGCGGGAGGCTCGGCATCCCGCAAGATCAGTGCGTGGCAGTCGGAGACGGTCGCAACGACGCGTCGATGATCGCGTGGGCAGGGCTCGGCGTCGCGGTCGAAGGCTCCCCGCCCGAGGTGATCGCCGCAGCGGCCCGGACGATACCTGGACCGGGCCAAGGCGGCATCAAGCAGCTGGCCGATGTGCTGGTGGAAGGACGGCCGGGCGCGCCCAGGGCGCACCCAGACTGATGGGTACCCTGCTCCTGGTCCATGCGCATCCCGACGACGAGGCGATCTCGACGGGTGGCGTGATGATGAAGGCGAAGGCCCACGGCCATCGAGTTGTCCTCGTCACCGCCACCCGGGGCGAGGCGGGCGAGATCTACAACATGGATGAGGCATCGTCTCGGCCGCGCCTCGGTGAGATCCGGACGGAAGAGCTCAAGGCCGCCGGTGAGATCCTCGGGGTCGACCGGATCGAGTTCCTTGGGTACCGGGACTCGGGCATGGTCGATACAGCGGACAACAAGGACCCGCGTTCATTTCACCAGGCCCCTCTCGAAGATGCGGCGGCCAAGCTTGCCGCAGTGATCCGCGATGAACGGCCTGACGTGGTCGTTACGTATGCCGAGGATGGCGTGTACGGCCATCCGGACCACATCAAGGCTCACTACGTAACGAATGCCGCGCTCGATCTGCTGGAGCGCGAAGGCTCGGCGCCGAAGAAGCTTTACTACACAGCAATTCCGCGTTCGATGATGGAAGAGTTCATGAAGCAGATGCCCGAAGAGGCGGCGCTGCGTCAGAACACAAGCATGCGGATTGCCGGCACGCCCGACGAGCTCGTGACGACACGCGTCGACGTCCACGACTACCTCGAAGAGAAGCGGAAGGCATTCGGCGCTCACGTGAGCCAGAACGACCCCAACTCCTGGTTCACGACGATGGCGAGCCAGATCTACGAGCTGGCGTTCGGCACCGAGTACTACCAGCTGGCGCGCGGAAAGCCGGGCTCGTCGCTACCTGAAGACGACTTGTTCGCAGGAATCAGCTGAGACAGCTGTAACTCGCGCCGCTTTCGGTCCACCCAAGTCCGAACCACTGCAGCGTGATCGTCCCCTCGCATGTGCTCGCGGTGGTGGCGCCAAGCGTAGAAAAGTGATAGCTGACGGTGCCAAGACCCCATTGCGCTCCGTCCAGCTTGTAGGAAGTCACGTGGCCGGGCGGAAAGTACTGCGTGTGGAACAGGCCGTCGATGACCAGGGGCGGGCGACCGAAGTAGTCGAAGGCAATCGTGAATACCAACGCGACCAGCAGGATCAACCCGAGCGCCCTGCCCGCGCCTGGCGCCGGTCGCCGCGTCGCACGAGGGTTCACGGCCAACGCGTGATCTCTTCGCACCACAGTCGTGCGGGCCCACCGGTCGCCTACGCGCTGACTGTTGGCGGTGGCGAGGACGGCGATTCCTCCAATCAGGTAGAAGCCCGGCAGCGCGTCGATCAGTCTCAGCACGTTGCGGGTCACGACCGCGCCGAACCCGAGAGGCCGGCCATCCACACGAACCACACAGAGCCCTTGGAGCATCTTGCCGAGGCTGGCGCCGAAAAGGCCCTCGGGCACGATGTAGTAAGCCAGCCACACTAGGACCGATCCGGGCCAGGGGATTGCTGTGGCGGAGTCGTAGTGCGCCACACCACTGATGGCGGGGATCGGTGATCCGGAGGTGACTTGGGTCACGCCGTAAACGTTGTTGATGACCGTGATCAAGATTGAGAACCCGATCACGTCGATGATCAGGGCGTTGAGCCGGCGCCAACGGGCCTGTCTGGCCTGACCGTCCACTCCCAGGTCGACCCGATTGGAGGTGGCGGCGAGGTCCATTGAGCCCTGATCATCTCACCGGGGCACGCCACGTAAACTCCACTTGAGATGGAGGTCCTCAAGATCACGCCTCGGGGCTACTGCCACGGCGTGGTGGATGCGTTTCGGATCGCGAAACGGGTGCGGGAAGAGACCGACGGGCCGGTTCACATGCTCGGCATGCTCGTCCATAACACGCACGCGACCGACGGCCTCCAGGAGCAGGGCATCGCGCTCGTCGACCAGCCAGACCGGCTCGCGGGCCTCAGCCAGATCAAGGAAGGAACCGTCATCTTCACCGCGCACGGCGTGTCACCGCAGGTCAAAAAGCGGGCCGTGGAGCTGGGTCTCAAGCCCGTCGACGCCACCTGCTCAGACGTCGTGCGGACGCACGAGCTCGTCGCCGATCTCGCGCAGCAGGGCTACCAGGTCGTGTACATCGGTCGCAAAGGGCACCCCGAGCCGGAGGGCGTGGTGGGCGAGGCGCCCGGCAAGGTGCACCTGGTGCAGGATCCCGAAGACATCGACGCGCTGGACCTCAAGGGCGACCGGATCGCCGTGACCTGCCAGACCACGCTCTCTGTTTGGGACACGGAGGACCTGATCGGCCGGGTCAAGGCCCGCTACCCGCAGGCCGAGGTGCACAACGAGATCTGCCGAGCGACGCAGGAGCGCCAGGAGGCGGCGGTCGAAGCCGCCCAGCACGTCGACCTGGTGATCGTGGTCGGCAGCCCCCGCTCATCCAACTCGCTCCGGCTGGTCGAGGTTGTCAAGAAGCTCGGCCAGAAGCCGGCTTACCTGGTCGACAGGCTCGAAGACCTGGATCTCAGCTGGTTCGCCGGCGCCCGGAAGGTCGGTGTGACCAGCGGCGCCTCGACGCCAACTCAGCTCACCCGGCGGGTGATCGAGTACCTGGAGGCGCTGGAAGTCCCCGCTTAGGCCGGGCGGTTTCCCGACCGCAGGCGGCGGATGACGCGGCCCAGGCCGCCCCGCGGAGCCGCGGGCGCAGCGGCCGTCGCCGCCGCCGGTGCCGGTTCGGGGGCAGGGGCCTGCACTGCCGCCGGCTCCCCTTCTCGAGGTGCTGATCCGGTCGCCGGGCGGCGCCGCCTGCGTCGTCTTGGCGCCCCGGCGGCTCTTTCCTGCTTGACGACTGGTGCGGGCGGGGCTGCGACGGCGGGTGTCTCGGGGGCCGGCCCATTGGCTCCAGCGGGTCGCCGGCGCCGCCGCCGGCGCGGCGCTGCTGGTCCGGCGGGCCCAGCCCGTGCCGCGGGCGCTTCCGGGGCGCGTTCCCGGTCCCGGTCCTTCGAGCCCAGATGGCGCCTCACCTTCGCTCCCACCTCGCCCTCGGCGCAGAGCGTGCCGTCGGCCGTGTGCACGTCCACCCTCCACACGACGATCGAAGTCGGGGCGCCGCCGATTGGAGGCCGCTTCTGGGTCAGCGTCCACCGGGCGTAGATCGTGTCGCCCGCGTGAATCGGGCGGGGGAACTTCCAGTTGAGCCATTCCCACTCCTCGACCGCCGGGACAGGCATGTCGATCGTGCCAAGGCCGACGGCCACCGCCACGACCAGGGTAGGAGGCGCCACCCTAGGCTGGGTTCGCCCGTCGCCCTCGATCGAAAGTGGTGAGAAATCGCCTGAGACCCCGACGAACAGCGCGATCTCTGACTCGGAAATGGTGCGCCGGCGGGTCGTCCACTCGCCGCCTAGAGGGAGGTCGTCGAAAGAGAGGGGCTCCAGATCGGCGCGAGTATAGCCCGAGTGGCCTCCTCAATCGAGCGCCCAAGGGGAGCGTTTAGGCCGGATCTATCTTGGCCGCCACCCAGACCCCGCGCCTCTCACCCGAACCAACTCCAGGGCTCGAGCGTTAACCTATGACGACTTCAGCGCCTGGAGGGTTTGGTTCCTGTGGATCTCGCGGCCGTTCTGCTCGTCACGTCGGTACTGCTGATCCCTGTCTTGCTTCTGCTCATCCTGTCGCTAATGAGGCTTCGAGGCACGACGCGGGAGCTCCAGGCCGCCCTCGACGACGAAAGCGGAGCGCGAGATCGCGCCGCGCTGCTCCTGGCGATCGCCTCCGCCGTCAACTCCTCCTTGGCCCTCGAGGAGGTGCTGAACGTCGCGCTCACGCATGCCGGCCGGATCATGGGCGCCGTCGCGGGCGCGATGTACCTCATCCCACACGGCAAAGCGGAGATGCACCGCGAAGCCGCGTACAACCTCACCACCCGCGCGCGCGGGGCGGTCCGCAAGCTCGACGAGGAGCCAGTGCACACCGCTATCACCGCGATGCGGCCCCTCGTCGTCAAGCTCGACGAAAAGTCGGCGCCCGGCATCGAGGGAGGCGGCCATCCGCAGCACGTGCTCGTCGTCCCAGTGCAGCGATCCGGCCAGCTGATGGGCGCGATGGAGCTATATCTGAACGCTTGGCGCGAGCTGACGGAAGACCAGGCCGACCTGCTCAACGGTGTTGCTTCGCAGGCCGCAATTGCCATCCGCCATGCTCAGCTCTTCCAGGCCCAGGAGGAAAACGCACTCACCGACGAGCTGACGAAGCTTCCCAACCGGCGCGCGCTCGCGCAGCGATTCCTCCAGGAGATGCAGCGCGCACGCCGTCATCACAAGGCGATCGCGTTCATGATGATCGACCTCGACCACTTCAAGCAGGTCAACGACACGTACGGCCACTTGAACGGCGACGCGGTCCTGGCCGAGCTGGCTTCGATCCTCGTCACAGGAGCACGCGAATCCGACGTCTGTGCCCGCTACGGCGGCGAGGAGTTTGGACTGATCCTCCACGAAACGACCGAGGCCGGCGCACGCACGCTCGCCGAGCGCATCCGCTCGAAGGTCGCGGCCGCGACGTTCCCTGGCGGGCTGAAGCTCACCATCAGCATCGGCGTCGCCGCCACCGATGAGCCAGCGCTGTTCACCACGTTGATGGAGCGCGCCGACCAGGCGCTCTATGCTGCCAAGCAGGGCGGCCGCAACCAGGTGCGGGTTGCCGACATGAAGGCCGCCCCGGCGAAACAGCAGCAGCACGTGTAGCGCGTAACCTCGTCTCGTGGCCGGTACAGTCCACTGAATGGGTCATTTCTGCGTCATCTGCGGCGCGCCGTTGGAGCCGCGCATCATCGAAGGTCGCGAGGTGGAAGCCTGCCCCAACGACACCTTCATCCTCTGGCATGACCCGAAGGTGTCGACGGCCGTGGTCGTCGAGCTCGAGCGCGGCATCGTCCTGGGCCGGCGGGCAATCGAGCCGGGCTATGGACTGTGGTGCTTGCCCGGCGGGTTCGTCAATGACGACGAGGACCCTGCGGCCGCTGCCGCGCGTGAGTGCCTCGAGGAGATCAACGCGCGAGTTGAGCCGACTTCGCTGATCGGCGTTTACCACATCGCAAAGTCAGCGGCTCCGAGCATGGTGGTCATCGCCTACCGCGGTCGGTTGGTCGATGGCGACCGGCCCTCGGCCGGTGCGGAGATGCTGGAGGTCGGTGTCTTCGAGCTCGACTCGCTGCCAGAGTTCGCGTTTCCGAGCCACAGGACTGTGGTGGCTGAGTACATCAAGTTCCCGGCGCGGGCGGGGGCAGCGGCGCTTCCCACCGGCGCCGCAGGGGCTCCGCGTGCAGCAGCGCCATCAGCACGGCGAGTGCCGAGGCGACAACTCCGCACGCGGTAAACCCGGCCGCGTAACCGACGTTCTGGACCACCGGGCCGAAGATGAGCGGGCCCGCGGAGAGCCCCAGAAACAGGATGGTCCCGTACATGCCCATGGTCACGCCTCGGGTCGAGGCGGCGGAGAGGTCCGCGTACACGACCCCCATGGCCACGAAGGCGGTGGCCATGAAAGGCGTTCCCACTGCGAGCACTACCGCCGGCCAGATGAACCCGGTCAGGTGGCCCAAAACGATGCCGGCCGCCGACCAGCCGAGCACCCCGACGAACACGATCGGCCAGCGATGGCGTGCCCGATCCACCAGCCGTCCGCCGGGCAGCCGCGAAAGGCCGTTGACGACGGCCTGGAGCGCGAGCAGGTAGCCCACTTGCGCGCTCGGGAGCCCGAGCGCTTCCTTTCCGAACACCGGCAGGAACGCGCCAATCGTCCCCCAGACCAGAGACGCAGCGATCAGCCCGATGCTCACGGGCACAAATGCCGCTTGACGGAACAGCGCTTGCAGCGGCGCGCGGAAAGACACGCTCTGACCTGTGTGCTGGCGCGTTCCGCTCGCCGCGATCGCGCCGGGGATGGCAAACAGGAGAAGGGCGGTCGTCACCGCGATGTCGGTACGCACGTCGATCCACCGCAGGGCGATGCCGGCAATCGACGGACCGAGGAAGAACCCGGCCTGCATGGAGAAGGTCAGCCAGCCCATGACACGTCCCATGCGGCTGCCGGAGGCGGACTCGGTGACGGCGCTGAAGAGCGCCGCCTGCTGCGCGCCGCCTGCCAGTCCGCCCACGACCTGCCACAGGAACAGGGGGAGGACGCTTGGCGTGGCCGCGGTCGCGAGCTGCGACGCCGCGGCGAGCAGGAACGAAATGCTCAGCAACGCTCGCGCGCCGAAGCGGTCGACCAGCAGGCCGGAGGGGAGAGAGAGCAACGCGGCAGCGAGGGTGGAAACAGAGAACAGGGCCCCAACCTCAAACCGGTTTGCGCCCAGGTCGTGCGCGTACAACGGCACCGTCAGGCCGCGAGCGGACAGAGCTGCGAACGAAGCGCCGGCGGCGATGTAGAGCGCAACCATCCGGCGCGATTCCGGGACAGTCACGCGCACGCACCTAACATAACGGCGCATGGTCCGCGAGCGTGTGGGCGACTGGCGGCTGGCCTGGCGCTTCGCACTGGCGGGGCTGTTGGCCGGTTTGCTGGTCCTGGCACTCAGCTCGATCGGCCTCGCGGAAAGCCCGTTCCAGGCGGCGCAGGATCAGTTGTTTCCGGGACCGCCGCCAGACCCGAGCGTCGCGTTCGTGGAAGTTGACTCGCGCTCCCAGAAGGCGCTCGGGACATTTCCGTGGCAGAACTCGTACAACGCGCGCGTCATCAATTACCTCGCCAAGCTCCACCCGAAAGTGATCTTGTTCGACATACCGCTTGACCACCTGACTGGGGTCGACGTGGAGACTGGAGAGCGCACGGATGACCTTCTTGCAACCGCGATCCGATCAGCTGGCAACGTGGTTCTCGTCTGCACGGCCGACGTCGCCCCGAGACCCGAGTTTTCAACTGTCGCTGCGGCGGTGGGTGACCGAAGCCTCGCGGCTCCCGATGCGGCCGACGTGGTGCGCGGAGTTCCGGTGAGGCCCCAGTCGACGTGCCCCGAGAACGAAGCAGACGAGCCGGCCTTCGTGCAGGCTTTGCGTTTGGCCGCCGGAATCAGGAGCCCGCTGACGGTCGCCGGCGACGGGTCATCCGCCCAGCTCGGGTCTCATCGCATCCCGCTGGTGGACGGCCAGATGCTCATCAATTTCACCCGTGGCTCGGCCAAGTCCTGCTCGTATGTCGATGCCTATAACGCGAGCTGTCCAGATCCGAGCCTGATCACCAACCACATCGTGGTCGTCGGCACGAAGCTCATCGATGGCGGCGACGTGTACTCGCAGGCGCTCAGCTTTCCGCACCCATACGAAGCTGGTTTCTGTCCAAGCAGCCGCCAGAGCTGCATGCAGGCCAACCAGAACTATGGATACCGCATCCTCGGCGATGCCATCAGCACGGTCCTCACCGATCGTTACGTTCGCACCCAGCCGCGCAGCTCAACCCTGCTGGCGATCCTGCTCTTCTCGATGGTGGTTGGGCTGTGGGTCTATCTGCTGTCGCTCCGCACGGCGATGGTCTTCACCGCCGCGGTGCTGGTCCTTTACTACGGTGGAGTTTTCCTTCTCGGTCAGCAGGGTTACCTTTCGGACCCGGTGTATACGCCGATCGCAATCGTGCTCGCCGCGACCTTCTCGCTGGCAGCGCGTTACGTGCTCGAAGAACGTGAGCGGCGCAAGGTGGAGCGCATCTTCGGCCGCTACGTCGATCCACGCATCGCGCAGCAGCTGGCAGCCTCGCGCTCGGTCGAGGAGATCATCTCGAAGGGTGAGCGCAAGGACATCACGCTCCTGTTCGTCGATATACGCGGATTCACCGCCATGTCCGAGGCGATGGCCGCCGAGGACGTGCAGGCCGTCATCCACGAGTACCTCGAGGAGATGAGCACGCTGATCCTCAAGTGGTCTGGGACGATCGACAAGTACGTCGGCGACGAGATCGTGGCGCTGTGGAATGCCCCGGTGGCGCAGCCCGACCACGCCCTCCTCGCTATCCGCTGCGCGTACGACCTGGTCAGTCAGGCTCCCAATCTCGAAGCCAGGCTTGCGCAGAAAAACCTGCCGCCGATCAGCTGGGGCATCGGCGTGAACACCGGGCCGGCTGTGGTGGGAAACATGGGGAGCACGGATCGGCTCCAGTACACGGCACTCGGTGACACGGTCAACACAGCGGCGAGGTTTTGCGGAGCCGCGCCGCCTTTCAACCTGCTCATCGGCTGGACGACCTTCCAGGCGTGCTCTGATTTCATCGCGGTCGATGAGATGCCGGGCCTGCAGCTGAAGGGCAAGTCGGCCGAGACGTTCCGGCTCTTAAAGGTGACTGCGATCCGCCAGGACAAGGCATCGCCCTGGGTTCAGTTCCCGACCGAGCTTGCTCTCGGTGCTTATTCGACGCACAGGCAGCATTGACCGTTCAACACGCAGCCGAGCTGCTCTCCACCGCCCGGCGGGGCCTCGCGCTGACCGGCGCCGGCGTCTCGGCCGAAAGCGGTATCCCAACCTTCCGGGGCGAGGGCGGCCTGTGGACGCAATACAACCCGATCAAGGTCGCTTCGATCGAGTATTTCATGGCGGATCCAAGCGCCTACTGGAAGGTGTCGAAGGATCGCGGCCGGGTCGCGCTTGCCGCCCAACCGAACCCTGGCCACCGCGCTCTCGCTGCGCTTGAGGCAGCCGGCCACCTGGCTGCGGTCGTGACGCAGAACACAGATGGGCTGCACCAGGATTCGGGCAGCCGTCGCGTGATCGAGGTCCACGGATCCGGTCGAACCGTCCAGTGCCTGGATTGCGGAAACCGGGAGGCCCGCAGCGAGGTGCAGTCGCGCCTTGATGTCGAGATGCCGCCGCGCTGCAAGGTCTGTGGGGGAAGCTTTCTCAAGCCAACGGTCGTGCTCTTCGGAGAGGCGATGCCGGTGGCAGCGGTCCAGGAGGCGTTCGGACTGGCGCGCCAGGCGGACGTGATGCTCGTGGTGGGCTCATCGCTGCTCGTCTATCCCGCCGCGGAGATTCCCCTGGTAGCGCTCCGGTCGGGCGCGCCGATGATCGTGGTCAACGCCGAGCCGACGCCGTTCGACAAGCTCGCCGAGGTGGTCATCCACGGCAAGTCCGGTGAGGTGCTTCCGGAAATCGTCGAACTCATAGATGGATGACGCTCCCGACCCTCACCGGTACGCCATCCACGATGAGCTCGCCCTCAGGTCCGATGTCTTCCGCGAGGCCCTCGATGACGCCTCCCGGCAGCTCGACCCGGACCTGACGGCCGAGCGTATCGGAGAGCTCTCGCCAGCGCGTCAGCATCACATCGGGCCTGGCGGATGCCCATCGCTCCAGCTCGACGCGCAGCTTGGCGAGCAGCCGATCCCGATCCACGTTCAGCCTGGCCGCGCCAGGAGGTGACCACGCCAGGTTGATCCCGACGCCGCAGATCGCTTTGCTCGGCGTGGCTTCGACCAGGATTCCACCCAGCTTGGCGCCGCCCAGCAGGAGGTCGTTCGGCCACTTGAGGCGGACTCCGCTCCCGCAGGCTTCGGCCGCGGCGACCCCGGCGGCCAGGCTCAAGAGCGGGTTCGGGCGCAGTACGAACGAGACCAGCAACGCGGTGCCGGGCGAAGATTCCCACCTTCGATCGAGCCGGCCGCGGCCCGCGGTCTGGTGATCCGCGACCACGACCGACCCGATCGGCAGCTCGCGAGCAGCCTCCTGCGTCGAGGTGACCGACGCCAGCCGTATGACACCTCGGGCTTCACCCACGCGCCGGTAAGCTAGCAGGACCATGAGGTTCCACCGCGCCGCCACGCTGGTGGTCATGATGCTGCTGGCGCTCGGGCTGTTCGTCCTGATGACCGCAGGCGCAATTCGAAGCTTCGACAGCCGCAGCCTCATCGCGCTGGGAGTAGTCGTCCTCGCCGCCGCGGTGGGCGGCTTCGCCTTCAGCTGGAGGCGTTACTACAGGCGCGTTCCCCGCCCGGATCGTTAGCGGTGCTTCGTCTCGGCTACAAGGCCTCTGCCGAACAGTTCGGCCCGCGCGAGCTGCTCGATTTCGCGGTGGCCGCCGAAGACAACGGCTTCGAAAGCGTCTTCGTGAGCGATCACTTTCAACCCTGGCGCCATTCGGACGGGCACGCGCCATTTGCCATGTCGTGGCTTGCGGCCACGGGCGAGTGCACGAAGAAGGTTGCGCTCGGCACGTCGGTTGCCACTCCAACCTTTCGCTATCACCCGGCGATCGTCGCCCAGGCGTTTGGGACGCTCGGATTGCTCTTTCCAGGCCGCGTCATCCTTGGAGTCGGTACGGGCGAGCATCTGAACGAGGGAGCGCTCGGCATCCCATGGCCGGACAACAAAGAGCGTTTCGCACGACTGCGCGAGGCGATCAAGCTGATCCGCCAGCTCTGGAGCGAGCAGTCGGTCACGTTCGACGGCGAGTACTACCACACGAGTAACGCGACGATCTACGACCGCCCGGATCAGCCGGTGCCGATCTATGTGGGGGCCGGCGGCCCCCAGGTCGCGAAGTATGCCGGGCGCACCGGCGATGGCCTGATCTGCACCTCGGGCAAGGGAATGGAGCTCTACTCGGAGCAGTTGCTCCCGTCGTTCGCCGATGGTGCCAAAGAATCAGGCCGCGACCCGACCACGCTCGATCGGATGATCGAGGTCAAGGTGTCTTACGACACGGATCGAGCGCGTGCGATGGAAGACACCAAGATCTGGGCGGCGCTCGCCTTGCCCGCCGAAGCAAAAGCCGGCATCGACGATCCTCGAGAGATGGAACGGCTGGCGAAAACCGTCGAAGACGTGGCGCACCGCCGCTGGCTCGTCTCGGACGATCCCGACGAGCACATCGAGCAACTCCGCCCGTACCTGGAGCTCGGATTCAACCACCTGGTCTTCCACGCACCAGGCGACGACCAGGTCCGCTTCCTCAAGCTCTACGGCTCGCAGATCCTTCCGCGCCTGCGCAAGCAGTGGGGATAGCGGTGTCGACCTGGGTCATCGTCCTGATCAAGGATTTCGCCTCCGCCAAGCAGCGGCTGCAGCCAGCGCTGGGACCGAAAGAGCGGCAGGCCCTTGCGCGACGCAATGCCCGGCTCGCGGTCCGAGCCGCGGCCGCGGGCGATCATACGCTGGTGGTCGCCGGCAGCGAGGAAGTGGCAAAGCTCGCGAAGGGATGGAGCGCCGACGTCCTGGCGGAGCCGCGGCAGGAAGGACAGAACGTGGCGGCCGCGCGCGGCATTGCTCGAGCCATTGAGGGCGGCGCCGAGGCCGTTCTCCTGTTGTCGAGCGACCTTCCGCTGGTGACCGTCGAAGCCGTGCGCGACGTGCTCGATTCAGCCTCGCGACTCGACGGTCCGGTGGCCGTGGCTGTTGAGGCCATAGGCCGTGGCGGCACCAACGCGCTCTACCTTCGTCCTCCGACGGCCATGACACTCAGCTTCGGCGCCGACTCCCTCGCCAAATTCCGGCATGAGGCGGAAACCCGCGGAGTGAACTTCGTCGTCCATCACTCAGACGCCATGGCGCTTGACCTGGATGAGCCCGGCGACCTGGCGCGGTTGCGGCGTGCGGTGTGACGCGCATCGAGCTGATCGCGGTCGAGGGACTGCCTGAAGTCCGTCCCGGCGACGACCTGGCCGAGCTGATCAGCTCCCGGTCGACGCTCGAAGCCGGGGACATGATCGTCGTCGCCCAGAAGGTCATCTCCAAAGCTGAAGGCCGGCTCGTCCGTCTCTCCGACGTAACGGCGACCGCCGAGGCGGTGAGAATCGCGGGCGGCCTCGTCGCCGACCCCGACCCGCGCATGGTCCAGGTGGTCCTCGACGAGAGCGTCCGCGTGCTGCGATCGCAGCGGGTTCTCATCACCGAAACACGCCATGGATTTGTCTGCGCCAACGGCGGCGTCGATCACTCCAACGTCCCTGGCGACGATGTGGTGACGCTCCTACCCGAGGATCCCGACGCGAGCGCCGAGCGACTACGCGGCCGCCTGGGGCAGCTCGCGAGCGTCGATCTTGGTGTCATCGTCTCGGACACCTTCGGCAGGCCATGGCGGCTGGGCATCGTCAACGTCGCGCTCGGCATCGCAGGTCTGCCGGCGTTGCTCGATCTGCGCGGGACGCTGGACGATGCGGGCAAACCACTTCACGCGACGGTGCTGGCAATCGCGGACGACCTGGCGGCGGCGGCGGGCCTGGTCATGAGGAAGACCGGTCGGACTCCCGCGGTAATCGTGCGCGGCCTAGCGCTGCGTGGGAGCGGCACCGGCCGCCAGCTTGTCCGACCGGCGGCCGAGGACCTGTTCCGCTGAAGACGGTCGTGCTGGCGGGAGGTACCGGTGGCGCCAAGCTGGCGGTCGCCATCCAACGGCTGGTCCCACCCGGTGGTCTCACCGTGATCGCCAACACAGCCGACGACGACGAGTTCTGGGGGCTGCTGGTGTCGCCGGACGTGGACGCCGTCATCTACCGCCTCGGCGGGGTCTTCAACGACACGGCCGGATATGGAGTCAAGGGCGATTCGTTCCACGTTCTCGACGGACTCGCACGTCTCGGCGAGCCGGCGTGGTTTCGGATCGGGGACAAGGACTTCGCGACCCATCTCATCCGGGCCGAGATGCTGCGTCGCGGATGCACGCTCACCGAGTGCGCGCTGGCGCTTGGCGCCCGGCTCGGAATCGACTCCAGGGTCCTGCCGATGACCAATGAGCGCGTCAGGACGCGCTTTGGAACTGAGGCAGGAGTCCTCTCGTTTCAGGAGTACTTCGTGCGGGAGCGGCTTGGACCGGCGCTGCGAGCGATCGAGTTCGAGGGCATTGACAGCGCGCGGCCGACACCTGAGGTGCTGGCGGCATTGGACGAGGCAGAGCTCGTCATCATCGGGCCTTCGAACCCGTTGATCTCGATCATGCCGATCCTCAGGATCGTGGGCCCACACATGCGCCCTGACCGCACGGTGGCCATCACACCGATCGTGGGCGGAACCGCGCTCAAGGGCCCGACCGTGGAGATGATGCGGGCGCTCGGGCCGGAGCCCAATCCGATTGAGGTAGCGCGCATGTACCGCGACGTGGCTGCCGGTTTTGTGATCGACCGCCGCGATGGGGAGCTTGCTGGACAGATCGAGGCCATGGGAATTCGAACCCTGGTGCTCGACACCGTGATGAGCGATGGGGGCGGCACGCTGGCCGCCGGGATCATCGAGGCCTTTACGTCACGTGCGAGTTGGCGATCATGACGAAGACTCCGATCAGCACCATGACCAGCCCGACCACCAGCACCGCGTACTGAGCGATTGGGACCAACGGGTTTGGTGCCTTCATGATGTCGTCGCTTTCCATACCCGGCGCATTGCCCGAGGCAAGCTGCCACGAGGAGGTGGGCGCCTCTTGCTTGCCCTTCTTGGTCCTGGGCTCACCGGCCACCTCGGCTGACTCCTTAGCTTCCTGCACGACCGACCAGGCGGCCGGCGACGCTGCGGCCACAGCCGGCTGGGCGGGCTCAGCTGGCGCCACCGGCGGCGGAGCCGGGGTCCACACCTCTTCGACGGGGGGCGGGGTAAAGGCGGGTTCGGGCGCCAGCGGAGCAATCGGCACCTGCGGCGTTTCGAACTGGGTGGGCGCCGGGGCCGTCGTCCCGATATCCCACGGTGAAGGCGAGGGTATGTCGCTCACCTCTTTGCTCACCGGCGGTGGAGCAGCCGGAGGGGGCTCGTAGGCAGAGGCTTCGTAGGTGATCTGGGGGCCTCTCGTAGTCGGCGCGAACCCTGACGGCGGCGCTGCCTCGGCAGCCGCCTCCGGTGGCTTCGCTTCTCGCCCGTGCGGCGTCAGGGTACGCTCGCGGGCGGCGCGGACCTTGTGCTCGATCTGAGAGCGTCGCGCCGAATACATCGAGCGCTGGTCCACCGCCTTGCGGCGGAAGACGAAGAAGATCGCCACGATGCCGATCACAGCCGCCAACGGCCCGACGATCAAAGCTATAGGCATCAGGCGCCGATTATCGGCGATCGGTGGGCATGTGTGACAATCGCCGCCATGGCGCTCTACGATCGAATTCAGGTGGAGCTCGTCGAATCGCGAAGGCGGCGAGACGAACTCACTCTGAGCACGCTTTCACTCTTGAAGAGCGAGTTGGTTAAGGCCAGCAAGGAAGGCGGCGCCAGCGGAACAATCGACGATGACCTCGTCGTTCGGGTCGCCCGCAAGGAGGTGAAGCGTCGCGAGGAGGCGATCGACGTCTACCGAAAGGCGGGGAGGACCGACTCGGCGCGACGCGAGGAAGCGGAGATGGCGGTGCTGAGGGAGTACCTGCCTGCCGCAATGAGCGAGCACGACGTGGAAGCTGAGGTCGCGGCGGTCATCGCCGAGCTGAAGCCCGAAGGTCCGAAGGGTTTTGGACTGGTGATGAAGGCGGCGACGGCGCGGCTGGCGGGACGGGCCGAAGGTCAGCAGATCGCTGCTGCGGCGCGCAAGCTGCTTGGCAGCTAGGAAGAAGCCAAGCAAGTCCTGGATGAAGCCCGCGCCGCCGCGCGGGGCGAAGCAACGAGCGCTGCTTACGGTCGAGCGGTTGCGCGGGCTGTATCCGGCGGCGACCGAGCTCGCGCACCAGAATCCCTTCGAGCTCCTGATCGCAACCATCCTGTCCGCGCAGACGACTGACCGTTCCGTGAACCTGGTCACGCCGGAGCTGTTCAAACGTTATCCAACTCCAGCCGACCTGGCCGCGGCCGGCCCCGCCGCCGTCGAGGAGCTGATCAAGCCCACAGGGTTCTTCCGCCTCAAAACACGCAGGATCATCGACGCCAGCCGCAAGCTCCTCGAGCTGTTTGGGGGCGAGGTCCCGAACAACATCGACGACCTGGTCAAGCTGCCGGGCATCGGTCGCAAGACCGCCAACGTCATCCTCGGAGTTGGGTTTGGGGTGCCAGGCTTTGCGGTCGACACGCACGTCACGCGGCTGACCAACCGGCTCGGCCTGGTGAAGACGCGGGACCCGGTGAAGATCGAGCACCAAGTGTGCGCGATGGTCCCCAAGGAGGAGTGGACGGGACTGTCGCTGCGGCTCATCCTTCACGGGCGCCGAGTGTGCATCGCCCGCCGGCCCCGGTGCGAAGAATGCGTGCTCAACGACTTCTGCCCGGCGTCGTCGACCCGACCCAAGCGCCGTGTCCGAAAGAAGGCATCCTGACAGCGAACATCTGTTCTACCATGCGAGGATGGAGTCGCCCGAGCCTCGGCTGGCGGACGTCGAGTACCTGGAGGTCCAGTGCAAGTCGGCGCTGAACCCCGTCAAGGGAATGTTCTTTTCGTGGTCCCTCAATCCCTACACCGGTTGCGAGCATCGCTGTGCCTTTTGCTACGTCCGCGCCTTCGAGCTGCGCGCCGACCGGCCCTCAGACGATCGTTACGGCCGTGCGATTCGAGTCAAGATCAACGTGGCCGGCGTGCTGCGGAGCGAGCTCTCGCGCAAGTCCTGGCGGAAGGAGACGGTCGTCATCGGCGCGGCCACCGATCCCTATCAACCGGCCGAGGGCCGGTACAAGCTGACCCGCCAGTGCCTGGTCGCGCTGCGCGACTTCTCCAACTCCACGGCGATGATCACTCGCGGTCCGATGATCGTCCGCGACCTTGACATTCTGAGTGAGCTGGCGCGCCGCGCCAACCTGCACATCACCGTCAGCATCCCAACCGTCGATGAAGAAATCTGGCGCCGCACCGAGCCTGGCACCGCGCATCCCAGGCAGCGACTGCGGGCGATCGAGAAAGCTGGTCGCGTCCGGGATCGACGTAGGGGTCGGGATGGCGCCGATCATCCCCGGCCTGTCCGATCGGCCGGATCGCCTTGAGGCCGTGGTCAAAGCTGCGCGCTGCGCCGGAGCGACCGGTCTGTGGGCGGGCATGCTCCACCTCAAGGACGGAACCCGGGAGCACTTCATGTCAGTGCTGGGAAAGCACTGGCCGGAGCTGGTTCCTCGCTACGAGCAGGCCTACCGGGCGCGCGCCTACCTTCCGCCGGCCTTCGCCGAACCGACCATGAAGACGGTGGCGCGACTCCGGGCGGTCCACGGTGTCGCGGACCGCCGGCGCGTCATCCTCAAGCCTCCTCCAGAGCCCGAACAGCTCTCCCTTCTCAACTAGGATTCGATTGTGCGAAGCCCAATCGACGTGCTGGCCGGGAGAGTGGGCGGATTCCAAAAGATGGTAATCGCCCGCCGCACCGTGCCCTGCTACAAGCACGTGATCGAGAAGGACGGCGAGAAGCTCTCGGTCTGCTTGCTCGTCGACTCGGGCAAGCTCTACCGATTTCCGTTCGAAGACGTCAAGGGCATCAGCGGCCTCGAGGTCAAAGCACGATATCTGCGCGGCGAGATGGAGCACCTACGACTGCGCGAGTTCCAGCCGGGGCTGTGCCGTTATGTCGAAAGAGCCGACCAAGCCGTCTGAGTCGCTCGTGCAGGAGCTGCTCACCGAGCGGCGCGCGCTCAAGGTGGCCGTCGAGCGACTACGCCTCGAGCTGGCCGAGGTTCAGACGACCTCCGGCGGGCCCGATCCCAGGGTGCGCGAGCTGCAGGGCGAGATCGAGCGCCTCAGGTACCAGCTCGCCTCCGCCCGGGCGGAGGCCGGCCAGATGCGCGAGGAACGCGACGAGCTGCGGCTTGGTATCGAGCATGCGCTCGAGCAGCTGGCGAACCTCTAAGAGAAGAAGGCCTCGCAGAGCGAGGCCTTCGAGGGTGCTAGTCGATAACTACTTGGCCCAGCTCTCCACCTTGGGGACGTACTGCGCCACCATCGGCCCAAGAACCGGGAAGTCGAAACGGGCGCCGTTTGCCTGGAGGGCCATGATCCATCCAACCAGCCAGACGATGAACCAAATCAGAGTCCACACGAAATAGATCGGAAAGAAAACAATGCCGACCACCACCGCAACGATGAAAAACGCCCCATGGATGATGGTTGCCTGCGCGGCGTTGTATTTGACGTCGGGGTCGTCTTTGCCAACGAAAAGGAAAATCAAGCTCCCAATGGGTGGGATCAATGCCCAGGCGAGAACCGAGTACAGCTTCTTGTTGCTGCCCACAGCGCCCCCTCCAATTGGAGCCGGTTGCGACGGGGGCGGCGGTGGCATCTGCGACATGTAGTTCTCCTCGTGTTTGGCTGGCGTGTGCGGGCCAGATTATGGGTTGAATGTCAGCAAAACGCCATACCTTGACCGCGGTTGCTCCGAACTGGATCTGAGTTGCAATGCACTCTGCTAGGCTCGCCCAGAGATGACCGATTCCGGTCAGACACCGGGAACGCCGCCAAGCTCGCAACAGCCGGCCGTCCCCGAGTGGGCCCCGACCCCAGGGGAAACCGCCGCTGAGGACTCGGCTGAACCGACCGCGCCTTACGTCTCGGACGTCGCGGCCACGATGCGCTTGATCCCCGTTCCGCCCCCCTCAACGCCTCCACCGCCGATTCCGGCGCTGACCACGCCTCCCGCTCCGACGGGCGATCGCTACATCGGCAAATACCGCGTGAAGAGCGAGCTGGGCCGCGGCGGTATGGGCGCGGTCTACCTCGCCGAGCAGCCTGGCCTCGGACGCGAGGTCGCCATCAAGGAGCTCATCCAGTCGGCGGCGGCCGACCCGGTCGCCTTGAAGCGATTCCTGCAGGAGGCCCAGGTGATGGCGCGCACGAGCCACCCCAACCTAGTGCAAGTACACGACCTCGAACTGATGGGAGACGCCAACTACATCGTCCTTGAGTTCGTCCGCGGCAGCTCGCTGCGGGATTGGCTGAACCGTGGTCTGATCCCTTTACCCCAGGTCTTCGCAGTCATGCACGGAGTGCTGCAGGCGCTGGACTACGCGCACAAGCACGCGATCGTTCACCGCGACATGAAGCCGGAAAACGTCCTGCTCTCCGACGAGGGCATGGTCAAGGTGGCCGACTTCGGCATCGCCCGGCTGACGGACGATTCGGGCGTCGGTGGCACGGCGACCAAGACGGGGACGACTGTCGGCACTCCGCAGTACATGTCTCCCGAGCAGGTCGCGTCGAGCAAGGTGGATGGGCGCAGTGACCTGTACTCGGCGGGCATCATGTTCTACGAGCTGGTCGCGGGCCAGCCGCCATTCACGGCAAGCGAGGCCGATGGGCCGTTCACATTGATGGCCAAGCACGTCCAGGCGCCGCCTAAGCCACCATCCGTGCTCCGTCCGGGCCTCGACCTTGCGCTCGAGGAGTTGATCCTCAAGTCCCTGTCCAAGCGGCCGGAGGACCGGTTCCAGACCGGACAGCAGTTCGATGACGCGATGGTGAAGGTCGCCGAGCGAATCTGCCCAGGCTGGCAGCGGAGCCTCGAGCCTGGTGCGGACCTCTCGAAGATGGTCCCGGTCGCCGTTGCCACGGCCGCGGTTGCGCCTTCGACGCCGATCGGGACGGCCATCCAGCAGCCGGCCACCGCCGTTCCCTTGCAGGCGGCCTACAACCCGACCCCGCCTGTCAAGCCGGTGGCCAAACAATCGACGGGATGTGTGGGCGTCCTGCTCGGCACGATGGCCCTGGTTACGGCGCTGACCTTTCTAGCCGCTGCTCACGTCCATTAGCCAGGCGAGGGGCTCTGCTCCGCAATAGCCTGTTCGGCCGCCTCGCCGACCAGGATGTCATGCGGACCTGACTCTCCGGCTGCGATGACGGTCTGGCCCTTGTACTGCAGGGTGAACGCGTGGTGGGCCTGGATCGCCATCTCCGTGGGGAACTGGACCCAAGGAGAAACAGGCGTCTCCCGGATCGCGGTCACCTGGTAGATGCTGAACGTCTCGGCTGATTTGCCCTTCAGCTGAACCCCCGGCACCAGGTCGACTGCGATGTACTCCTTGCACAGCTCGTATGTCATCTGCCCGATCAGCACGTGAAAGGCGGGCGCGTGCGCGCAGTAGCGGGCGGCGGTGTTGACCGTGTCGCCAAGCGCCGTGTATTGGAGACGGCTGCGCGAGCCCATGTTGCCGACCACGGCGGGTCCCGTGTTGATACCTATGCCCCAGCGGATGGGTGGCAGGCCCTTGGCCAGCAGTCGCTGCTCTAGCTCGGGCGCGCGGTTCACCAGGTCGTAGGCGCAGCGCACCGCCAGCAGCGCGTGGTTTTCCTGCATGCGAGGCGCGTTCCAGAAGGCGACGATCTCATCGCCGACGTATTTGTCGACCGTCCCGTCCCAGGTGAAGATGATGCCGCTCAGGTGGTCGAGGTACATCTGGACCACATCGGTAACGTCGTTCGCAGCCATTGACTCCGACATCGACGTGAAACCGCGGATGTCAACGAACAGCAGCGTCATATCGCGCCGCTCGCCGCCGCGCAGGATGTCCTCGACGCCACCGCGGGTCCTGGCCAGCTGAGCGACGATCTCCGGCTTGAGGTAGTGGCCGAAGATGCGTGTGACCTTGCGCTTTTCGCGATCCTCATAGAGGAAGCGATACGCGGTGACGCCTGAGTATGTGAGCCCGATGGCCAGCCAGGGATGGAAGAGGTCGGGCACGATGCCGCTGTTGTTGGCGAGGACTGTGATGCCGACGGTGAACACGACCAGGACCACCACCGTCGCGAGCAGACCCCACAGCACCGTGACGCGCGAGACCGCCACGGCCATCAAGAGCGCTATCACCAGGATGGTCAGGAAGATGACCAGCGCGGATTCGCGTACCAGGAATTTGGGAGGCACACCGAGCAGCATCTGGATGACGTTGGCGTGCATTTCGACACCGGGCATCAGAGTGCCGTTGGCGCCGGCGCTTGTCGGGGTCAGGAACTCGTCATGGACACCGGTCAGGTTGTAGTAGCCGACGAGCACGATCTTGCCGTTCACGGCGTCATGCGAGAAGGAGCCGTCCCAGACGTCGCCGAACGAGAGGTATCGACCGTGGTCTCGGTAGTTTCCCGGGGGCCCGAAGTAGTTGATCAACGCCGAACCGGTTCCGTCGAGCTGCAAGGGTTCGTTCCAGGTGGTGCCGAATGTCGCAGTGCGTCCTGATTCGTGGAGCTGGGTACCGCTCTGGAAGTCCTTGCCCAGGACGAAAGCGCGGAAGGCCGCGAAGCCCAGTGGGTTGATGATCGGCGTGGCGCAACGTCTGTCGCTGATGCAGACGGGCTGCACGAACATCGGGAGCCGGCGCACCACGCCGTCTGAGTCGGCCACGACATCGGTCGAGGCCAACGTCACGTTGGGATCTGGCTTCTGGCACGCGACCTGCGGATCCGGGTTCGTATCTGTGCAGCGGAACTTCTTGAGCGGGACCTGGTCGATGCCCGTCTGCACCAGCTTGCCGTCGGCGGAGCGCGTGTTGTCGCCGCCATAGGAAAGGACGACGGGGATGGTGCTCCCTGCCAACGCTCCGGCGAAGGCGTCGTCTGTCTTGGTCTCGCGGGGATCTGGAAAGCCGACGTCGAAGGCGACCACCGCCGCCCCCGCCGCTTCGAGGTTGTGCAGCACCTGGGCGTAGCGATCACGGGGCACCGGGTACACACCGATCTTGTCCACGCTGGCGTTGTCGACGCCCACGATCACAACGTTCGGGTCGGGGTTTGACAGGGCGATCAAGCGGTCTTCGGGGTGGACCGAGATATTGATCACGCAGCCGGAGTGGGTGTCGCAGGCCGCCTGCTGCGTGTAGAGCCAGTACATGACGCCGCTGAGGAGGACTGCGATGACGACCGCCACCGCGGTGCGGTACGTGTACCAGTAGCGGATGTAGCGGCCCACGGGCGCCCGGATCATAACCCGGTTGCTGAATTCCCCTCCCCCTCAAGGAGGAGGGGTGAGGGGTGGGGGTGGGTGGAGATCGCACTACGATCGAACGCATGACTGTGCGGGTCGGCATTGCCGGCTGGATCGACAAGTCGCTGATCGACTCCAAGCTGTTCTACCCGCTCAACGTCAAGACGTCGGAGGAGCGCCTGAACTTCTACGCGAGCCAATTCTCGCTGGTCGAGGTCGACTCGACCTACTACGGAATGCCGAAACCGGAGAACTCCGAGCTCTGGGTGGCGCGGACGCCCAAGGATTTCACTTTCGACGTCAAGTCCTTTTCGCTCTTCACCAACCATCCCACCAAACCGATGGCGCTGCCGCCAGACATCCGGGACCAGCTGCCCGAGAAGCTGCGGGAAAAAAACATCTACCTCGAACAGATGCCCGACGAGCTGGTGGACGAGGCGTGGGAACGATTCCGAACGGCGCTCGAGCCGCTGCGCGCGGCGGGAAAGCTCGGCGCGGTCTTCTTCCAGTTCCCGCCCTGGTTCCTGCCGTCATCGCGCTCGCTTGCGTACGTCGAACAGGTCCAGGAGCGCATGTTCGGCTTCCAGGTCGCGGTCGAGTTCCGCAAGCCCGAGTGGCTCGACGCGCGACATCGCGAGGGGACGCTGGCCTTCCTTCGCTCGCGCGACATCCCTTTTGTCGCCGTCGACGTGCCGCCGGGTCACAAGACCAGCATGCCGCCGGTCTTCGATGTGACGTCGAGCAAGCTGGCTGTGGTCCGGTTTCACGGCCGCAACCACGAAACCTGGGATGTCAAAGGCGCGCCGCCGAACCTTCGCTTCCGATACGACTACAAAGACGAGGAGCTGGCGGAGTGGGTGCCTCGGATCAAGGAGATGGAGCGCTCGGCCAAGGAGGTCCACGCGCTGATGAACAACAACTACTCCAACTATTCGGTCAAGAACGCCCAGCAGCTTCAGAAGCTGCTCGACGCCTGGCACAAATGACAGCTACCTTTTAGGTAGGCCGGTTCCGCTCAAATTTGGCGACATACGCCGACGGGCCTCGCCCAGCGCGTGGTCCATCAATCCGCCGAACACGGGCTCGGCCACGTGTGCGACCCGAATCGGCAGTACCATCGCGTCCCGGCGCGGAAACCTCGCGGTGCGGACGATGACATTCGCCACCCAGGCGGCGGGGTACTGCGGGCCGACAGGCCGCTCGGTGCCGGCGAAGAATTCGGTCCCCCCAGTCACGCCGGGATAGACGACGCAGACCTTCACGCCGGAGCCAGTCAGCTCGCCACGCAGTGCGTGCGACATGCCCACGACCGCATGCTTCGTCGCGGAGTAGACCGCCGAGTACGGGGACGCCCGAAAGCCGACCACCGACGCCACGTTGATGATGACGCCACGCCTGCGCTCGAGCATCCAGGGCAGGGCAGCCTGGGTCATCGCGATCACGCCCTTCAGGTTGGTGGCGACGAGCTCGTCGACCTTCTCCTCCGGCATCTGGTGCAGCCGGCCCATCCAGCCGATTCCAGCGTTGTTGACCACCACGTCGAGGCGTTCGTGCGTGCGCAGCGCACCGGCGACGAAGGCGCGCGCGTCGCCGCGCTCGCGGACGTCAACCTTGCGGATGGTGACCTCTGGCGACCCGACCTGACGGCACTTCTCCGCGACCTGCTCCAGCCGATCGAGACGGCGGGCGCCCAGCTCAAGCCTCGCACCGTGCCTGGAGAAGGCCACCGCCGTCGCGGCCCCAATCCCGCTGGAGGCGCCGGTGATCATCACCACCGCTCCCTTCAGGCGCACGCCCAAAGCCTAAGGTCGGAGCCGACTTAGAATCGCGGACATGAAGGCACTGACCTTCCAGGGTGAAGGAGACGTCAAGGTCATCGACGTTCCAAAGCCGGTCATCAAGGGGTCGGGCGATGCGCTGGTCAAGGTGACGCTTGGCGCCGTCTGCGGCTCCGACCTGCACATCCTCCACGGCCACACTCCGATGAACCAGGGGGCGGTGCTAGGCCACGAGTTCGTCGGAATCGTCGAGGCGGCCGGCTCTGAAGTCAAGCGTTTCAAACCGGGTGATCGTGCCGTCGCAAGCTTCTTCACGTCATGCGGCCACTGCGCCTTCTGCCGCAAAGGCTGGTTCAACCAGTGCGTCGACAAGGCGACGTTCGGTCATGGCGAATATTTCGGAGGCTTGGGCGGCGGCCAGGCTGAGTACGTCGTGGTCCCGCTGGCGGATCACTCCATGGAGCTCATTCCAGAGGGCATGACCGACGAGCAGGCGATCTTCGTCGGCGACATCCTGGCCACCGGCTTCTTCGGGGCTGAACGGGCGGAGATCAAGCCAGGCGACGTCGTCGCCGTGGTCGGGGCTGGCCCCGTCGGCTTGATGGCCACGATGTGCGCCCAGCTCTTCGGCCCGGCCCGCGTGTTCGTCGTCGACATGGTTGACTCCCGCCTGGAAATCGCTCAAGGGCTGGGCGCGATCCCGATCAACGCCAACCATGTCAAACCGGTCGAGGCGATCAAAGACCAGACCGGCGGCATGGGGGCCGATTCAAGCATCGAGTGCGTCGGTCTTCTGTCCGCCGTCGACACTGCGATCCACTGCGTCCGCGGCGGCGGCACCGTTTCGATGGTCGGCGTCCCGAGCGCGGTGATCGGCGACTTTCCCTACATGAGGATGTGGCTCAAGTCGCTCACGTTCCGCGCCGGATGGTGCAACGTGCAGGCTTACATGAGGCCGCTGCTGGACCTCATCGCTGCGGGGCGTTTGAAACCTGATTCCATCATCAGCCACCGCATGATGCTTGACGACGCCGAAGAGGCCTACCGCATGTTCGACGCTCGTGAGGCGACGAAAATCGTTCTTGCAACGTAGAGTGCCGGACTGAATGGCAGCCCGGTATGACGTGATCGTGATCGGCTCCGGCTCGGGTGGAGGCGTGGTCGCCAGCCGGCTGACCGAGGATCCGGCGGTGCAGGTGCTGCTCATCGAAGCCGGTCCTGACCCTAAAGACGATGTTCCCGACTCGATTCGTTACGTGCTTCAGGGCAGCGGCGTCGACGACTACGACTGGAATTACTTTGACCCCCAGACCCGCGGCGGAGTGCCTCGCGGCCGAGTGCTTGGTGGAAGCTCCTGCGTCAACGCAAGCTTTGCGCTCCGTGGGCAGCCGCAGGACTACGACGCGTGGGCGGCGCGCGGCTTGCCGGCGTGGAGCTGGGAGCAGTGCCTTCCGTACTTCAATCGGGTGGAGACCGACCGTGAGTTTGGCGGCCGGCCATATCACGGGCGCTCGGGCCCGATTCACGTCGAGCGGGAGCCGCTCGACGAGTTGCAGCAACTGGTCCGGGCGGCCAGCCTCGAGCTCGGGCACCCTGACCTGGACGACTTGAACCGGCCGGGTGCGATCGGAGTCGGACCGATGCCGAGGAACTTGAAGGACCGCCAGCGTCAAAGCACTCTCCTGACCTACATCGCCGTTGCGCGATCCCGTCCGAACCTGACGATCCAGGCAGACGCCCTGGTCGACTCGCTCGTCATCACTGGCGGCCGCGCAGCGGGCATCCGTCTTGCGGGGGGCGAGGTCATCGAAGGCAATCGAGTCGTCCTCGCGGCCGGCGCGTACAACTCACCGCAGATCCTTCACCGGACGGGCGTGGGCCCGCGGGACGTCCTGAGCCGGATTGGAGTCGACACTGTGCTGCACCTGCCCGGCGTCGGCGAGCACCTGCTCGACCACGTCTCAACATTGATCATCGCCGAGGCTGGCCGGGCAGCCCCCGCCGGCTTCGTCCCGATCGGGCCTGGCCTCAAGTTCCGGACCTCCCCCGGGCTCACAGTGGAGGACGTGAAGTTCACCTTCATGTCCGGAGAGTTGTTCTCCCTGCCAGGGTTGAACGGGTTCTACATCGAGGTCAGCAACTGCGAGTCAGAAGGTGTCGTGCGAGCGGCGTCGCGCGACCCGCGCGTCCAGCCGAGCATCGACCACAGGTACTTTTCAAACGGGAAAGACCTCGATCGAATGGTCGGCGCCGCGAAGGTCGCTCTGGAGGTCGCGAGGGTCGTGGGCGACAGTACGAAGTTCGAGGTCCTCCTGCCGGACCCCGAATCAGCTCGGGACGAGGAGGCGCTGCGCGGCCACTTTCTCGAATTCCACGCCACCGACTACCATCCGTCGGGAACGCTGCGGATGGGACCAGAAGGCGACGAGATGGCGGTCGTCGACGAGCGCTGCCGCCTGCGCGGGATCGAAAACCTCTACGTCGCGGATGCGTCGGTCATGCCGACCATTCCACGGGCGAACATCAATCTGCCGACGATGATGATCGGCGAGCGTGTCGCCGAGTTCGTGCACGCCGACCTCTAGTCAGCTCGAGGTGGCCGTCGCGTCCAGCGCCATCAGGTAACCTCGCGCGCGTTCCGCCAGGGGGAAGCGGTTTTCCAGCTCGTGAAACGCTGGGCCGTGGTCACTTTGCTCGAGGTGCGCGAGCTCGTGGACGATCAGGTAGTCGAGCACCCAGTCGGGCAGCGACGCGGCTCGCTTGGCGATGCGGATCGCGCCCGATGTGAAGGTGCAGCTCCCCCAGTTGTGAGCCATGTCGACGAAGCCGATCGATGTCCAGCGCAGCCGTCCGCCGAAGTGGCGGTCGTTGAGGGTTGTTGCGCGCTCCATCAACCGTTGGTCTGATGGTCGCGAGCGCTCGATCCGCCGTTCGAGTCGGCGGCGCATCGTCTCGGCCCACTGCTGCCGCTCGGCATTCGGCATCCATGAGGGCACGAGGAGCTCGAGGACGCCGGACCGGAGGCGGGCGGACACGGTCCGGCGGCGTCTTCTGGAGGCGACGATGCGCACGGGCGGGCTGAATTGATTCGAGTTCTGTTCCAAGACGTGGTGCTCCGTTTGTTGCTGGATCGGTTGCCGCGATTGTAGGGAGGCCCGAGACAAAGGGAAACCC
The DNA here is from genome assembly GCA_035602315.1 of Candidatus Dormiibacterota bacterium. Lineage (GTDB taxonomy): Bacteria > Chloroflexota > Dormibacteria > Dormibacterales > Dormibacteraceae > Palsa-870. The sequence continues at coordinate 32,436 of DATNML010000012.1, forward strand.
TGGTTGTAAAGGGTCGGAAGGGTAGGATGGGCCGCGCAGCAGTGCCTAGAAGCCTCGTCATCGGAAATGGCAACGTGCTCGTGGGCTTCGACGCCAACTATTCCGTCCGCGACATCTACTTTCCGCGGGTCGGCGACGCCAACCAGACCATGGGCAACGTGTGCCGCACCGGCTTTTTCATCGACGGAAAGTTCGCGTGGCTGGACGACCCGAGCTGGCAGCGGCGGCTTGGGTATGCGGAGGACTCGCTCGTCAGCGATGTGACCCTCGCCCATCCGAGCCTCGGCATCACCGTCAAGTTCGCCGACTACGTCGACCTGGCGCGCAACTGGTTCATCCGCAACGTCGAGGTGAAATCGACGACCGGTTTCACCACGGGTCGCGCCTTCTTCCATTACGACTGGTTCATCGAGGGCTCGGATATCGGCAATACCGTCCTCTACGACCCACGGCATCGCGGGGTGATCGCCTACAAGTCAAATCGCTATTTCCTCATTGGCGGCGACAGGGGTCCGGAGTTCGGGATCGACACGTGGGCCAACGGAAAGAAGGGCAACGGCCTCGCAGGCACGTGGGTCGACGCCGAAGATGGTGTCCTGGGCAGAAACCCGATCGAGCAGGGCTCGGTCGACTGCACGGTCGGCTTCGAGCTCGGTCCGGGCAAGCCCGATGAAGCGCGGACTCTGGTTCACTGGGTCTGCATGGGTACGCGGCTGAGCGAGGTGACCGTGTATGGCCAGGACCTGATCCTGGGTCGCGGACCGGACACCTATCACGGGCGCACGGTGACGTACTGGCAGGTGTGGTCAGAGAAGGATCACCGCCACATCGACGAGGAGCTTGGCCCGGACGTGACGCAGCTTTACCGCCGCAGCATCCTGACGGCGCGCACCCACGCCGACAACCACGGCGCCATCATCGCGGCCACCGACTTCGACATCACGAAGTTCGCGCGCGACACGTACGCGTATGCGTGGCCGCGGGACGGCGCGCTGGTCGCCAATGCGCTCGACCGCGCCGGCCACGAGGACATCACCCGCCAGTTCTACCTGTTCTGCCAGCAGGCGCTGGTAGAGGAGGGTTTCTTTCTACACAAGTACACGCCCTACGGTCTTCCGGGCAGCTCGTGGCTGCCCTGGGTCGACTCACAAGGCGTCAGGACGCTGCCCATCCAGGAAGACGAGACAGGCCTGGTCCTGTGGGCGCTGTGGCAGCACTACCGGATCCATGGCAACCTCGACTTCGTAGTTGGTCTCTACACGACCTTGGTCATTCCAGCTGCCGACTGGATGGTCTCGTACGTCGACCAGAGAAACGGCCTCTTGATGCCGTCCTGGGACCTGTGGGAGGAGCGCTGGGGCGTTCACGCGTTCACCGTCGGCGCGGTGTGGGGCGGACTGGACGCCGCGCGGAACTTCGCCGACCTCTTCGGCGACGTGGCCGCCTATGTGCGGTACCGGGACGCAGCGGACCGGCTTCGGAAGGCCGCCGACACGCATCTTTACAGTCCCGACCTGGGGCGCTTCGCCCGCCGCATCGCCGTGGAGGACGACGGCACGCTGACGGTGGACATGGTCCTCGACAGCGCGCTCTACGGACTGTGGCGTTTCGGCATGTATGCGCCCGACGACAAGCGCATCATCGAAACCATGTCCGCGATTCGCGACCAGCTCTCAAACAAAGCTGAGTGCGGTGGCATCGCCCGCTACCAGGACGACTACTACTTCAGGGTGGAGCCGGATACCAAGGAGGTGCCTGGCAACCCGTGGTTCATGTGCACGCTGTGGCTGGCGCAGTGGTACATCGCGACCGCCAAGGACACGCATGACCTGGGGGCGGCGCGCGAGATCATCAACTGGGTCGTTTCGCACCAGATCGCGGGCGGATTGCTCTCCGAGCAGCTCGACCCGCACACCGGCGCGCCGCTGTCGGTGTCGCCGCTCACGTGGTCTCACGCGGAGCTGATCTGCACCGTGGACGAGTTCTGCCGCAAGTCAGAGCGCCTGCGCAGATCGGCGGTGTCGACGCTCCCTCCCAAGTCCAGTGTTGGAAGTTAGAGGCTTGGAGCCCACGCGGTATCGGCCGCAGACCTGGGCGACGGTCCTGTCGATTGCGCTCATCGTCGGGCTGATCGCTCCCGTCATGTACCTCGTCACAACGTTCCTGTTCCATTTCTCAGGTGGGCAGTACCGGATGGGACCGGTCGTGGACTACGGCGCGCTCGCGGTGATCGCCAGCACCCTGTTGCTCACGGCAATAGTCTGGAAAGTGCGCTCCCCAGCCGCCGCCTTGAAGTGCGCCGCGATCGCCGCGCCGGTCGCGTGGGTCGTGGCGATTCTTGTCGAGTGGGGATTCTCCTTCGCCTTGGGGGCGGGATAGCAGCCCGCTAGAGCGGTATGTTCCCGTGCTTTCGCGGTGGTCGCTCTACGGTCTTACGCAGGCAGAGCTGCAGTCCGCGCACGAGCTCTCGCCTGGTCTGGCTCGGCTCGATCACGTCGTCGATGTAGCCGCGCTCCGCCGCGACGTAAGGATTCGCAAACCGCGCCGTGTACTCGGCGACGAGCTCCTTGCGCCGACCGACCGGATCCTTGGCTCCCGCAAGGTCGCGCTTGTAGATGATGTTCACGGCCGCTTCGGGACCCATCACGGCGATCTCCGCCGTCGGCCACGCCAGGTTCAGATCCGCACCCATCTGCTTGGGCGACATGACGCAGTACGCGCCGCCGTAATCCTTCCGCGTGATCACGGTCAGCTTGGGCACCGTCGCCTCCGCGTATGCATAGAGGAGCTTGGCGCCGTGGCGGATGATCCCGCCGTGCTCCTGGTCGCGCCCAGGCAGGTACCCCGGGACGTCCACGAACGAGATGATCGGAATGCCGAACGCATCGCAGAAGCGAATGAACCGCGCCGCCTTGACCGATGCGTTGATGTCGATCGCGCCCGCCAGCACCTTGGGTTGGTTGCCGACGATGCCCACGACGTGCCCACCCAGCCGCCCGAGGCCGACGATGATGTTGGGAGCGAAGAACGGCTGCACCTCGAAAAACTCGCGGTTGTCGAGCACGCGCGAGACGAGCTGACGCATGTCGTAGGGCTTGTTGGGTGACTCGGGAACGATGGTCTGGAGCTCCGGGTCAGCCCGCTCGAGGTCGTCCGTCGTCGGGATAAAAGGCGGCCGCTCGCCGTTCGACGAGGGCAGGAACGACAGCAGCTTTCGGACGCCCTCGGCACACGCTTGCTCGGTCTGAGGCAGGAAATGCGCAACGCCGGACGTCGCGTTGTGCACTTCGCCGCCGCCAAGCTCATCAAACGAGACTGCCTCGCCGGTGACGACCCGGATCACCTCCGGGCCGGTGATGAACATGTATCCCTGTCCCGCGACGATGAAGATGAAGTCTGTGATCGCCGGCGAGTAAACCGCACCGCCGGTGCACGGCCCTGCGATCACGCTGATCTGCGGTATCACTCCAGACGAGCGCACGTTGCGGAGGAAGATGTCGGCGTAGCCGGCGAGCGCGACGACACCCTCCTGGATACGCGCGCCGCCGGAATCGTTGATGCCGATGATCGGGACCCTGTTGCGCAGCGCGAGCTCCTGCACCTTGACGATCTTTTCGGCTGTGACCTCGCCGAGCGAGCCGCCGAAAACCGTGGCGTCATACGCGTAGACCGCCACCGGGCGCCGGTCGATCTCGCCAAAACCGGCCACCACGCCGTCGCCCGAGATCCGGCGCTCTTCCATGCCGAAGCCGTTCGCTCGATGCGCCGCGAAGACGTCGAGCTCCACGAATGTTCCATCGTCGAGGAGCAGCTCGATGCGGTCTCGCGCCGTCAACTTACCGGCGGCACGCCGCCTGTTGGCGGCCTCAGTCTCCGCATGCAGGGCCTGGTAGCGCCGCTTGCGGTACTGGTTGATCTTCTGTTCTGAAACCGTGGTAGTGACTCGGCTCGGCGCCTCGACGCCTTCGAGTGACGGGGTGGTCCGGCGGACTGGCGTGAGTGATTTAGGTCTTCTAGCGGCCATGTCGCATATATCGTAGGCGCGATGCCTGAATACGGCCCTCCACTGGACCTCGACCGATCGATGACGTTGCGTCAACTGCGCACGTTCAAAACGGTCGCCGACCTCAAGAGCTTCAGCCTCGCGGCCGTGCAGCTGAGGCTCAGCCAGCCGTCGGTCTCGTACCAGGTGAAGGAGCTCGAGGCAGCACTAGGCCTTCCGCTGCTGGATCGGCTTGGCAAGCGGGTGCATCTGACCGAGGCGGGCTCGGTCCTGTACTCGTACGTGCGCAGAACTCTCGACGTCCTCGACGAGGCCGGGCTGGCGCTCGAGGAGATGCGTGGCATCAAGCGAGGAAATTTGCGCGTGGGCGCGAGCACAACTGTCGGGATCTACCTGCTGCCGGCGGCGCTCGGCGCGTTCAAGAAGCTGCACCCGGGGCTTGTCATCTCCCTGGAGATCGGAACGCGTGCGCGCGTCCAGGAACAAGTGCTGAACAACGAGCTCGACCTCGCGGTGGTGGGTCCGGCACTCAAGGATCCCGACCTGGCAATCCTTCCTTTCGTCAGCGACGAGCTAGTCGTCGTCGCGCCCGCGGGTCATAAGCTTGCCGGGCGGAAAGGGCTCGCGCTCAAGGATCTCGTCGACCAGCCTTTTGTGATGCGCGAGCCTGCGTCCGGAAGCCGATGGTCGCTCGAGAAGGCGGCGCGTAAGGCGGGTGCGAAGCTGAACGTCGCGATGGAGCTTGGCTCCAACGGGGCGATCAAGCACGCGGTGGAATCTGGTCTTGGGCTGGCCGTCCTCTCTCGTTACGCATGCGCCCTCGAGCTTTCGAGCCGGCGCCTGGTCGAGCTGGACGTGCGCGGGTTCCCGATCCGGCGCGACTGGAACATCGTCCACCTGCGCCGGCGCCGCCTGCCGGCCTCCGTGATGGCCTTCATCGAGTTCCTGAAGGACACGACCTGGCTCTCGCACAATGGCGCGCCGGGCCGCCTGAGACCTCCGACCGATTAGGTGACCCGCGCCGACCACCCAGGCCGCATCTCAGGACTCAGGCCGACGATACGTGCGTCAGGGGGCCCGGCGCTTCGTCGTCACGCATCGACGGATGCGCTCCTCCTCGCGCCACCCCTTCCTTCGTCTCGTCGGCCGGACCGGCGACCTAGCGGTCGCCTGTCCCGAGCTGCGACCTGTGCGGTCGTCGCGTGTCACTGATCAAGCGCCTCGGTTGTGCGGCCGCCGACGTGCTGTCGCGGCCGGCTCTTTGGTGGGGCGTCGCGGCCGCCTTCTGGCTTCGAGTCGCCATCCTTGCGCTCCTCACGCCAAGGCGTCCCGACGCCGAGGGGATGTGGGCCGGCGCTCATGCCTACCTGACCGATCCGGCTCACATGTACGACGTGGCGGCCGGTTATCTCGCGCGCCTGCACATCATCGCTCCACCCGGCGGCCTTGACGCCTTCGTCAGCCCACCGCCGGTGGCGGTGCTGGCGATCCCGGTGGCGCTTCTCCCGCAGGCCGTCGCCGTGCAAGTCTGGACCTGCATTGACGCGGCCGCGCTGCTGGCTGCGCTGGCACTGCTCTATCGGGCGATCGCGATCCGCCATCCGCTGTCTCCCCCGATTTTCTGGCTGGTCGCCGCGTACTTTCCGCCGCTCTTCGCCGACGTCAGCGCGGGGCAGCGCGGCGGCGTTCTCCTGCTGGGTGCGATGGCGTCGATCTCGCTCCAGACGGCGCGCCCCGCCCTCGCCGGCGCTGTAGGCGGCCTGGTCGCGGCCCTGAAGTACTACCCGGCTGCCATGGTGATCGGCACCCGCCCGGAACACCGTATTCGGTACGCGATTGCGCTGGGAGTGGTGGTGGTGCTGGTCACGGTCGCGAGCTTCGTGCCGCTCGGACTGAGCGGCGCCGTCTTCTACTTCCAGCACGTCCTGCTGCCGTCACTTGCCTCGCACAACCCCGATTGCGCTTACGACTCGGTCCGCACCCTCTTCATGCGAACCATCGGAGGCGAGCCATACGCGCAGCCGTCGAGCTCGGGCTACGTGCTCGTGAGCTCGCCGCTGCACCTACCGGCTGTCGCGCTCGCGCTTTCGTACCTCAGCGCCCTGGTCTTCGCGGCCGGCGCCACCTGGGCGGCCTGGCGCAGCGGTTGGAACCCGGCCTACGGCATGTCCCTCGGGTTTGCGCTCGGCGCGCTCATTCCCAACGAAGTGTGGCCGTACCAGTGGCTTCCGCTCCTGCCGCTGGTCCTGCTGCTCGTCGTCCGGGCGGTCGAGCGGCGCAGGTTCGGGGTCCTCGCGCTGCTCGGCGTGTGCCTGCTCGCGTTTTACCGGCAGCCTTGCGACATCATCTTCCCCAACCTCTGGACGCTCGGCGCGATCGGCGTCTTCGTCCTGGGCGTGTGGCAAAATCGCCTTTTCCGTTTGGGCTTGGTATTGGAGGACGGGGATGGCGCTCAACCCTGAGGTCAGCTTCACATGGGTCGGCCATGGCACCTGGAAAGTCCGCAGCGCCAAAGGCAAAGTCATTTACATCGATCCCTGGGTCATGAACAACCCGGTGGCGCCTGACGCCTTGAAACGGGTGGATGACTGCGACCTCATGCTGATTACGCACGGCCATTTCGACCACGTGCACGACGCTCTCGAGATCGCAAAAGCGACCAAGCCCAAGATCGTGACCAACTTCGAGATCAGCGCGTGGCTTGGTTCGAAGGGAGTCGATGGCAACAGCATCATGGGCATCAACACGGGCGGGACAGTCGACGTGGACGGCATCAAGGTCACGCTTGTGCATGCCGAGCACAGCTGTGGCATCTCGGACGGCGACAAGATCATCTACGGCGGAGATGCGAGCGGCCTGGTCATCGAGTTCGAAAACGGTTTCACGATCTACTTCGCCGGAGATACGGACGTCTTCGGCGACATGGCGCTAATCGCCGAGCTGAGCAAGCTCGACGCCGCTTTCCTTCCGATCGGCGACTTCTACACCATGGGCCCTCACCGCGCCGCGAAGGCGGTCTCGCTCCTCAGGGTGAAGACGGTCGTGCCGATGCATTTCGGCACGTTTCCCCCGCTGGTCGGCCGCCCGAATCAGCTCCAGGAGCTGGTCGGCCCCGGCGTCAAGGTGCTCGATATCAAACCCGGAGACACCGTCTGAGCGTTAAGCACCTGTGACAGCACCCCGACCCCGACGGTCCTTGCATCTTCACGGCCTGGGCGGCCGGGCGCGAGCCCACCCCGCGAAATCAGCGATTTCGCGGGGGCCCCGGACTGGCGCTGAAGCCTGCGTCGACTCCTGCGCGCGTTCGGTCAGCAGCCCCGCATCCACGGTGCGGGGACCCGGCAGGTATGCGCGCCCTCACGTGCTCGTCGTCTCCTTGGCTCCGGCCGCCGATGCCGCGAATATGCGGCGGACCGCAGGGTCGGGGCGCTGATGAGAGACATCATCGGCGCGCCGGCCGGCTGGCTGGCGCGCGCGATCCGGACCAAGAAGGTCTCGTCGCTCGAGGTGGTGCGAGCACATCTCGAGCACATCCACACCGTGAATCCGCGGCTCAACGCAGTTGTCTTCGCGACTGCCGAAAGCGCGCTCAAACAGGCGCGCAACGCAGATCGCCGCAACACGAGCAAGAACGTCCTCGGCCCGCTGCACGGTGTGCCTTTCACAGCCAAGGACATCTTCGACACTGCGGGGCTTCCAACCACCGCGGGCCTTCGCATGCTCAGGACCAACATTCCGGACCACGACGCCACCGTGATCGCGCGCATGCGCGAGGCGGGCGCGATCCTGATCGGGAAGACGAACTGCCCGCCGGGAGGCATTGGCGGCGACAGTTGGAACCCGCTGCACGGCGGGACTCGCAACCCGTACGACGTTGCTCGAACTCCCGGGGCGAGCAGCAGCGGCGAGGCAGCGATCATCGCCGCCGGAGGATCTCCGCTGGGCATCGGGAGTGACTCGGGCGGCAGCATCCGCCTGCCCGCGCACTACTGCGGCATCGCCGCGCTCAAGCCGACCGCGGGTCTGATTCCGAGCACCGGCGCCTACGCGCTCCCCGGCGGGCTTACCGATCCGCGCAGCCAGGTTGGGCCCATGGCTCGCTTCGTGTCGGACCTCATCCTCACTTTGCCCCTACTGATAGGCCCGGACGGGGTCGACTCGGGCGTGGTGCCCGTGCCCCTGGCCAAGCGGACGCCGAAGCTGAAGGGTCTCAAGGTCGCGTGGTACGCGGACGACGGCCTGGCCAAGCCGACTCACGCGATCGCGACCGTCGTTCGTTCAGCGGTGCACGTCCTCACCAAAGCCGGGTGCGAGGTGACGGAGGCGCGGCCGCCAGCTCTCCACGAAGCCCACCAGGTTACGCTCGGGTACTGGGGAGACAAGCGGATGAGCCATGACCGCCTATACAAGCGGTGGGACGCGTTCCGCACCGCCATGCTCGGCTTCATGTCCGGGTTCGATCTCATCCTGACCCCTGTCGCGCCGGACATCGCCCCGCTCTACCGGTCCAAGTACGTGCCGACCCACCTGTTCAGCTACACGATCCCGTACAGCCTGAGCGGCAACCCGTGCGTGGTCGTCCGGGCAGGCACCTCTCCAGAGGGAATGCCCATCGGCGTGCAGGTCGTGGCGCGCAACTGGCACGACGATGTCGCGCTGCGCGCGGCCCAAACCATTGAGCGGGCGCTGGGAGGTTGGCGGCCTGCTAGCGTGGTCGGGTGAAGTTCCGCTACTCGCGCTGGGACGGCACCCAGAAGCTGGACGACCTCGACGCCGGAGACGTCCTCGACGCGCTCTCCGACGACCTGATGAACTACGGAGACCTGAACGCCGCCCTGCAGCGGCTGCTGCGCTGGGGCACGCCGAACATGGCAGGCCTAGAGCAGCTGCTGAAGCAGCTTCGCGAGGCGCGTGAGCGGGAGCTAGGCCGCTACAACCTCGACTCCACAGTCGAGCAGCTGCGCCAGCAGGTGCAGGACGTGATCGACACCGAGAAGGCTGGGATTGAACGCCGCGCGAACGAGGCCGAGACCCCCGAGGCGAAGAAGCTGATGGAGCGGATCGCCCGACAGCGCAACGAGCAGCTCGACCGCCTGCCGGACGACCTCGGCAGCCGGGTCAAGGGTCTCCGCGACTACGAGTTCGTCGACGACGAGGCGCGGCAGAAGTTCGAAGAGCTGATGCAGAAGCTGCAGCAGCAGATGGTCGACCAGATGTTCCAGGGCCTCAAAGGTTCGATCCAGCAGATGCAGGGCCAGGACCTCTCACGCGTGCGCGACATGGTGCGTGACCTGAACAAGATGCTCGAGCAGCGCATGGAAGGCCGCACGCCCGATTTCAACGGCTTTATGGAGCGATACGGCGACATGTTTCCGCCGGGCATCAACAGCCTGGATGAGCTGCTCGAGCACCTGCAGCGGCAGATGGCCCAGATGCAGTCACTCCTCCAGAGCATGAGCCCCGAAGCTCGCGAGGAGCTCCGTCAGATGATGGACTCTCTGCTGCAGGACGACTCGCTTCGACTGGAGCTCGCGCGACTGTCGGGCTTCATGCAGGCGATGATGCCGCCCTCTGAGCTGAGCGAGCGCTACCCGTTCTTCGGAGAGGACCCGCTGAGCATGGGCGAGGCGATGGGCCTGATGGAGCGCCTGCAGCAGATGGACCGGCTCGAATCGCAGCTCGAGCGCGGCAGCTTCCGACCCGACGATGTCGACCGCTCGCTCGCCCAGGAGCTGCTTGGCAGCGAGGCGCGGCAGGCGCTCGATCAGCTGCGCAAGCTGACAGAGGTGCTCGAGAAGGCCGGTTACGTCGAGCGTAAGGGCCGGCGGATGGAGCTCACCCCGCGGGGGATGCGGCGCATCGGCCAGTCGGCGCTCCGCGACATCTTCGATCAGCTCAAGAAGACGCGCATGGGGCAGCACCAGCTGTGGCGAGGCGGGATCGGCAACGACGCGTCTGACGAGCTCAAGGACTATGAATACGGCGACCCGTTCTTGCTCGATCTGAAGGAGACTCTCTTCAACTCGCTCGTCCGCGAGGGCCCCAAGGTGCCGGTCAAGATGGCGGCGGCGGACTTTGTCGTCCATCGCACCGAGCACGTGACCCAGGCGTCGACGGTGCTGATGATCGACATGAGCCGCTCGATGTTCCTGCGTGGGTGTTTTCTTGCCGCGAAGAAAGTCGCGATCGCGCTCGACTCACTGATCCGCAGCCAGTACCCGCGCGACTCCCTGTACGTCGTCGGCTTCTCCAACTACGCGGTGGAGCTCAAGCCGCAGACACTGCCGCAACTGGCGCTCAACGACTACGTCTACGGCACCAACATGCAGCACGGCTTTCAGCTCGCTCGCTCGCTGCTCGCGAAGCACCGGGGCAATCGCCAGATCATCATGATCACCGACGGTGAGCCGACCGCTCACATCGCCGAAAACGGGAAGGCTCAGTTCCAGTATCCGCCTACTTTCGAGACCATCCAGCAGACGCTGCGAGAGGTCAAGCGGTGCACGCGCGACCGGATCGTCATCAACACGTTCATGCTCGAGCGCGGTCCGTACCTGACCGAGTTCATCAACCAGATGACGCGCATCAACAAAGGCAGGGCGTTCTTCGTCTCGCCCGACCGCCTCGGCGAGTACATCCTGGTCGACTACGTGAGCGGCAAGCAACGCCGCCGGGCGAGCTCTCGCCGCGGCGCCCGAATCGCCTGAAAACCGGCTGTTTTGGGTGAGCCGACGGCCGGGCGCCTTGCTTATGATCGGTAAGTGAAAGCTGCACCCAATCGCTCAGAGGTCAGCGGGCTCCCGAATCCCGCTGCGGAACGCCGCGACCTGAGCCCGGCCGCGCTGTATGAGCACGCGATCCGCCGCGACGAGGCCGTGATCGTGTCCACCGGCGCGCTGACCGCCGAGACCGGCAAGCACACTGGCCGATCGCCGAAGGACAAGTTCTTCGTCAAGGAACCGACCAGCCAGGACGCCATCTGGTGGCAGGCCAACCAGGCGATCTCCCCCGCGAAGTTCGACCCGCTGCTGAAGCGGATGGAGGAGTTCTGCGCCGCGCACGACGTGTTCACCCAGGACGTATTTGCGTGCGCGGACCCCCGGCACAGACTGCGCGTGCGGGTGATCACCGAGCGCGCCTGGCACAGCTTGTTCGCGCGCAACCTCTTCATCAGGCCGAACGGCGACGAGCTGATGAGCTTCGAGCCGGACTTCACCGTCATCTCGTTGCCTTCGGTGAAGGCAGACCCGAAAGTCGACGGCACCCGCACTGAGACCTTCATCCTGGTCAACCTCGCCCGGCGGATCGTGATCATCGGGGGCACTGAGTACGCGGGCGAGATCAAGAAGTCGATCTTCACCGCGCTCAACTACCTGCTGCCGGCTAAGGGCGTGTTTCCGATGCACTGCTCCGCCAACGTGGGCAGCGGAGGTTCTGACGTTGCGCTCTTCTTCGGGCTCAGCGGCACCGGCAAGACCACGCTGTCGGCAGACCCGTCACGGCGCCTGATCGGCGACGACGAGCACGGCTGGAGCGATATCGGCATCTTCAACTTCGAGGGCGGCTGCTACGCGAAGACGATCCGCATCCGCAAGGAGTCGGAGCCCGAGATCTACGCCGCGACGGAGAGCTTCGGCACGATCCTGGAAAACGTCGTATACGACCCACGGACGCGAATCCCCGACTACGACTCCGAGGAGAAGACGGAGAACACGCGTGCCGCTTACCCGGTCGACCTCATTCCGAATGCCGTGCTTTCGGGGACCGGCCGGCACCCGAACAACGTGATCTTCCTCTCCGCCGATGCATACGGTGTGCTCCCGCCGGTTGCGCGCCTCGACGAGGACCAGGTCCGCCACTACTTCCTGTCTGGATACACCGCCAAGGTGGCCGGCACCGAGCGCGGTGTGACCGAGCCCGAACCCATCTTCAGCACCTGTTTCGCGGCGCCCTTCCTGGTGCTGCCGCCGGAGCGGTACGCGGACATGCTCATCGAGCGGGTCAATGGGCACCACTCGGACGTGTGGATGCTGAACACCGGCTGGGTCGGCGGTCCATACGGAGTCGGCCAGCGGATGTCGATCGCCCACACGCGCGCGATCGTCCGCGCGGTGGTGCAGGGCAGGCTCCACGGCGTGACAACCCACGTCGACCCGATCTTCGGACTCCAGATCCCGGACGAGGTTCCAGATGTGCCGAAGGAGGTCCTGGATCCACGCGCGACCTGGTCCGACCCAGAGGCATACGACCGGCAGGCCAAAAAGCTGAGAAAGATGTTCGAGGAGAACATCCGCACGATCGGCAAGAGCGCCTCCACCTCCGGCTAATGCGCGTCGCCATCGTGGGGAGCCGGCGCTTCTCTGAGCCCGCTCGAGTCAGTGACTACGTCAACGCGCTGCCGCCGCGGGCGTTGATCATCACCGGCAGCGCCAGCGGAGTGGACGCCGCAGCCACGAAAGCCGCTCGGGCCAAAGGAATTCCTGTGCAGGTGATCCCCGCGAGCTTCGACGAGCTGTCCGACGCCGCCCGCTCGGCTGCGCGCAACCAGCGCCTGGTCGACGCGTGCGACCTGCTCGTCGCCTTCTGGGACGGGAGCTCCAAGGGCACGCGCTCCACCGTGGAGCGTGCTCTCGACTCCGGCAAAGAGGTCCACGTCTTCGTGGGGCTTCCGTCCGCCACTTCGTAAGATTCACGCCATGTCGGTGGCGATCGCCGTCCGCGCCCGCCTTTTCGCCCGGCTGCGCGAGCAGGCCGGGGCGGAAACCGAGACGCTCGAGCTCCCAGAGGGCTCAACGCTCAGCGACGTCTACGAGGCGCTTCGGCAAAGGCATCCCGCGTTGGAGGGTGACCGGAAAGCCGTGCGCGCCGCGCTCAACCAGGAGTTCAGCGTCTGGACCACAGAGGTTGCGGACGGCGATGAAGTCGCCTTCATCCCGCCGGTGAGCGGCGGGGCTCACGCGGGCGGGGTGCTGTTCGAGCTCACCCGCGATCCTCTTGACGCGCGAAGGCTGGAGGCGGCCGTCTCACATGCGGGCGCCGGCGCGATCTGCACGTTCACCGGCGTGGTGCGTGACAGCTCTCGCGGCCGGTCGGTCACTCACCTGGATTACGAGGCCTACGCGGAGATGGCCGCCGCACAGATGCGCAAGATCGGCGACGAGATCGCCGGTCAATGGCCCGAGGCCCGCGTCGCGATGGCGCACCGGACGGGGAGGCTCGAGATCGGAGAGGCGTCGGTCGTTGTGTCAGTCTCGTGCCCGCACCGCGCAGAGGCGATCGCTGCGTGCAAATGGGGCATCGACCGGCTCAAGGAATCGGTGCCGATCTGGAAGAAGGAGCACGCGGCGGACGGCACGTACTGGATCGAAGGAGATGAGGCTCGGCCGAGCGCTTAGTCTCTGGCCGAACGGCTCATCGCCAGCAAGCCCAATCCGAGCAATCCGTTGACGATGGCGAAGCCGAGATTGACGATTCCGTAACCCCATGCCAGTGTGCGCTGCTGCTCCGGACCGGTGATAGCGAAGCCGACCGAGACCAGGCAGATGACCAAACCGAGCGCG
>DATNML010000013.1:0-6286 GCA_035602315.1 Candidatus Dormiibacterota bacterium
ACCTTGCGGCTCAGGCGCCTCATCTCTACAACGCGACTGATTCCGTCCCTACTGATGCGCTTACGCGGCCTGGATGGCGGCCGGCGCGAGCCGAAGCTGTTTGGTCGCCGGCACGGACAGCGGGGTGACCGAACCCAGGTATCTGCGCGCGGACTTATAACCTCGCGTCATCAGCTCGTCGGTGTGGCTGAAGTCCGCCGGCGACACGCCCGGAACTTCCAGCGTGGGAAGGACATGTATGTCGGCCAGGTGCTTGTAGTGGGCCACCTCGGCGTCGAGCTTCTGCTCGACGAACCGGGCCAGGGCAAAGAGCGCTATGCCGAGCGCGTTCGTCGGCTGCTGCCGGAGCCACGGATAGCCGACCGGAAGCACAAAGATTCGCGAAGCGCCGAGCTCGATCGCCGCCGCGATTGGAGTGTGGCTGGCCACGCCTCCATCGATGAATTCGCGGCGTCCGATCGTGACGGGGGGAAAGATGCCTGGGATTGCGGCGCTCGCAAGGAGCGCAGGAACGGCCGGCCCGCTAGACATCAACACGGAGCGGCCCGTCTTGAGCTCGGTGGTGATGACGTGAATGGGCACCGCCGCCTGCTCGAGGCGCTCGTACGGCATGTGCTTCACCAGCACGTCGCGAAGGTTCGTGTTGGAGATCACGTGGTTGCTGCGACCCAGCAGGCCGCGAGCGCTCGACCATGGGCTGAGCGGGAAGATGTCCTGCCGCCGAAGTCCCCGCCAGACCTCGCCCAGCCGGAGGGCGCCTTGATAATCGGGGCAACCCCCGATCCACGCCGCGTTGACGGCGCCGACCGACGTGCCGATCAAGAGGTCGGGCAGGATGCCGCCTTCGGTCAGCGCCTGAAGCATCCCGACCTGCACCGCGCCGAGACTGCCACCGCCGGAGAGGACGAAGGCGGTCTGGCCGTTTCCCTGCGGCACCTGGTACCGAGGGGTGCGGCGGTTCATCTGAGTTCTTTGGTCTCGCGGTTCGCGGCGGCCCGCTTCTCGCGAATCGTCTCCAGCATGACGGCGGCGTCAACGCGATCCCACAGTCGCCAGTCCGCCTCCGACTGCCACACCTGGTCGAGCAGCGACTCGAGCTGTGTCTGCAGGTCGGGTGCGTCGGTCCGGGCTTTGAATCTCACTGCCGTTACCTATCCTGAAAACGCGCCAACATCCGGAACTCGACTCATACTGTTGGACGGTTCTCAACTTCCACGGATGAACGGTTTGTTACGGCGCTTGGCTGCTGCGACCGCTCCGGGCGCCGCGCCGAGCCGGTAGGCCCGGCTGATCTTCCGGGTGCCCTGGCCGGGGATTGGGACCCAGAGGTCGCGAGGGATCGAGAGCATGGCATGAACACGGTTGGACCCCCCACCCGAGCAACGCGTGAGGGTGCTCAAAAACCCGCGGGCTGTTCGGCCGGCAGCGTGCTCGACTAGCTGGCGACGATTCGGTGCCGGTTGCCGCTCTCGATCTTGAACGTGCCGGAAGACGTGGTGACCGTGAACCCGACCGAATAGTCGCCGTAGGTCGCTCCAGCACTTGCAGTGCCCTTGGTGCATGAGCTCGGAACGACGACGTCCATGGAGGCGGAGCTGCCCGGCCCCACTGTTCTGAGCGAGGATGTCACCCCGGCGGGCTCGTACCGATCGCCGACCTTCTCGACCCACGGCCCTTTGACCGCGGCCAGGGTCATCACGGCGGTGACGGATTTGATGGTGACGGTGCTCGAGGTTCCGTTGCGCACGTCGATGACGCCGTGAAGGCTATATGGAGCATCAATCGCATCCGCAGGACACGTATAGGAGGAGTCGACCGACGCGCCCTTCAGCGTGAAGGCGGCAGGGGCGCCGACAGAGCAGCTTGCGCCGACTCCGACCAGAAGCGCCAGCAGAATCCCTTTTCCGATCCTTCTATATAAGCTGACGCCGATGGGCCATCTCGACTCCAAGCGGTCGCTCCCGACCATCGGCGGTGAAAAGACTGGTTTCAGCCCCACGGCGAAAAAGCTTAGGCTCGCGCGCGGCCACCACGTCGCGGTTCTTAACTCACCGGCAGGCTACCTGGCCCAGCTGCATCCGGGCCCTGCGGACATCGATACGGAAGTGCAGCCCTCGCAAACCTACGACGTGGTGCAGCTGTTCGTGAGCAGCGCCGACGAGCTTCGGCGTTTGGGCCCGGCGGCCATTCGCGCCGTCAAACCTGACGGTTTGCTCTGGATCACGTACCCGAAGTGCGGACAGCCTCGCGACGCCACTGACCTCCCGGCGACTCCGTGGTGGACGAAGCGCGACGTCCTCGGCGAGATCACGTCAGTAACCGGCTACAAGCCGGTGGCCCTCGTCGCGATTGACGACACCTACACCGCTCTTCGCTTCAAGCGCGTCTAGCCCGGTTCGGCGCGCGACGGCGCGCGGCGGTGAATAGAATGCGGCCGGGTGTCAACTGATCCTGAAGCCGGTCCGCGTTCCCATGGCAGCTTTTCGCAGCACGTGGCCGTGGTCGTCGGCGGAGGCAGCGGGATCGGGCGAGCAGTCGCCAAAGGTCTCGCCCGCCAGGGCGCCAACATCGTGGTCGCCGACTTCGACGGGCCTCGCATGGACCGAACAGTGGAGGACGTGCTGCACCTCGGCACGTCGGAAGCGGCCATCGCCCTCTCCACCGACGTACGGAGTGATGCTTCAGTCCGCTCGCTGGCCCGCGACTCCATCAAGGCGATGGGACGCGTCGACATCGTCGTCAACGCCGCCGGAGTGCTGCTCCAGGGAAAGCTCGAGAAGATATCCGCGGCGGACTGGGCGTGGATGCTCGAGACCAACCTCCTCGGAGCCGTGCGCACGTCGATGGCATTTCTGCCGCACATGACGGAGCGAGGCTCCGGGTACATCGTCAACGTGGTGTCGTATGGCGGCCTCATCCCGAGCGACCCTCTCTCAGTGCCATACGACACCGGCCATGCGGCCCTGGCGGTCTTCACCGAAGGCCTTGCGCGCCAGCTCCGGGGCACGGGGGTCCGCGTTTCGATCTTCTGCCCCGGCGCGAAGGGGCCACGAGTTGGACAGAACACGCGGTCTCGCGGCGTGGGCCGCCTGTTCACCGGACCGGACCATGGCCCCGATTCATCTCTGCAGCTCGAGCAGCTGGCCTCGACTTTGATCGAAGGGCTCCACCACCGGCGCTTCCTCATCCTCGGTGATACTGCTGATGCGCCGGCGCTCAAGGGTCGCTGGGATAACCTCGACGCCAAACCGGTGAGCCGGTGAACGCATCGCCCGACCTCCTGTCGAGCATCGGGGTCTGCGTCGGGGCCGCCGCACTGCTCGCCCTTGTGGGGTGGCGTCTGCGGCAGCCGCTGATTCTTGCCTACCTGGTCACCGGAGTGGTCATCGGCCCGCACGGCCTCAACCTGGTTCACGACCAGGCGAGCATCACGACCGTGGCGGAGATAGGCCTGATTCTGCTGCTCTTCATCATCGGGCTCGAGATCGACCTCAAGAAGCTTGCCTCCGCCGGACCCGCGGTGCTGCTCACCGGCGCCCTCCAGGTGCCGATCTGCATGGCGCTCGGGCTGGGCTTCTTCTACCTGCTCGGCTCGCGTGTGACGCAGGGCAACTACGCGCTGATCTACCTGGCGGCTTGCATGAGCCTTTCCAGCACGCTCGTCGTGGTCAAGCTGCTCTACGACAAGTTCGAGCTCGACACGCTACCCGGCCGGATCACGCTCGGTGTGCTCGTCATCCAGGACCTGTGGGCGGTCGCCATGATCGCGGTCCAGCCGAACATCGAAAATCCAAACCTGCTGCCGCTCGCGTTCTCGCTCTGGAAGGGCGCGCTGCTCGTCGTGGGCGGGCTGGCGCTTTCGAAATACGTTCTCCCGTACCTGTTTCGTGCTGTGGCAAAGGTCCCTGAGCTCGTGCTGGTCAGCGCCCTGGCCTGGTGTTTCTTCCTGGCCGGCGTGGCGAGCTACATCGGGCTGTCCAAGGAGATGGGAGCGCTGATCGCGGGGATCAGCCTGTCGACCTTTCCTTACAACCTCGACGTGATGGCCAAGGCCGTGAGCATCCGCGACTTCTTCGTCACCCTTTTCTTTGTCGCCCTCGGCATGCAGATCGCGCTGCCCAGCCTTGATGTCGTGCTCATCGCCCTCGCCGCGTCTGCCTTTGTGATCGTGAGCCGGCTTTGCGTCGTCCCTATCCTCTATGCGCTGCGCCTCGGGCATCGGACCAGCCTGCTGCCGGCGATCAACCTCGCCCAGGTCAGCGAGTTTTCGATCGTCATCGCCTCCCTCGGCCTTGCTCGCGGCCAGATTCAGTCGGACGTCCTGACGATCGTGATCATCACGTTCGCCGTGACAGCTGTGGTCTCCACCTACATGATCAACTCGAGCCACCGTGTGCAGCGGGTTCTCAGCGGCGCGCTCAGGGTGCTGCGAGTCAGGGACCTCGGCTCGCCCGAGACCGCGCAGGAGCGGTCGGAGATCCGGCACGAGACGTTCGTCTTCCTCGGCTTCTTCCGCGACGCCAGCTCGATCCTCCACGAGTTCGAGCACGACGGCGAGCCGCTGCAGGTGAAGGAGTTCCTCAGCAAGATCCTCGTCGTCGACTTCAACCCAACCGTGATGCGCGAGCTGCGTGCGCGCGGGATCAGCTGCGTCTACGGCGATGTGGCGCACGCCGACACGCTCCGGCATGTCGGCATCCAGGACGCGGAGCTTGTCGTCTCGAGCATCACGGACGACATCCTCCGCGGCACCAGCAACCTCAGGATGCTGCGCAACATTCGCGCCACATGCCCGAAGGCGAAGGTCATGCTGACCACCGAGCACATACCCCAGGCCCTGCTTTTCTATGAGGCTGGCGCGGACTTCGTCTACATTCCGCGGATCCACTCGGCGGCGGAAATTGCGCACATCCTGAAGACCGGGCTTGCGGAAGGTTTCGAGAAGGCTCGTACGGGCGAGATCGAGCGGCTCTCGGCGAGGCGCGAGGTCCTCGCCTGACGAGCGCGCGCTTTGAAGATATTCGCGGTCGCGGATGAGATAGACGAATCGACGTTTGGCGACAAGCTCGATTCACTCAGGCCGGATCTGGTGGTGTCGTGCGGCGACCTGCCCTTCGACTATCTCGAGTACCTGGTCAGCCGTCTCGACGTACCGCTTATGTACGTTCCGGGAAACCACGATCCGAGCGTCTCGCCGCCCAACGCGACCTGGCTGGCCCTTCAGCAGGAACCTCCGGTCCCCGGACCGGAGGGGTGTGACAACGTCGACGGTCGAGTGCTCGAGGTGCGCGGCCTGCGCATCGCCGGGCTGGGCGGAAGCCTTCGCTACAAGGAAGGTCCGAACCAGTACACGCAGGCCCAGATGCGGTGGCGCGCGCTCAGCCTCGAGTTCCGACTTCAGATGAAGCGCGTCCGGGCAGGCCGCAAGCTGGACATCTTCATCGCTCATGCGCCGCCCTTCGGTGTCGGCGAGGAAAAGGACGCGGCTCACGTCGGCTTCGCCGCGTTTCACCGGATCATCCGAGACCTGCATCCGATCCTGCTCGTCCACGGCCATGTCCACCCATACGGACGGGCCCAGCCTGAGCGCAACGTTGGCGGCACGCGCATCGTCAACGTGGTGCCCTCCCGCGTGATTGAAATCTAGAGCTGGAGCGTGACTCCGGCGCCTTCCGCTTTCGCCCTGTCGTAGACGAGCCGTGCAGCAGCAGCGTCCTCCACCGCGTGGCCGGTGGATTTGTAGATCGTGAGCTCGTCGCTGGACATCCGGCCCGGCTTGGTGCCCGCAAGCACCTCGCCGACCTCCGTGAGGGTTCCGGCGTCGATACCCTGCAGCTCTGCTGCACCGGCCGGAGGAGGATTGGTCGCAGCGCCGCGCCACTCGACGAACACGCGGCCGGCCGCGATCGTTGCCGCGTCGAGCTCCGGTCCAAACGTCCCGCCGACCGAGCTCAGGTGGACGCCAGGTTTTAGCCAATCGCGGTGGAGGATCGGTTCGCGGGCGTCGGTGCAGCAAGCGACCACGTCGGCGCCGCGCACCGCTGCTTCGAAAGATTGAGCCACCCGTGCGCGAGGATGACGTGCCGCCAGGGCTTTGGCGCTGTCAGCATTGCGTGACGCGATCCGAACCTCTTTGAAGTCACGAACTCGCGTGAAGGTTTCGAGGTGCGCGCCGCCCTGCACGCCGGCGCCGAGGATCGCCAGCACTGACGCATCCTCGCGGGCGAGCAGCCGTGCCGCCACTGCGGCCGTGCCCCCGGTCCTGATCGCGGTGATGTAAGTGCCG
>DATNML010000014.1:0-14987 GCA_035602315.1 Candidatus Dormiibacterota bacterium
TCGCCGAGGTCGTAGTGCGTGCGCGGCGCGAAGCCAAGCTCTGGCTTGCTCCCCCACTCCCGCTCGACCACGTTGTCTGCTTCCGTTCTGCCGATAGGCACTGATTCGTCGAAGAGGTTGGGTACGCGCAGCAGCAGGTCGTCGAGCTCCCGCTTAACCGCCTCGGCCTGCGCCAGTTCCTCCTTCGCGTCCTCGGACATGTCGCGAAGCCGGTCCTTCAGGCTCTCGTCCCGCGTCTTTGCGAACTCCTTGGAGAGTCGGTTCTGCTCGGCTTTGATCGTCTCCGCCTTGTGCAGGTGCGCGCGCCACAGCTCGTCGAGCTTCAGGATCTCGTCGATCGGCGCCGTTTCCCCTTTCATCTCCGCGGCTTTCTTGACGCGATCTGGGTCCTTGCGGATGAGCTCGAGCGGCAGCACTCTACGTCTCGGCTTTCATGACTGGGAACAGGATCACGTCCCTGACCGAGGGCTGGTCCGTGAGCAGCATGACCAGGCGATCGATGCCCACCCCAAGCCCCCCGCACGGAGGCAGCCCGTATTCGACCGCTCGGAGAAAATCCTCATCCATCGGATGCGCTTCGACATTTCCCGCCGCCCGCTCCGCCGCCTGCGCTTCAAACCTCGCGCGCTGGTCGATCGGGTCGGTCAACTCCGTAAACGCGTTGGCGTACTCGCGGCCCAGGATGATCAGCTCGAACCGCTCCACGAAGCGCGGGTCGTCTTCCCGCGGCCGCGCCAGCGGCGAGATCTCGACCGGGTAGTCGATGACGAACGTGGGCTGCCGGAGCTTCGGCTCGACATGCTCCTCGAACAGGTCATTGAGCTCTTGCCCCACCGCATGCCGGCCCGTGTGTTCGAGCACCAGGTCGGCCATCCGTTCGCGCCGGAAAGGCGGCGTGAGGTTGACCGCCTCGCCCTGGTAGCTCGTCTCGAGCGGGCGGCCGGCGGCCATCGCGGCGACCACCATCAGGTCTTCGACCAGCCGCATCACGTCGTCGTAGTCCGCATACGCCTGGTAGCACTCGAGCAGCGTGAACTCCGGGTTGTGCCGCGGCGAAAGTCCTTCGTTGCGAAAAACCCGGCCGATCTCGTAGACGCGTTCGAATCCGCCCACCAGCAATCGCTTGAGGTGCAGCTCGAGCGCGATGCGAAGGAAGAGGTCGCGATCCAGCGAGTTGTGGTGCGTGACAAATGGCCTCGCGTGCCCGCCTCCCGGCACCTCCTGCAAAACCGGGGTATCGACGTCAAGGAAATCGCGTTCGTCGAGGAGCCCGCGCATCGCGGTTATGATCCTGGTCCGCGCCCGGAACACCTCACGCACGGCCGGGTTGGCGATCAGGTCGACGTAGCGCTGCCGGTACCGGATCTCGACGTCCTTCAGCCCGTGCCACTTCTCTGGAAGAGGGCGCAGCGACTTGGTCAGCAGCTGGAAGGAGCGAACTTCCACCGTGACCTCACCTCGGCGCGTGCGGAAAATCGGCCCCGTGACGCCGACGATGTCACCAGGGTCGAGGTCCGCAAAGCGGCTGAACTCCTCTTCGCCGAGGATCTCGCGGCTTGCCATCAGCTGGATGCGGCCGTGTCCGTCCTGGAGGTCGGCGAAAACCACGCCGCCCTGGAGCCGCTTGACCATCAGCCTCCCGGCCACTGAAACAGGCTCTGTTCGTTCGCTCTCGCCCAGCAGCGCCTTCGCCGCCGCGCTCGTATGCGTCGGCCTGAATCCGCGCGAATACGGGTCGATGCCCGACGCACGTAATCGCTCGAGCTTCTCGCGCCGGTCGCGCATGACCGCGGGTAGGTCGAGCTCTTTCTCGTCGGCCACGATCGAAAGACTAAAGGTTAGAGCGCGATCTCCTGTTCTTCGGCCGCCGGGAAGGCGTTGACCTCCACGCCGCCCGACTGCCGGTGGTTTCCCATCGCCTCCTCGATCAGCGCGTCGACGTCGCTGTCGGAGTGCACCGGGTCATGGTGGAAGAAAGCGAGTTCCTTCGCGCCCGCCTGCTCGGCCAGCGAAAGCGCCTCTTCGTACGTCGAGTGCCCGAAGCCGGCGTGGGTCTTGTACTCCTCAGTGCTGTACTGCGCGTCGTGCACGAGCAAATCCGCGTCCCGGCACCAGTTCGCCATGTCCTTCAGCGTGCCGTTCTCCTGGTTGGCGAACATCGCGATCTCGTTGTCGGTGGCAAAGCAGAAACGCGACGAACCCTCATCGATCCGGTATCCGAATGTCGGGATCGGGTGCATCAACAGGTGCGGAGTGATGCGCAGTGCGCCGACCTCAAACGTCTCGCCCGGGTTGCGCTCGATGAACTCCATCTCCGCCGGCATATGGCTCAGGCGCACCGGGAAGTAAGCCGGGTCCATCTGGTCGGCAAAGGCGGCCTGCAGTGACTTGGCCGACCCGGCCGGACCCACGATCGTGAGGTGAGTCCCCGGGACGAACGCCGGTAGGAAGAATGGAAAGCCCTGGATGTGGTCCAGGTGCGTGTGAGTAATCAGCAGGTGCGCCTGCAGCGGGTCCGTCGGGCTGAACCCGTTCCCCAGCTCCGCGATCCCAGAGCCGGAGTCGATGATGATCAGATTGTCCTCGGCGTCCCTCACCTCGACGCAGGTCGTGTTGCCTCCATAGCGAAGCGTCCTTCGGCCGGGCGTCGGCCTGGTGCCTCGGGTGCCCCAGAACTTGATCCTCATCGCGAAGCCGTCACGTGGTAGATCTCTTTGGCGAGGAACACGCCCAGCAGGTCTTTGTCGAGCTTGCCCTCCTCGGCTTCGACATGAAGGATGTCGAGAGCGGTGTGCACCGGCACGGCGCGCTTGTACGGCCGGTCCTGCGCGGTCAGCGCGTCGAAGATGTCCGAGATCGTCATCATCCGCGCCTGCAGTGGAATCTGGTCGCCCTTGAGCCCTCTCGGATACCCGGAACCATCGAGCTTCTCGTGGTGCCCGTACGCGATCTCCGGGATCCCGCGCATTAGCGGCGTCCACGGAATCTTGGTCAGGAAGTGGAAGCTGTGCGTGACGTGCGACTCCATCTCCAGGCGCTCCTGGGAGTCGAGGGTTCCCTTACGAATGCTGAGGAACCGGAACTCCTGCGGGTCCAGCATCGGGTGGGCCTTGCCCGACATGTCGTAGTACGTCTGCTGTGACAGGAACTCCAGCATCGATGCCTTGTCCTCGGGCAGCACGCTCGGCTCGTTGGCGCTGATGATGCTCTGCACCCACCGATTCATCTGCTCGAGGTCCTGAGCGAGGCGCTTGTCGATCTCGTCCAGGGCAGCCGCGCTGCCGCGCCCGCTCTTCATCGCCTCGAGCTTCTGGGTCGCGTAGTTCACCTGCACCGACCGCTCGACGAACTCGAACCGAGCCTGGATCACCTCGAGTTGCCCCGGCATCAGCTTCTTGGCCTTGACCAGGATGTGCTCGCGCACGCCGACCTTGCCGAAGTCGTGCAGCAGGCATGCGTAGCGCAGCTCCTTGAACTGATCCTCGGTCAGCTTCACGTCGCGGTACTGGCCGGCGCCAAGGCCCGTCACCGCGCGGGCCAAAGCACTGGTCAGCGCCTCCACCCTTCCCGAGTGGCCGGCCGTGCTCGGGTCTCTCTGCTCGATCGCGGTCACGCTCGCCTGCACGAAGCCGTCAAACAAAGCCTGGATCGAATCCAGGAGGTTCTTGTTGTCGATCGCGACGGCGGCCTGGCTTGCGATCGACTCGATCATCTCCATGTCCTCCGGCCGGAAGCTGACCACCTCGGCGGCAACTGTGTCCGTGGTCAGTCGCGTGTCAAATCGACGCTTGGCATTGATCAGCTGGATGGCGCCAACGACCTCGTTGCTGTAGTTCCTCATCGGTACGGTCAGCATCGACTTGGTCCGGTAACCGAACTGTGTATCGAATCCCTTGCCTCCCTTCGGCTTTCCGGGCGGCGGCTCGTACGCGTCGTCATAGATCTGGCTGGTGCCGACCGAAACCGTGTATCCGACCACCGACTTCTCGTCGACCGGGACCTTGAACGCCTGATAGGTGTTGTCGATCGAGGTGTTCTGGCTCGAGGCAAGGAAGAGCATCGGCTCGCCGTTGTCGCCCACGGTCTTGAGCCACAGGCTGGCGCCGTCCGCGTTGGTCAGCTGGCGCATCGTCGTGAGGATCAGAGCCTGCAGCTTCGCGATGTCGCGCTCAGACGACAGCGCGATGCCGATCCGGTTGAGCTCTTCGAATTGATGGTGCAGGCGGCGCGCCTGCTCTTGGAGCTGCTTTACCTGCTGCTTGAGGGAGATGTTTCCCATCGCCACGCGCAGGAGCTCGCGCAGCACCGACTTAGACGCACCTGCCGGAGGAGAGATCGTGATGTCGGCCATTCCCTCGGGCGCATGCTGTCCCGGGCCGGCCAAGATCAGCGCAGGGTGAACCACCTTCGCCGGATCGGTCAGCGGCTCAGCTTCGAGGCCCAGGTCGGCGAGCACCTTGGGGAGGCCGGGCCGGTCCAGCTTGCCGAGCAGGTACAGGTGGAAAGCCTGGGCGGTCTTCATCCCGGCTTAATGTCTGGCATCGCCGTCCGAGTTCTGAGCGTAGATAAGACGTAAACCTTCGAGAGTCAGCAGCGGGTCGGTCGTCTGGATCACGTGGGTCAGGCCTGCCACCAGGGCGGCCTGGCCGCCCGTCGCGATGACCTTGGCCGACCCTCCGAGCTCGGACACCATGCGCTCGACCATTCCCTCCACCTGCGCCACGAACCCCCAGACGAGTCCCGACTGGATCGAGGCGACGGTGTTGCGCCCGATCACAGTGTCGGGCGCTACAGCCTCCACGCGCCTGAGCATGGCCGTGTGCGAAACCAGGGCGTCGAGCGAGATCTCGACGCCGGGTGCGATCGCTCCGCCCAGGTAGTCGCCGTCCGCGCTGATCGCGTCGTACGTGACGGCCGTGCCGAAGTCGATCACGATGACCGGTCCTCCGTACTTGGTGTACGCGGCCAGGGCGTTGGCGATCCGGTCGGCGCCGACGTCCTTCGGATTGTCATAGCGGATGCGCACGCTGGTCTTGACGCCCGGCCCGACCATGACCGGCTCGCACTTGAGGTAGCGCCTCGACGCTTCGACCAGCGCCGGGTTGATGTTTGGAACCACGCTGGAGATCACCACTCCGTCGACCACCGCAAAGTCGAAGCCGCGCAGCTCAAACAGCTGCCGCAGCTCGACCGCCAGCTCGTCCGCGGTTCGTGCCCGATGAGAGGTGACACGCCAATCGGCCACCAGGCGCTCGCCGTCGAACAGCGCCAGCGTCACATTCGTATTGCCGACGTCGACGGCTAGGAGCACGGCCGAACTCTAGCTCGGAAGCCCCCGAGGGTGTCCCACTGCCCAGCGACGTAGGGCGGCCGCCTCCCGGCGCACAGCCGTCGCGCGGGCAGCGACGCGGCGCGGGTTTGGCCCGCCCGGAAGGTCTCGCTTGCCGGTCGAAACGCGGGCGTTCCATGGCGCCTTCAACTTGCCTTCGAGGACCTGGCGGCCGACCGTCTCGTAAGCCTTGCGGAAGGGCACCCCGGATCTGACCAGCACCTCCGCCGCATCCGTCGCCAGGAGGGCCGGGTCGCTCGCGGCATCGGCCAGCTTCTGGCGGTCGAACTCCAGGCGCTGAACGAGGAGAGTCGCCGCATCAAGCGAGTCCAGGGCGTTGTCGACGGCCGCGAACAAGGCGGGCTTGTCTTCCTGCAGGTCGCGATCGTAGGCAAGCGGGAGGCCTTTCAAGACGGTGGCCAGGCTGACCAGGCTTCCGATCGCGCGGCCGGCGCGGCCCCTCAACAGCTCCGCGATGTCGGGGTTCTTCTTCTGAGGCATCGCGCTCGACCCGGTTGAGACCTCATCGGCCAGCCGCACAAAACCGAACTCCGAGCTCGCCCAGAGGACGACATCCTCCGCGAGACGGCTGAGGTGCAAGGACGTGCACGCGCACGCGTAGATGAGGTCCAGGGCGAAATCACGGTCCGAGATGGCGTCGATGCTGTTCGCAGTCAAGCGCTCGAATCCGAGCTCGCGGCGCAACACCTCGCGCTGCAGGGGGAGCGTCGTGGCGGCCAGCGCTCCCGAGCCCAGCGGCATCTCGTCCGCGGCGTCATAAGCGTGCCGGTAGCGCTCCGCGTCGCGCAGCAAGGGTTCGGCATGGGCCAGAAGGTGGTGGCCGACGGTCACCGGCTGCGCGCGCTGAAGGTGGGTGTAGCCGGGCATCAACCATCCTGCGTGCGTTCGCGCCTTGACGGCGAGAGCTTCCACCGTGCCGGCGACGGTTGAGACAAGCTCCGACGCAGCCGCTCGGCAGTACAGCCTGAGGTCCAGTGCCACCTGGTCGTTGCGAGAGCGGCCGGCGTGCAGCGCGGCCCCGGCAGGTGTGAGCTCCGTCAGTCGGCGTTCGACTGCAGTGTGGATATCCTCGTCGGTCTCGCGGAATTTGAACTCGCCGCCGTCCAGCTCCCGCTTAACGCGGCGCAGGCCGCGCTCGATCGACGCCAGTTTCGCTTTCGAGATGAGGCCGGCCGCGTCGAGCCCGCGCGCGTGCGCGATGCTGCCGGCGATGTCGAAGGGGTAGAGCTCGAAATCCGTCTCCAGCGAGGAGGCGAACCGCTCGAGCTGGGGGTCGAGGGGCTTTCTGAACCGCGCGCCCCACAATTTTTTCCCTCCGCCTTCAGGGTTTCTCCCTCCTCCGCCAGGGGGAGGGCTGGTGTGGGGGGCCGTGCGAATCTTGCGTGCTATTTCGTGAGCCTCTTCACGTCCCCGAGCAGGTTGCCCAGCTCGCGGGCGTGCAGCTGTCCCTGGACCTGGGCCGAGGTGCGCACCCCCATGCCCCAGAGCTTGATGAAGCCCGCGGCAGCCGACTGGTCGAAGGCATCGCCCTTTCCATACGTGGCGAGTGACAGCTGATAGAGCTGCTGCGGGCCCTTGCGTCCGACGACCTGCGAGGAACCTTTGAACAGCTTGATCCGCACCTCCCCGGTCACGTGGCGCTGGGTTTCGGCGACGAATGCGTACAGGGCGTCTCGGAGCGGGCTGAACCACAAGCCGTCGTAGACCATCTGGGCCCACTGCTGGGCCACCGTGTCCTTGAACCGGGCGACCTCTTTGGGCAGGGTGATGTCCTCGAGGGCCTGGTGGGCCTGCAGTAGAAGCACTGCCGCCGGAGCCTCATAGATTTCGCGCGACTTGATGCCGATGAGGCGGTTCTCGAGGTGGTCGATCCGGCCGACGCCGTTTTCGCCGCCAATGCGATTCAAGGTAGTCACGAGCTCCAGTGCATTGACCGGCCGGCCGTCAAGCGCCACCGGCAGCCCTTGCTTGAAGCTGATCTCGATGTACGCCGGCTCGTCCGGACAGTCGCGCGGGTCGCGGGTCCAGGTGTAGACGTCGCGCGGCGGCTCGGCCCAGGGGTCTTCGAGCACGCCAGCCTCGATCGAGCGGCCCCACAGGTTCTCGTCGGTCGAGTAAGGAGACCGCACCGTGGCGGGCACCTCGATGCCGTGGTTGGCGGCGAACTCGATCTCATCGTCGCGGTTCATGTTCCACTCGCGGACTGGCGCGACTACCTGCAGGTCCGGTGCAAGAGCGGCGGTCGTGACGTCGAACCGCACCTGGTCGTTGCCTTTGCCGGTGCACCCATGCGCGATCGCGGTCGCCCCCTCGCGCCGGGCGATCTCGACCATCATGGCGGCGATCAGCGGGCGGCCGAGAGCTGTCGCCAGCGGGTACTCCTTCTCGTAGACGGCGCCTGCCTGCAGCGAAGGCCAGACAAAGAGCTGCAGGAATGGCGCCCGCCCGTCGGCGACATAGGCCGCGGACGCGCCGATCTTCAAGGCTCGGGCCTGAATCGCGTCGAGATCTTTCTGCTCGCCCAGGTCGACCGTGAAGGCGATCACGTCCCAGCCGAGGTCCTTGAGCCAGCGGATCGCCACCGACGTGTCCAGGCCGCCCGAGTAGGCGAGGACGACCTTCTTAGCCGGCATTGAGCAGCTCTTTCAGCGCCCGGCCGGCTCCTGGCTTGCGCAGGACCGCGATGATCGTGTCGTCGCCCGCCACCGTGCCGGCGATCCCCGGCAGCCCAGCCTCGTCGATCCTCTTGGCGACGAGGTTCGCCGTCCCCGGCGGCGTCTTGATCACAGCCACCGGCTCGACGAGCTCGATCGAAAGTACGAGCTCGCGGATGAGAGCGGCGGAGCTCCGGTAGCCGCGGGCAGCCCTGACCAGCCCGAGCTCCTGGATGTCGCGCGAGATCGTGGCCTGGGTGGCTTGCATGCCGCGGCGCGCCAGCGCGTGCGCGATGTCCTGCTGCGTGTGCACCGAGCCCCGATTGACCACCTCGAGGATGGCGTTGTGGCGCTGGCTCTTGGTCGGAGTCATCGGGTGGCCTGTCGTAGGGCCGAGTGAGCGCGGTTGATCTCTTCGTGACTGATGATCAGCGGTGGCACCAGTCGCACCGAGAAGTCGTCGACTGCGTTGACGATGACCCCCGCCTCGAGGCACGACTGCTGGACCGCTTTCGCGCGAGGCTCGGCCAGCTCGAAGGCCTGCATCAATCCCAGTCCGCGCACCTCTTTGGCGCCGAGGTCGAGCATCGCCTCGTGAAGGGCGTCACCCATCTCGGCGGCGTGGCCCACCAGTCCGTCGCGCTCGATCACGGACAGCACCGCGAGGGCGGCCGCGCAGGCCAGTGGGTTGCCGCCGAACGTGGAGCCATGGTCACCCGGCTCGAACACGTCTGCCCTGGGCGCCGCCAGGCAGGCGCCGATCGGCACGCCGCCGCCTAGACCCTTGGCGAGCGTCATCACATCGGGCGTGATGCCGTGGTGCTGGTGTGCGAACCAGCGTCCGGTGCGGCCCAGCCCGGTCTGTACCTCATCGAGGATGAGCAGCAGGTTCTGCACGTCGCACCAGGCACGGACGGCAGCCAGGTAACCGGGCGCGGAGGGGATGATGCCGATCTCACCCATCACCGGCTCGAGCAGGACGGCGACGGTGCGCTCTCCCGTCGCAGCCTTGATCGCGTCGAGGTCGTTGTAGGGCACATGCACAAAGCCCTCGGGCAGCGGCTTGAACGGGTCGGAGTATTTGGGCTGGCCACCCGCGGTCACCGTGGCAAGCGTTCGGCCGTGGAACGAGCCGGCCGTGGTGATGAGCTCAAAAGCGCCGTCCCGGTGGCGTGTCCCCCACTTCCGGGCGAGCTTGATCGCGGCCTCGTTGGCCTCCGCGCCCGAGTTGCAGAAGAAGACGCGAGACGGAAACGACAGCTCGACCAGGCGCCGCGCCAGCTCGACCTGGGGCTGCGTGAAGTAGAGGTTCGATGCGTGAATGAGAGTGCCCGCCTGCGCGCTCACCGCGGCCACGACGTCTGGGTGGGCATGGCCGAGCAGGTTGACCGCGATGCCGGCCACGAGGTCGAGGTACTCGCGCCCCGAGTCGTCGTACAGAAGGCAGCCCTGGCCTCGCACGAACGTGACGGGCAAGCGCCGACCGACCTGCATGAGGTAGCGGTTCGCGAGCTCGGGGGTATCCATTGAGATCAGGGAGTCACCATCGTCCCGATGCCGGCTTCCGTGAACAGCTCCAGCAAAATCGCGTGCGGCGTGCGGCCGTCGACGATGTGCGCAAGGGGCACCACGTCGAGCGCCCGGAGACATGCCTCGAGCTTCGGGATCATTCCGCCGGTCACCTCGCCTTCATCGATCCGGTGGCGCGCGTCTTCCCGCGACATCACCGCGACGACCTCACCGTCCACGCCCAGGACACCAGCGACGTCGGTGAGGAGGATGACCTTGGCCGCGCCGAGCGCGACGGCGATCTCAGCCGCGACCGTGTCCGCGTTGATGTTGTACGCGTGCCCGTCGTAGCCCATCCCGATCGAAGCGATGACGGGGATGTAACCCCGGCCCAGGAGAGCAGTGATGGGCTCCTTGTTGACCTGGGTTACGCGCCCGACGTAGCCCATCGACTCGTCGAGCGGTTCGGCGATGATCGTCGGCCCGTCCTCGCCGCTCATCCCGACGGCCTGCCCGCCGAGCCTGTGAATCGCCGCGACCAGGTCAGGGCTGACCTTCCCGGTCAGCACCATCTTCACCACTTCCATCGTCTGGTCGTCGGTGACACGCAGTCCTTTCTTGAAAGTCGGCTTCAGGCCGAGCCGCTCGCTCATCGCGCTGATCTCGGGACCACCGCCATGCACCAGCACTGGCTGCATGCCGACGTACCGAAGCAGCACGATGTCCAGCAGCGTCTCGTCGCGAGCTGAATCGATCGCGTTGCCCCCGACCTTGATCACCACGACCTGCCCGTGGAACCGCTTGATGTACGGCAGCGCCTCGACCAGGACCTTGGCTCGTTCTTCGACTGTCAGCGTCATGTTGTGTAGTCGGCGTTGATGCGCACGTACTCCTCCGAAAGGTCACATCCCCAGGCTTCGGCGCGGCCGTCCGCCAGCCCAAGGGTGGCCACGATTTCAATCTCCGGTTGCTCAAACGCGTGGCGAACAGCGGTCAGGTCCACGTCCACGCCGGCCCCTCGCGCGAAGACGACCTCTCCGCCGATGGTGAGGTGCAGCTTGTCGAGCGCGAGCTCGGCGCCACTGTAACCGAGCGCGCACACGATCCGTCCCCAATTCGGGTCGCCGCCGTGGACGGCGGTCTTGACCAGGCTCGAAGATGCGACCGCGCGGGCGGCGGTCCGGGCCTCGGCGTCAGACGCCGCGTCCAGCACCCTGACCGTGATGAGCTTCGTCGCGCCCTCGCCGTCGCGCGCGATGGCTCGCGCCAGCTGCTGCGCCACTTCCACCAGCGCGATCTCCAGGCGCTCGGCCTCTACGCTGCCCGCTCGGATCGGGTCGTTCCGGGCCGCACCATTCGCAAGCATCAAGAAGGTGTCGTTGGTCGAGCTGTCGCCGTCGACCGTGACCTGGTTGAAGCTGCGGTCGGCGATTGACTTCGCGAGCTTGCCCATGAGGCCGGCCTCGACTGCCGCGTCGGTCGTGATGTAGGCCAGCATGGTGGCCATGTTCGGGTGGATCATCCCGGAGCCCTTGCACATTCCACCGATCCGCACGGTCGTGCCGCCCAGGTCGAGCTCGAGCTCCGCGGTCTTGGGCACGAGGTCGGTGGTCATGATCGCGCGCGCCGCGGCGGCACCACCTTCCGGGCTCAAGCTGCTGCAGGCGTGCGCGATACCCGGCTTGATTGCGTCCATAGGCAGGTAGCGCCCGATCACACCGGTCGTGCCGACCAGGACCTGGTCGGGGTCCAGGTCGAGCCGGTCGGCCGAGAGCTTCGCCATCTGCAGCGCGTCCTTGAAGCCCTGGGCCCCCGTGCACGCGTTGGCGTTGCCGGAGATGATCGTCAGCGCCTGAACCCGGTTGTGCTGCAGGTGAAGCTGGTCGATCACCACCGACGCGGACTTGACCCTGTTCGTCGTGAAGACCCCGCCGGCGTCGCACGGGAGCGATGAATGGATGACGCACAGGTCGTCCTTCTGCCCGCTTGGGATGGCGGACGCGCCGGAAGTGAACGCCTTGATGCCACATGCGGCCGTGCCGGCGCGAAAGCCTCGGGCAAAGGTCAGGGCCATTGGGCCGGACCCTCCAACGCGGTCGTCCGGTCGAACCCGAACGCGATGTTGAAGCACTCCACGCCCTGGCCCGACGCGCCTTTGATCAGGTTGTCCAGCGCGGCAGTGACCACCGCTTTGGTTCCCTGCGCGGCCACGTTGACCAGGCAGAGGTTTGAGTGGCCGGCGAGCTTGGTCGTCGGCGTGTGGTCGACGACCCGGGTGAACGGCTGACCGGCGTAGAACTCCCGGTAGGCGTCCTGCAGCTCGGCCGGCGAGCCTTTCAGGTCGAAGTAGCACGTGGCGAGAATGCCTCGGGTCATCGGCACGAGATGCGGCACGAACGTGACCCGGACCTCGCCGTTCGGGCTGAGCTTGCCAAGCTCCTGGGTCAGCTCGGGGAGGTGGCGATGCCCGCCGATCGCGTAGGCGCCGACCGATTCGTTGACCTCGCTGAAGTGGACACCGATACCGGGCGACCGCCCGGCTCCGCTGACGCCCGACTTCGCGTCCACGATGAAGTCCGACGCGGCGAGGCCAGCAGCGACCGCCGGGGCCAGGGCAAGGATGGCCGCCGTCGAAAAGCACCCAGGCACCGCGACCAGCTTCGCGCCCTTGATCTCTCGCTCGTGGAGTTCGGGCAGCCCGAAGACGGCCTGGGCGAGCAGCTCCGGCGCGGGGTGCTCCTGGCGGTACCAGACCGGGTACTGCTTCGGATCCTGAAGCCGGAAGTCGGCGCTCATGTCGATCACGCGCGCGCCGGCGGCCAGCCAGGCTGCCGCCTTGCTCGCGCCGACGTTGTGCGGCAGGCAGCTGAACACGACGTCGACCTCGCCGGCATCAGGTTCGGACTGGAACTCGCCTTTGAGGTCGAGCAGCGGAAAGACTTCGGAGTAGGGCTTACCCGCCTGCGACCGTGACGTGAGCTGGGTGAGCTGCACCCCAGGATGCCTGGCCAACAGGTTGACCGCCGTTATCCCGGCGTAGCCGTTGGCTCCCGCCACCGCCGCTTTTATCGCCCTGGGCATGGACGCATGAGTATACATTCAACTGCATAAACATCCGCAAGCACTCAGGCCTCATTGAAGAAGCACGACTCGGCGCCCGTGTGGCAGGCCGGCCCTGCGGGCTTGACCCGCAAAAGCACCGAATCGAGGTCGCAATCCAGGCGAACCTCGACCACCTCCATCGTGTTTCCAGACGTCTCTCCCTTCCGCCACAGCCCCCGCTCACGCGAGTGGAACCATGCCTGCCCGCTATCACGCGTGTGCTGCCACGCCTCCTCGTCCATGTACGCGAGCATCAGCACCTTGCCGGACTCTGCGTCTTGAACCACCGCGGGCACGAGGCCCTTCGAAAAATCCGGATTCATGGCCTGATCTCCAAACCCCTGGCCGACAGCTCTTTCTTCACCGCCGCAATCGAAAGCTCCCCGAAGTGAAAGACGGACGCCGCGAGCATCGCCTCGGCGCCGCCATCGGTGAGCGCTTCGTACATGTGGTCCACGTTGCCGGCGCCGCCGGACGCGATCACCGGCAGCCGCACCGCGGACGTGATCGCCTTGAGCAGCCCGATGTCGTAGCCCTCGTGCGTGCCGTCCTTGTCCATCGAGGTGAGCAGGATCTCCCCCGCTCCGAGCTTCTCGCCCAGCACGGCCCACTCGACAGCGTCACGCTGGGTGGCCCGCCGACCGCCGTGGCTGAAGACTTCCCAATCCGATGGGGCGCCCTGCTCTCTACCAGCGCCAACCGGGCGCCTGCGCGCGTCGATCGCCAGCACGACGCACTGCGAACCGAAGATCTCGGCACAGCGTGTGATCAGCTCCGGGTCCTCAAGCGCCGCCGTGTTGACAGAGACCTTGTCCGCGCCGTGCGTCAACAGCTCGGCCATGTCGTCGACGCTGCGCACACCGCCTCCGACGGTCAGTGGGATGAAAACTTCGTCGGCCGTTCGCGCAACCACGTCGAGCAGGATCTTCCGCGCGTCTGACGACGCGGTGATGTCGAGAAACACGATCTCGTCGGCGCCTTCGCGGTCGTAGTTCGCCGCGAGCTCCGCCGGGTCGCCGGCGTCCCGCAGCTCCTTGAACTTCACGCCCTTGACCACGCGCCCTTCCGTGACGTCAAGGCACGGGATGATCCGTTTGGCGGGCATCAGCCGCAGAACTCAACGAAGTTCTGGTAGACCCGCAGGCCGTCCGGCCCGCTCTTCTCCGGGTGGAACTGTGTGCCCATGACGTTGCCGCGAGCCCCCGCCGCCGCCGGCGAGTGCTCGGTCCACGCGATCGCGGTCTCTGAGGACGACGGGGTGTACGAGTGCACGAAATAGAAATACGACCGGTCCTTGATCCCCTGCCACAGCACCGCGTCGTCACTCTTCGCCAGGCGGCACCACCCGATCACCGGCAGCCGAGCGCTGTTCTTCACCTCGACCACCTTCCCCGGCAGAAGTCCAAGGCCCTGGTGGCGGCCGTGCTCCGTCGATTCCTCGAACAGCAGCTGGTACCCGAGGCACACGCCCAACAACGGCTTGCCCTTTCGCGCCAGCTCGACGATCCGCCGACCCAACCCATGGTCGGACAGCTTCTCCAGGGCCGGCGCAAATGCCCCCACTCCCGGAAGGACCAGGCCGTCAGCCCTCTCCAGCTCGTCCGCGTCGGCGGTGAGCTTCGGCTGCGCGCCCACGTGCACCAGCGCCCGCTCGACCGAGCGCACGTTGCCTACCCCGTAGTCGACGATCGCTATCACCCCAAAAGTCCCTTGGACGACGGCACGCCGGCCGGGCCACCCGATGCCATGGCCTCGCGGAGTGCCAGGCCCAGCGCCTTGAACGTCGCCTCGGCGATGTGGTGCCGGTTGCGGCCGCGGATGAGGTCGACGTGGATAGTGGCGCCAAGGTGCAGCGACAGCGCGCGCCAGAACTCTTCGATCACCTCGGATTCGAGCGTCCCGATCCGACCGCGCAGCGCCACGTTGTACGAAAGGAAAGGACGCTTGCCCAGGTCGATCACCACTCGGGCCAGCGACTCGTCGAGAGGCGCATATGCCGCCGCGAATCGCGTGATCCCCGCGCGGTCACCAAGTGCTAGGGAGAGCGCCTGCCCGACGACGATGCCCGCGTCCTCGACCAGGTGATGCGTGTCGACGTGAAGGTCGCCCGAGCCTCGCAGGGTCAGGTCGAAGCCGCCGTAGCGCGCGACCTGCTCGAGCATATGGTCGAGGAACGGCAGCCCGGTCGCGACCTTGATCCGACCGCGGCCCTGAAGGTCCACCTTCGCGGTCAGGCGAGTTTCTTTGCTCTTGCGAGCAACATCACCTCTTCTATTTCCGTTGGTAGTCAAATTTCACCTTCAGCACTAACGTGGCCGGGTTGGCCGGGGTCCCCCCGGCCATGACTTTGTTTCCATCGACTGCCAAGCTTC
>DATNML010000015.1:0-9412 GCA_035602315.1 Candidatus Dormiibacterota bacterium
GCGCCCGCCGCCGACCTCGAGTTCTCACTCCCGATCTCGGCCAAGGCGGTCGAGCGGCTGGCCTGCGACTGCAGCGTCACCCGCATCCTGCTCAGCTCCGACTCGGTGGTGATCGACGTCGGTCGCTCCAAGCGAGTGATAACTCCATCGCAGAGGCGAGCCCTGAATGTTCGCGACAAGGGTTGCCGCTTCCCCGGCTGTGACCGGCCCGCGACCTGGACCTCAGGCCATCACATCGTCCACTGGATCAGGGGCGGGCCGGGCGACCTGCCTAACCTGGTGCTGCTCTGTTATCGGCATCACTGGATGGTCCACGAAGGGCAGTGGCAGCTGATCAAGACCGATGACGGACGGATTCTGGCCCTCCCGCCGCGGCTCGATCTGCACCAGCGGCTCCCTCGCGGCAGCGACGTGGCCAGCCGAGTGCTGAGGCGATGATTTCCCGGCGCCCAGTAGCCTGACCAAGCCGCCCAAACTGTTGCGCAGAGCGCTACTGTGGCGTATCGTGCGACAGGGCCGGCTCGGACTCCGGCATGACGCGGCATTCGAGCGGAGAGAGAGTGTGGGTCAAACGGCGCTGATCGGATTCCTTCGCGCCCCTCGATACGAGGTGCTGCCGACCGAGGACATCGAAGGCATCGTCCTGGCGCATGTCCCCCATGACGTCACGATCACAATCACCGCCTCGCCCCGCCGCGGCATGGACGCCACGATCACTCTCGCGGAACGGCTCTCCAAGCAAGGCTACAAAGTCGTCCCCCACCTCTCCGCGCGCCTCATCCGCGACGCCTCCCACCTCCGCGAAATCCTCAAAGCGATCAATGAGATGGGCGCCCGGGACGTCTTCGTCATCGCCGGCGACGCGCGCGAGCCCGCGGGCCAGTTCCCCGACTCGGTCTCCCTTCTCGAGGCGATGATGCAAGCCGGCCACGACTTGCGCGACGTCGGCGTCTCCGGCTATCCCGAGAGCCACAGCTTCATCGACGACGACATGACCATCCAGGCCATGTGGGACAAGCGTCGGATCGCGACCTACATCGTGAGCAACCTCTGCTTCGACCCACGCATGGTGAAGAAGTGGGTCGGCCGCGTGCGCCGCCGCAGGGTCGAGCTCCCGATCCAGATCGGGATGGCAGGTGTGGCCGACCCCGCCAAGCTGCTGCGCATCTCGACCCGAATCGGCGTCATCGATTCGGCACGTTTTCTTCGCGGCCACTCCAACTGGTTCCTGCGCATGCTCCAGCCCGGCGGCTACGACCCCGAGCGCTTCGTCAACGCGCTCCTCCCCGACCTCGCGGCGCCCGACCGCAAGGTCGCGGGCCTGCACGTGTTCACGTTCAACGAGATCGAGCCGACGGAGCGGTGGCGCCAGGGCATGCTGGCTCGCGCGGCTTGAACAAGGAGAAACAATGACCGTCACGTTTCCCACCGACCTCGAGATCGCGCGCAAGGCTCACCTCCTCCCCATGCCCGAGATTGCGGCTCGCATGGGCATCGGAGCGCACCTTCTCGAGCCGTACGGACACGACGTGGCGAAGATCAAGCTGGACGCGATCGAGGAACTGAAGGACCGGCCCGCGGCCAAGTACGTGGTCGTGTCAGCGATCACTCCGACTCCGCTCGGCGAGGGCAAGACCACCACCACCGTCGGCCTCGGCGACGCCCTCGGAAGAATCGGGAAGCGGGCGACAGTCGCCATCCGCCAGCCGTCCATGGGCCCGACTTTCGGGATCAAGGGCGGGGCCGCCGGCGGCGGCCACAGCCAGGTCGTGCCCATGGAGCGGTTGAACCTCCACCTGACTGGGGACTTTCATGCGGTCACCGCCGCCCACAACCTCCTGGCCGCGATGATCGACAACTACATCCACCACAGCCTGCGCGACTTTCCGATCGACCTCCACAGCATCACGTGGCGCCGCGTCATGGACGTCAGCGACCGGGTGCTAAGAAGCGTCGTCGTCGGCCTCGGCGCGCCTGAAGACGGCGTGACAAGACAGACGGGATTCGACATCACCGCGGCCTCTGAGGTGATGGCAGTGCTGGCGCTATCGACCTCGCTTCAAGACATGCGGCAGCGTCTCGGGCGCATGGTGATCGGCCTGGCGCGCGATGGCAAACCAATCACCGCGGACTTCCTTCACGCCGGTGGCGCGATGACCGTGATCATGCTCGACGCCATCAAGCCGAACCTGCTGCAAACGCTCGAGAACACTCCTGTCCTCGTTCACGCGGGCCCCTTCGGGAACATCGCCAACGGCGCCTCGTCGATCCTCGCCGACCTCATCGGCATCCACAGCGGCGACTTCCTCGTCACCGAGGCCGGCTTCGGCGCCGACATGGGCGCCGAGCGCTTCTTCAACATCAAGTGCCGCACCTCGGGCCTGGCACCGGATGCCGCCGTGATCGTGGCGACGGTGCGAGCGCTCAAGGTCCACTCCGGCAAGTACCGCGTGGTCGCCGGAAGGCCGCTACCGCCGGAGCTTCTGATGGAGAACCCGGACGACGTGATGGCCGGCGCCGCCAACCTCCGCAAACAGGTGGAGAACATCCAGATCCACGGCGTGACCCCGGTCGTCGCCATCAACGCATTTCCAGGCGACCATCCCTCCGAGCACCGCGCGATTCGCGAGCTGGCCGAGCACCTCGGCGTGCGGTCGGCCGTGTGCAACAACTTCGTCGCTGGCGGAAAGGGCGCGATCGAGCTCGCCGAGATGGTGGCCGCCGCCGCCGACGAGCCGAGCACGTTCAAGTTTCTATACCCGGACGCGGCGACCCTGCGTGAAAAGATCGAAGCTGTCGCGATGCGGATCTACGGTGCGCGCGGCGTCGAGTACGACGCGGTTGCCATCAGGCAGCTCGACGCATTTGAGGCGAACGGATTCGGCCGCCTGCCCGTTTGCATCGCCAAGACCCACCTGTCGATCTCCTCGGATCCGAAGCTCAAGGGAGCGCCCACCGGCTGGGTTCTGCCCGTGCGCGAGGTGCGCGCCTCGGTCGGCGCGGGCTTCATCTATCCCATTTGCGGCGAGATGCGCACGATGCCCGGCCTGCCGACGACTCCCATCGCCGCGAGCATCGACATCGACGAGAACGGGGAGATCGTCGGCCTCTCGTAGCTCCTAAGTCGCCAGCGCCCGGCGCTTCTCGACGGCCTCCGCCAGCAGCGTCGCCAGGTCGATCACCTGCATCTTCGCGCCCATCTCGCGCACGCCGTCGTCAAGCATCACCGTGCAGAACGGGCACGCCACCGCCAGCGTCTCGGCCCCAGTCGCGGCCGCCTCGCGCACGCGTTCCTGGTTGATCGGCCGGCCGCGCTTCTCCTCCATCCACATCCTCGCGCCGCCCGCCCCGCAGCAGAAGGTGCGCTCGCCATGCCGCGGCATCTCGATCGCCTTGCCGACCGCATCGACCAGCTCGCGCGGTTGCGAACGCACGTCGTTGTGGCGGGCGAGGTAGCACGAGTCGTGATATGTGATCGTTCGTTCGCTGGGCAGCGGAGCCAGCTTGCCGTCGCGAACCAGCTCGGCCAGGAACTCCGTGTGATGCACGACCTCGTACTTGCCGCCAAAGTCGGGGTACTCGTTGCCGATCGTGTTGAAGCAGTGCGGGCAGGTCGTGACGATCCTCTTCATGCCCGTTGCGTTCAGCGTCGCGACGTTCTGACCCGCCAGGCGCTGGAACGTGTACTCATCCCCCATCCGCCGAGCCGGATCGCCCGTGCACGCTTCGCGCGGCCCGAGAATCGCGAAGTCCACGCCCGCCATCTGCATGAGCTTGGCGGTGGAGACCGCCGCCTTACGCGCGCGCTCGTCGAATGCCGGTGCACAGCCGACCCAGAACAGCACGTCGGGCGCCGCCTCACCTGGCTGCAGCACTCGCACGCCCAACCCTTCGGCCCAGTGCGTGCGGTCGGCCTGCGGCTTGCCCCACGGATTGGAAGAGCGGTCGACGTCGCGCAGCATGGCGCCGGCCTCCTCGGGGAACCGCGACTCGACCATGACCAGGTTGCGGCGCAGGTCGATCACGTGGTCGACGTGCTCGATGCCGACCGGGCATTCGCGCACGCACGCGCCGCACGTCACGCAGTCCCACACGATGTCGTCGGTGACCGCATTGGGGACGATCGGTGGCGGCGTGTGCGTGCCATTTGAAGCCAGCGCCTTTGGGCCTTCCGCCAACAGCTGGTCGCGCATGGCCATGATCAGCAGCTTCGGTGACAGCGCTTTACCGGTCGCATATGCGGGGCACACGTCCTGGCACCGGCCGCATTCGGTGCACGACATCGTGTCGAGCATCTGTTTCCAAGTCATGTCGGTCACGCGCGCCGAGCCGAACCGCACGTCCTCCTCTGCTTTGTCGAACGCGATCGGTTCGAGTCGACCCCGCGCGCGAGTACGGCCGAAGTAGACGTTGATCGCCGCGACCACGATGTGCAGGTGCTTGGAGTACGGCAGGTAGACCAGGAACGTGAGGATGATCAGCACGTGCGCCCAAACTGAGGCCCGCTCGAGGTAAGGGATGAACGGGCCGTGCAGCGCCTGTGCGATCGAGCCTGAGATGGGCGCCCAGCTCGCCGGGTAGTCGTTCAGTCCCAACGCGATCTGCGACGCGTGCCACAGAAACAGTGTGATCACGATCCCCGCGATCAAGGCCAGGATCAG
Source organism: Candidatus Dormiibacterota bacterium (assembly GCA_035602315.1). GTDB lineage: Bacteria > Chloroflexota > Dormibacteria > Dormibacterales > Dormibacteraceae > Palsa-870. The sequence continues at coordinate 4,662 of DATNML010000015.1, forward strand.
GTCCGCCTCACCCAGGTGGCTGCCTACAAACCGCTTCGGCCGCTGCACCTTGCGGATGACGAACGCGGCCACGACGCCGGTAAGCACGAGCAGCGCGAACACGTCGACCATCAGCGCGTACCAGCCCTGCGCGCCGAGCCAGGGCAGCGTCGTGTGCGGGTCGACCGCTCCGACCATCGCGATGACGATGGTGGGAAACAGGACCAGGAATCCCCAGAAGATCAAGGCGTGCACCAGCCCCGGCACCAGGCGCTGCAGGAGCTTGCTCTGTCCGACCACGACAACCGCCTCCGCCTTCGCCCGTGCAGGGACATCGGCGAAACGAGCCGCGGGCTTACCCATGCGCACGAGCCGGTAAAGCGTCAGCGCCCGGCGCGTGAAGAGCGCGCCCGCGACGAGAAGCGCGACGGCCAGCGCAACCGCCGAAGCAGCGTTCATCTTGACTTTCGGATCTCCGCCGAGATCGCCGGCACGATCTCCTTCAGGTCGCCCACCACCGCGTAGTCGGCGTTCAGCATCATCGGCGCCTGGGGGTCGGAGTTGATGGCAAGGATGCGCTTGGCACCTTTGAGGCCCGCCATGTGCTGCGTCGCCCCGCTGATGCCGCACGCGATGTAGACCTCAGGCGCCACCTTTGTCCCGGTCTGCCCGACCTGGTCAGTGTGCGGCCGCCAGCCCGCGCTGGTCACGGCGCGAGAGCACCCGACGGCGGCGCCCAGCAGTCCCGCCAGCTCCTCGATGATGGCGAAGCCCTCCTTCGACCCGACGCCCCGACCTCCGCTCACCACCACCTTGGCTTCGGTCAGCGACACTCCTCCGCCCGCGGCGGCGACGTGCTCGACCACTCGCACCAGCAGGTCCGATTCGCTGAGCTCGGGCGCGAATCGCTCGATGTCCGTCGGCGCTTGCGCCGCCTCGACTGGCACCGTGTGCGGCGCCACTGTGATCAGCGCCGGCGCGCCATGCAGGCGCGCTTCCTCAAGCAGGCTGCCGCCCCAGCGCAGGCGGGTCAGCGTGATGGGAGGGCCTGGCGCCACCGCGATGCAGTTAGCGGCCAGCGGCAGCCCGGTGCGTGCCGCCAGTCGGGCCATGACCTCGTTGCCTCGCTCCGTACCCGCGGCGACGACGGCGCCCGCACCCAGGCTGACCCCGAGCTCGTGGAGCATCGCGGCCCATGCGTCCGGGGCGAAGGCACCGAGTGCCACGTGCTCGGCGACGTGTGCCACCGCCACCCCGTGACCGCTGAGATCGATCGCCGCCCCGACCAGCAAGGCGTGCACGGGCTCACCGAACGACCTGGCGAGCGTCAGCGCCTGCAGGGAAGGATCGGCCGCCTTGCCATCCGCATGCTCGACGAGGGCGAGAATCGTCACAGGACGCCCGCCCTGCGCAGCACATCGACCACCGCGGGCGCCGCCGCGGGGCCGGTGCCCAACACCTCCGCGCGCCGGCCCTGACCCGCCGGCACCATCAGACGCACGAGCTCGAGCCGCGGCTCGGGCCTCGCCGGCATGCTCACCGCGACAGGCTTGCTCCTCGCTCGCATCCGTCCCGGGACCGACGGGTAGCGCGGCAGGTTCAAGCCCTCCCTGACCGTCAGCACCGCCGGCACCGGCACGACGTAGACGTCGCGGCCTCCCTCGACCTCCTGCTCGCAGCGCACCGACGCTCCCTCCAGCGCCACGCGCTTCAGCCCCGTGACGAGCGGCCGTTCCAGAGCGCGGGCGACGCGTGCTCCAACCTGGAACCCGCCCGAGTCTGCCGACTCGTTGCCGAAGAAGATGAGGTCGAGCCGTCCCGACGCAGCCTCGTCGGCGCGAATCGCTACTGTCAACGCAGCGGCCGTCGCCTCCCCGTCCCACTCCTGTCCGTCCGTTTGTAGATGAATCGCTCGGTCGATCCCCAAAGCCATCGCGTCGCGCAGCTGCTCGACAGCTTCGGCGGGCCCGAGCGTGAGCACCACTGAGTCGCCGCCGTTGGCCTCGATGATCCGCACCGCCTCCTCGACGCCGCACTCCTCGTGCGGGCTCATCGTGAACCCGAGATGGCGCGTGTCGATCGCGCGCGAGTCTTCGGTGAGCACGATCCGCCCTCCGGTGATCGGCACCCGTTTGATGCAGGCGAGGACCCTCAAGCGCGAATTCGCGTGTTCTCGGGGTCGAACAGCGGAGTGGCGCCGGCTACGGCGACAGAAACCGGGTAGCGCTCGCCCATGTACTCGACCGCCAGCCCTTTACCCACGACCGCGTGCTCAGGCGGGAGGTAGGCCATGAGGATGTGCTTACCGACCGACGGCCCCGCACCCGCACTCGTCACATACGACCCGCGCCCGTGGCGGTCCACGATTCGCTTGCCGTCGCGCGTGAGGATCGGCTCGCGGCCGAGCATGTAGCGCTTCTCGCCCGATTTCGAGCGGTGGTCGTCCACCGTCAGCGTGCACAGGACGGCCGCCTGCTCTTCGGACCGGTGACGCAGGTGGGCGGCCTTGCCGATGAAATCCTCTTCCTTGACGCGAGGCGCGGTCATGCCTGCCTCGACCACGTTGTACTCCGTCTCGAGCTCGTTGCCGTGCGCGCGGTAACCCTTCTCCAGCCTCCCGGTCGTCCCATAAACCCCGATGCCGCAGGGGACGAGGCCGTGCGGCGTCCCGGCCTCCCACAGAACGTCCCACAGCATGAGTCCCTGCTCCATCGGGATGTACAGCTCCCAGCCCAGGTCGCCCACGTACGAGATCCGCGACGCGAGCACGCGCAGCGTGCCCACCTCGATCATCCGGCACGTGCCGAACTTGAAGCCTTCGTTGGAGACGTCGTCCGAGGTGACGCTCGAGAGAATGTCACGCGCCAGGGGACCCCACAGCCCGATCGTCGTCATCGAAGACGTCAGGTCCACGAGCTGGGCCGACCCGTCCGCGGGCAGCTGGTCGCGGAACCATTTCTTGTCGGACATTCCGGCGGCGCCGCCGGTCACCACCCGGAAGCGGTCGTCGCCGAGACGCATGATCGTCAGGTCCGACTTGAAGCCGCCGTTGTGGCTCAGGACCGGCGTGTAGACGACGCGACCCACCGGCACGTCCATCTGCCGCAGCGCGACGCACTGCACGGAGGGCAGCGCGCCCGGCCCGACGAGGTCGAAGATCGTGAAAGCGGAGAGGTCGAAGATTCCCGCCCGTTCGCGCATGGCGAGGTGCTCGGCGTTGATGATCGGAGACCACCAGCGGCATTCCCACTCCGCGGTGCGGCGCGTCACCCGATCACCGAACTCTTCCAGCAGGCCAACGTTCGACTCGTACCACTGCGGGCGTTCCCATCCCGCCGCCTCGAAGAAGGTCGCGCCCAGCTCTCGCTCGCGCTCGTGGAATGGCGCCAGGCGGACCTTGCGGTTGGAGGCCCACTGCTCGCTCGGGTGGACGATGCCGTATGTCTTGTTGAACCCCTCGGCGGCTCGCGCGCGCACATGCGCGCGTGTCTTTTGATGTTCGTGGAAGCGGGCGATGTCGGACGAGTGGAGGTCGATCTCCGACTCCCCGTGCACCATCCACTCGGCCATGGCCTTGCCGGTGCCCGGCCCCTCTTTGACCCAGACCGCCGCGGCCGCCCACAGCCCCTTCACGTCCGGCGACTCGCCCAGCACAGGCATGCCGTCCGGCGTGAGCGACAGGATGCCGTTGATCGCGTATTTCACGCCGACCGACTCGTCGCCGACGATCTCCGGCATGAGCTCGAGCGCGTGCTGCATCTGCTCCTCGAAGTCGGCCTGCGTGAAGGGAAACTCAGTCGGGGAAAGCGCGGCCTGCTCCAGCGAGGGGATGTCTTCCGGGTCATAGAGGATCGGCCGGTGGGCGTACGAGCCGATCTCGAGGTCACCTCCCGCCTGGCGCTCGTACATGTTGGTGTCCATGTCGCGGACGATCGGGTGCTCGATGTCGCTCTTCGCGCCCTTGAATCGCGGGACCGGTCCCACGTCGATCATCTGGTGAACTGCGGGCGTCAGCGGGATGTGCGCGCCGGCCATCCGCGCGATGCGCGGGCTCCAGACTCCGCACGTGATGACGACGGTCTCGGCCTCGATGTCTCCCTGCGTCGTGCGCACGCGACGCACGCGCCCATGCTCGACGTCGATGCCGGTCACCTCCGTCTTCGGAGAGACGTGCAGTGCGCCTGAGCCCTGTCCGTGCTCGCGCATCAGCGTACCCATGCGCAGCGAGTCGACCACGCCCACGCCCGGTGTGTAGAAGCCGCCGACGATGATCGACTCGTCGATGTAGGGCACGAGCTGCTTCACCTCGGCCGGTGTGACGAGCGAGACCGGCTCGATGCCCCACGCCGCGGCCGACGCCATCCGGCGCGTCAGCTCCTGCATGCGCTCTTTGGTCCGGGCGACCTCGATGCCTCCCGACTGGGTGAAGACGCCCATCTCGCTGTACTGGCGGACGCTCTCCACCGTGAGGGCGGTCATCTCCTTGGAGTGGTCGACGAGGTAGATGAAGTTCGAGGCGTGGCCTGTCGAACCGCCCGGGTTGGGCAGCGGTCCCTTGTCGAGCAGGACGATGTCGCGCCACCCGAGGCGGCCGAGGTGATACGCGACGCTGTTGCCGACGATGCCGCAGCCGATGACGACGCACCGCGCGTGTGTTGGGACTCCGGCCATCGCTACTCCGGCTGGTAGGGCGACCGGACCTCTTCCGGCAGCTCGTACCACTGGATTCGATCGCCGACCTGCGCCCGAAGCTTCCACTTCAGCGGCTTGGG
>DATNML010000016.1:0-2775 GCA_035602315.1 Candidatus Dormiibacterota bacterium
TGAGTTGCGGCCGATCGTGGCCATGATCCCGGGATCCCTGTACTGGAAGTTGGTGGCGCCGTAGCCCCGCAGCAGGTCGCTGATCGTCGCGGCTACTTTCCGGCCCTCCTGCATCGCGACCGGGATGAGCATGGGCAGTGGGGCATCGCCGTCAACTGCGCCGGCGAGGTCGCCGATCACGAAAACCTCGCGATGCCCCGGCGCCTGCAGCGTCGGCATGACCTGCACGCGAGCCTGCCTGCCGAGCGGGAGGCCGGCGGAGCTCCCCAGATCGGACGCGCGAACCCCGGCGGTCCAGATCACAGTCGACGCCAGGATCTCGTGCCCGTCTGAAAGGCGGATGGAGCTGGCGGTGACGCCCTCGACTTTGGCCTTCAGCAGGACCTCAACCCCCTTTGCCTCGAGCGACCGGCGCGCAGCTTCGCGCAGCGGCGCTTCGAACGTGCCCAGCAGCGAGCCCGCGGCCTCGACCAGCACCACGCGCACGAGGCCCAGCTCGAGGTCGCGATAGTCCTTGCGCAGGACCAGGCTGATCAGCTCGGAAAGAGCTCCCGCCATCTCCACGCCGGTCGGCCCGCCGCCAACCACCGCGAACGTGAGGAGTGACCGGCGCTGCTCGCGATCGCTCGTCCATCTTGATTCTTCAAAGCGTTCCAGGATGCGGTTTCTCACGGCGAGGCCTTCATCGAGCACCTTCAAGCCGAAAGCGTGCTGCATCAGCGACGCGTTGCCGAAGTAATCGCTCTGGCTGCCGCTGGCCAGGACGAGATAGTCATAAGGCAGCGGGCCATGGTCGGTCAGCAGCAAACGCTTTTCAAAGTCGACTCCGGTGATGTCCGCGAGCAGGAAGTCGGCGTTGTGCAGGGGCCGGATAAGCTGCCGCACCGGCCGGGCGATCTCACCGGGGTCGAGCACGGCAGAGGCGACCTGGTAGAGCAGCGGCGTGAACAGGTGGTAGTTGTTTCGGTCGACGAGCAAGACATCCACCGCGGTGCGCTTCAGCCCGCGCGCACATGTCAGTCCCGCGAAGCCGGCTCCCGCGATGACAACTCGCGGCCGGGTCATTTTTCAGGCGGCTTGCGGAACCGTCCCCCGCCACCGTGCCGCCGGTTGGCCATCTTGTCGAGGGCGGTCGCGCCGCCGGTGGCCTCGACGAGCGACTTGGGGAGCTTCTGCTTCTTCTTGATCACTGGCTCGAACAGGTCGCCGTGCTTGGCGACGCGTGCGAGGACCTGGTCTGAATCGAAGACGAGCAGGCTCGGGTCCTTGGCCTTCAGGCACTTGGAGACCTCGTCCCACGTCACGGGCGTGGACACCGTCGGCCGCGCGCGAGCACGCAGCGAGTAGACGTTCACCGTCGTCTTGTACTGGTCGTTCTGGCTCCAGTCGATCAAGACGCGACCGGTGCGCAGCTCCTTGAGCTGCTTGTGCACGACGAGGTCGGGATGCTGCTCCTCGAACAGCTGAGCGAGGCCCTTCGACACGACCTTCGTTTCGACGTACGTGACCTTCGTGTTGAGCGGCACGTAGAGCTGCAGGCCTTTTGACCCGGACGTCTTGGCACAGCAGTCGAGGCCGTGCTCCGCGAACACATCGCGCAGCATCAATCCGACCCTGCAGCACTCGACGATGGTCGCCGGCCGCCCGGGGTCGAGGTCGAAGACAAGCGTGCGCGGCTCGGGCAGGTTCTGGGCCAGCGACAGTGACGTGTGGAACTCGAGCGTCGCGATCTGGGCGAGCCACACCAGCGTTGGCAGGTCCTGACAGAGGCAGTAGTACATGTCTCGGTTGTTCCCGCCGCTCCACACGGTCGCTGTCTCCACCCAAGGCGGACGGTGCTTCGGGCAGTTCTTTTCATAGAAGAACTCGGCGTCGACTCCGTTCGGATAGCGCTTGAGGGTGAGCGGGTGGTCGCGCGTATGCGGAAGGATTGCGGGCGCGATCCGGGTGTAGTAGTCGATGACCTGCGCCTTGGTGAATCCCACCTCGGGATAGAGGACCTTCTCGAGGTTGGTCAGCTTGAGGGTGCGGCCTTCGATCTGGACCTCGACCTCGGTCGACTTAGCCACCTTCGCGCACCACCTCGTGAGCCGGCTTGTCCGTCCGCAGGCCCTTGAATGCGGGCGCGCGCAGCTGGCCCGACTTCGTCCATTCCACGAACTCGAACTCTCCCACCAGCTTGGGTTCGAGGAATCGCGCGTCCCTGGGCGGCTTGCCACGGTCGAACGGGCTCGTCTTGCCCTCCAGAGGCTTCATCAGCTTGTTGAGCTTTTCGAGCATCGCGTCCGTGAAACCGGTCCCGACCTTGCCCGCATAGACGAACTCTCCCTTGTCGTAATAGCCGACCAGCAGCGCGCCTGGATATCCTCGCCGCTTGCCCTCTCCCTCAAGCCAGCCGGCGATCACGAGCTCCTGGCCCAGGTGGTTCTTGATCTTCTGCCACGCACCGCTGCGTTTGCCCGGCTCGTAGGGCGAGTCGAGCTTCTTTGCCATGATGCCTTCGAGCCCCGCCTTGCGGCTCGCCTCGAACACGGCCGGCCCGCCACCTTTCTCGTACTGCGGCGTCTGCCATGAAGCGCCTTTCAACTTCAGCGCCTCGAGCTTCTTGCGCCGGTCGGCGTACTTCTCTTGCAGCAGCGAGTGGCCGTCCTGCCACATGAGGTCGAACAGCATGTAGGTGACGGGGACCTCTTTCATCTTGCGGCGGATCTCGCTCTCGGACGTGAGGCCCATGCGCTGCTGGATCTCCTCGAAGCTTGGCCGTCCCTTGTCGTC
>DATNML010000017.1:0-27315 GCA_035602315.1 Candidatus Dormiibacterota bacterium
CGCGCGAGCACCTCGCGGCGGCGGTTGAGGTTCTCCAGTCCGATGGTGAGCGGCTGCTCCAGCATCGGCTGCTCTCCAAGGTAGTACTGGATGAGAGACGGAACGTACGGGAAGAGCCTCTTGTCGTCGGCCACGCCGCAGGTCGGCGCGTTGGCGAGCACGACTTTGCCCTGGCGCCAGGCGGCGAAGAGGAACGGGATTCCGATCAGGCTGTCGTCGCGTCCGCCGAGGGGATCGAGGTACTCGGGCGAGTAGCGGTGATAGATGCGCGCCACCGGCACGTTGCCGGACTCGCGCCGCAGCCAGCAGCCGCGGTGGCTCGCGACCAGGTCGACCGCGGTGACGACGGGAATGCCCATCAGGCGGGCAAGCTCGCAGTGCTCGTAGTACGCGGCGTTCGCGGGACCGGGGCTGAGGAGGACCGTCAGTCCTTCGGCCGAGGAGCGCTGCTGAAGGGCCGCGAACAGCCGGCGCGGATAGTCACCGAGCCCGCGCGGGCGCTGGTCGGCGAGCATCTCCGGTGCCAGGTCGGCGAGGGCTCGCCTCGAGGCGAGCGCGTAGCTCGCGCCTGACGGCACGCGCAGGTTGTCCTCGAGGACCAGCCACCGACCCCCGACCCGGACGAGGTCGATCCCGGCGATGCAGACCTGGCCGGGACGCAGGGCGGCCGGCCCGCGGCACGACCGAAACCACGCGGCTGATCCGTACACGAGCGCGGGCGGGACGAGGCCTGCCCTCAGGACTCTGGCCTCGCCGTAAGCGTCTCGGATGAACTCGTCCAGGGCCTTGACGCGCTGGGCCAGCGCCCGCTCGAGCCAGGTCCACTCGGCCGAGTCGACGATGCGGGGGAGAGGATCGTAGGGGATCGGACGCTGGACCACCTCGCCGGCGACGGAGACCCCGAAGTGCACCTCGTTGCGCGCAAACCACGCGGCGGTTTCGTCCGCGAGGCGGCGGCGCTGAGCCGCGGCGGCTGCCGTGGCCAGGGGCGTCTGAATGCCACCGCCGATGGGGGGCATCACGGTGGCATCCGGAAGCACCTGCGCCATTCACTGCGCACGATGCGGCCAAGGGGGACTCCGGAAAAAGGTCAGGCCCGCACGAGTCGGCGGCTACTTGTTGGTGTGTTTCAACCAGAGGCCGCCGGCTGAGCCGGCGTATGCAGCCGTCAGCCTGCGCTGGAGGCGGCCCAGATGTTGATGCCGCTCTCGGTCGCGTAGCGGTCGATCTCCTTGAGCTCATCCAGCGAGAACTCGAGCCTGTCCAGTGCTGCCACGTTCTGCTCCAGCTGCTCGACGCTGCTCGCGCCCACCAGCGCCGAGGTCACGACTGCGTCGCGAAGCACCCACGCCACCGCCATCTGGGCCAGCGTTTGCCCGCGCCGCTGCGCGATCTCATTCAGGGCGCGGATCTTGGCGAGGTTGGCCTCGGTCAGCATCTCGGGCCGCATCGAGCCAGGGTGGCTGGCGCGCGAGCCCTCCGGCACGCCTTTGAGGTACCGGTCGGTGAGCAGGCCCTGCGCGAGAGGGGAGAAGACGATGCATCCGAGCCCCTCTTCCTTCAATACGGCGACCAGCTCGGGTTCGATCCAGCGGTTGAGCAGCGAGTACGACGGCTGGTGGATGAGCAGCGGCGTGCCCAGCCGGCGGAGGATGGCGGCCGCCTCGCGCGTGCGCTGAGCCGAGTAGGAGGAGATGCCCACGTAGAGCGCTTTGCCCTGGCGCACCGCGGTGTCCAGGGCGCCCATCGTCTCCTCGAGCGGAGTCTCAGGGTCGAAGCGGTGAGAGTAGAAGATGTCGACGTAATCCAGCCCCATTCGCTTGAGACTCTGGTCGAGGCTGGCCAGGAGGTACTTCCGCGAGCCCCACTCGCCGTAAGGACCCTGCCACATGTCGTAACCCGCCTTGGTCGAGATGACGATCTCATCACGGTGGCCGGCCAGGTCCCTGGCCAGCATGCGGCCGAAGTTCTCCTCTGCTGAGCCGGGGGGCGGGCCGTAGTTGTTGGCCAGGTCGATGTGTGTGATCCCGAGGTCGAACGCGTGGCGGACGATCGCCCGCTGGCGATCGAACGGCGCGTCGCTGCCGAAGTTCTGCCACAGCCCGAGCGAGATCGCCGGCAGCTGCAGCCCGCTGCGTCCGGTACGGCGGTATTGCATTCCTATATATCGGCTGCGATTTACCGTCATGCCTCTCCCATCGTAGGAGTCTGCGGCGAGTTACAACTAGGCGGTGCTCCTGGGAATCGACCTCGGCACGTCCTCGGTGAAGGTCGCGGTCATGACCGAGGACGGCTCCGTGAAGGCATCGGCGTCGGCCGGCTATCCGATCGGCTATCCCCATCCCGGGTGGGCGGAGACGGATCCGGCCGCCTGGTGGCTCGCGACGCGCAAGGCTGTGATGAGCCTGGGCGCCGCGCATCTGGAAGCGGTCGAAGCGATCGGCCTTTCCGGTCAGATGCACGGCGTCGTCCTCACGCACGAGGACGGCCGGCCGTCGCGACCCGCGATCTTGTGGGCGGACGCGCGGTCCACGCGCGAGGTGGATCGGTATCGCCGGTTGGACTCCAAGCTCCTGCGCCGCCTCGCCAATCCACCTGCCACCGGGATGGCCGGGCCGACTTTGTTGTGGCTGATGACACATGAACCGAACCTGTACGCGAGCGCGCGCTGGGCGCTGCAGCCGAAGGATTGGCTGCGCATGCAGCTGACCGGCGAAGCCTGCGGCGAACCGAGTGATGCGTCCGCGACGCTTCTCTATGACTTCGTCGAGGACGGGTGGTCGTATGAGGCGGTGCGCGAGCTCGAAATTCGAGCTGATCTTCTGCCAAATCTGGTCGCAAGCGAGGAGGCGGCGGGTCGCCTGACCGCGAAGGCGGCCGGCGAGCTGGGACTCAAGGCAGGTATTCCCGTGGCCGCGGGTGCGGCGGACACGGCCGCGTCGCTCCTCGGACATGGCGTGGTGGCGCCCGGGCGGGTGGTGCTGACGGTCGGGACCGGCGCGCAGATGACCGCGGTGCGGAACGAGCTCCGGCCTGATCCGGCGATGAGCACGTACGTGTTTCGCTCGGTCGAAAAGGGGCAGTGGTACTCGATGGCGGCCATCCTCAACGCCGGCCTCACGCTGGATTGGGTGCGAAGGCTGTTCGGGGTCGAGTGGGATGTGCTGTACGGCAGCATCGAGCAGGTCCCGCCTGGGGCCGGTGGGGTGACCTTCATTCCTTATCTTGTGGGCGAGAGGATTCGGCGCTCCGACGCCGGCGCTCGAGCGTGCTGGTTGGGCCTCGCGCTGCACCACGGAAGGGAGCACATGCTCAAGGCCGCTCTCGAGGGCGTCGCGTTTGCGCTCCGCGAAGCGATGGAGACGCTCGAGGCGACGGGGATATCGATCGCCGAGCTCAACCTTGCCGGCGGCGGAGCGACGAACCAGCCCTGGCGTCAGCTGCTCGCTGACGCGCTGGGCAAGCGATTGCTTGCGGTCGACTCGCCGGCCGGCGCGGTGCGGGGCGCGGCGCTTCTCGCGGGAGTGGCGGCAGGGACGTACACGTCTGTGCATGAGACCGCCGCGCTCGGGCCCAGCTTCGAGCTGGTAGCTGAGCCCGGCGCTCGTGCCGAGGCATATTCCGCCCTGTATCGACAGTTCAATCGACGCTCGCATATTTAAGGAATGAGCCGGTGGGCCGGTAGGCCCGTGGGCCCATCAACCGGTCCTATGCGAAGCATCGAAACAATTGATTGGCTCTATCGGTGGAACGCGCCTAGTCTGGCGTTACTACACCGATGGACAACACCAACAAGGCGGTTCTGTACGGTTCCGACGAGTCGCGGGAGTGCACCGCGATGGTCGAGCTGCTGAACGAGCTGGGCGTCCAGTTCGAGTACCGCTGCGTGACACACGACGCCTCGGCGATGCGTGAGTGGGAGCAGTTGGACGGCGACCGCGTCCCGCTCCTGCGGATGGGCAACAACTCGATCGTGCGGGGCCTTGACCGGATCAAGGTCCAGCAGCTGATCGGCTGGGTGGGCTGCTAGCGCCAGGTCGGTCCGTCGGTCGGAGTACGGTGACCGCGTGAGCCGGGTCGATCTCGACAAACAGAGGCGCGAGATCGAGCGGCTGCGGGCAGAGATGCGCGCCAAGTCCCCCGAGCAGCGCACCACCACGACCCGAGCCGTGGCCAGGATCATCGAGGATGTGCACCTCGAGGGCCGGATGGGGAAGTTCACGGTCGAGGCGGACGAGCCCCTGGCTCGCGGAGGCACAGAGAAGGGCGCGTCGCCCCTGCAGTTCGTGATGATGGGCACCGCCTTTTGACTGCTCACGCAGCTGGCGCGGTTCGCGCCGCTATACGACGTCCCGATCGACGACGCGACCGCTGACGTCCGCGCGACGTTTCGCAACACCGAAAAGTACGACGTCGACGATGCACCGCCCTACTTCGAGGAGGTCACCATCAAGCTCGACATCGTGAGCCCGGCCTCAGCCGCGCAGGTTCAGCGCCTGGCCGCACACGCCGAGCGCGCCTGCCATGCGGCGCAGAGCCTGCGGCATCCCGTTCCGGTGAAGCTGGAAACCACCCTGAACGGCGCGCGGCTCGACGTGTAGCTGGAGCAGGCCGCCACTCCCGGACCACCTAGAATTCAGCGAGCCGTTCCGGGATAGCTCAACGGTAGAGCAGGCGGCTGTTAACCGCAAGGTTCAGGGTTCGAATCCCTGTCCCGGAGCCAGTGTCCTGTGCAAGTTCGGCTGACAGGTCCCAAAAGGCCTTCGGCTGATGGGTCACACACTTTCGGTTGATGCGTCACAGCTACTTCGGCTGATTTGTCACGCTCCGGCGCATGAGGGAGATGAGCGTGACTGAGCAGAGGTACAAGGCGGTCCTGGCGGTGATTGGCGACGGTCGGACGGTGGGCGAGGTGGCCAGGGATTGGGCATCTCTCGGCGGACGATGCACCGCTGGCTGGCGCGCTATGAAGGCGACGGACTGGAGGCCCTCGGCAATCGGTCGTCTCGACCGGCACATTGCCCGCACCAAACGCCTCCGGCGGTGGAGGTGATAGTGCTCGAATTTGTGCCGGCGACTCCAGTACTCGCGGATTTGATCCGGAGCGAGGTGCAGTTCGTATCCAGTGATGAACAGACAAGTTCGAATTCACACGGGGAGAACAGAAAAGTGGAGTCCATTCGGTTCCTTCCGACAAAGGTCCATGGGGCCCTCGACTACATCGTCGGCCTCGCGCTCATCGTGGCGCCAAACATCTTTCAGTTCGCCGAGGTCGGGGGGCCCGCTGTCCTCGTTCCGCGGGTGCTGGGCGCGGTACTAATCGTCTACAGCCTCATCACACGATACGAATGGGGTGTAATCAAGCTGATCAGCATGCCTTACCACCTGATGATCGACTTCTTAGCCGCGCTCTTTCTGGCGCTGTCTCCGTTCTTGTTTGGCTTTAGCAGCAGAGCGCCGAACGCTTGGCTACCCCACGTTGTGGTCGGCATCGCGGTCGTCCTCGTCGTGATCGTAAGCAAGACCCAGCCAGGCAACTCGATGGCGACTCGCGTCACGACAGGGTAATCAGCGATTTGGCGGAATTGATCAGATTCAAAAGGAGAGACAAATGATTACGAAATGGCTTCACCGCTTCGGCATCCCAAGCGACGCCGCATATGTCGCCGCTCTAGCCTCCATCGCCGCAAGCATCGTTGCCTGGGCCTGGCGGAACGACGAGGACGCCCCCAATGCCGAGCGGCTGGGAATCTTCATTGGGCTCTGGGCGCCCACCTTCATGCTGATCGGCAATTCTCTGAAGAGTGAGGAAGTTGCCGGCAGGGAGTACGGCGAAGAGCTAACTGGGGTCGGCCGAAGACTGCAGCAAGCGGTCGAACCGTCCGCTCGCAAGATCGATGATGCGGTCGGCAACTTGATGGAACAGGAGAAGACTGGCTCCCGGGCGCGTTCGTCGGCGTAGAAATCTGCCTGACAATCGTCGGATCGTCATAGTTCGAAAGTATCACCACTGGCAGGCAGGCCCGCTTCAGTGCTCGAGGTCATTCCGCGTCGACGTGCAGGTCCCTGGCCCGGAGTCTCTGGGGAAAGTCTTCGAGAGCCACTCGCGGGATTGCTCTTGAAGCGCGTCTGAGGTGCGGCTGGTAGTGGCACCTGACGCGAGTCGGGCAGGTCGGCCGGGGCCATCTGGATCGGCTACATGGGCGCGCGGTTGAAGCGTTGCTAGGCGAGGTCCGCCTCCGCTAAAAAGTATGGCTCGCCTCGTCGTCGAGATTGACTTGGCGCCGGCCCCGCCGACGATGAACAGAAGCGACCGAAGGCATTAAATATCGTCTTGCCAGTGCCAGGCGCGCCCGCTACCACCATAGGCGAACCAGCTGGAACACACCTCCCAGGATGGTGTCGAGCTGGGGAATACCGGTGCTCAACCTCCTCATCGTGGCGTTACGCCGCTGCTTAGGGGTGAGTGCTCCGAACGCTACGTTGCTCCACCGCCGCTATCCTCTCCCACAAGCGAGCAGACCATTTCCAGCAGACTGGTTCTCTTGAACGGTTTGCCCAAAACGGCGTCGGCTTTCGACGCGATCTCTCTGGCCTTTGGGTTGGCGCTAAGTACCAGGATCGGAACGCAAGCAGTCCGGCTGTTCGATCGCAGGCGTCGGACCAACTGCTCTCCGTCCATGACCGGCATCAACATGTCCGTCATAACCAGGTCGGGCAAGGAAGCCTGCATCTGGGCTAACGCGGACCACCCGTGAGGGGCCTCGCTGACCTCGTAACCACTACCCTCTAGGATGAATCGTAGTAAGTCCCTCATGCTCGGGCTATCATCGACGATCAGAATTCTCTTCTTCACGTGAAAGCCCGGCTCGCGCCGACGACCAGCTGCAGGTACAAGCGATGCCGGCAGATGATCAGTTCCATCGGAAAAGACGGAGTCAATCAATGAGGGCCAGTTCCCGGGCCCGGACTAATGCCTGAAGCTTGCTGTGGACAGCAAGCTTGCTGCTGACGCTGCGTACGTGCGAGCGAACGGTGGCGTAGCTGATCCCCAACCGACATCCGATTTGACGGCTGGACAATCCCTCAGCCATCAAATGCAGGACCTCATTCTCACGCGCGGTTATGCTTTCCCGCTCACGATCCAAATCGCGGTGCGTGTTGAGCAAGCTGGCGATGGCGTGCGGGTTGATCAGAGTTCCGCCGGCAGCCGCCACTCGGACCGCATTGACGAGGTCAGCGGCAGCCTTCGATTTGTGAATGAAAGCGCTCGCCCCGACCTGTACGGCGGCAAGCTGTGCGGCGGCGCTGTCATCACCGGTCAGGAAGATCAGCTTCGCCTCGGGGCGCATTTCGCGGATCGCCGAGCCAGCGTCTGCGCCTGTTCCGTCGTTCAATCGAAAATCTAGTATCGCCACATGTGGACTGAGCACCGCGGCTTGCACCACCGACTCAGCCACCGAGCGAACATGTCCAACGACCCTCATGTCCGATTCGTTGTTCAGCAGCGCGGCGAGTCCATCAGCGACGATTTGATGGTTTTCTACGATCAGGATGCGGATCGGCTCGCTAGTCATTCGGAAGGATGACCGGCCTCGCGCCAAATTTGGCGCCAACGATCGTGCCGACAAGGGATCGTCGGATATACGCGAGACCGCACACCTGGGTTACCAGCGGCGGGCAGTACTCCCTGCCGCGGCAACAATAGATTTCTGCAGTGCCAAACAACAACGCCTCTCCCTTTGCCCAGCCAACCCCATTCGCCCAGCCCCCCGGAACGTCCGATGGTCCTACTAAATAAGACGGATAGGTCTAGCTTATTACTCGATGTCAGGTTTGTCAACGGTGCCTCTTCCTCGAGTGGTTCACAAAATAGAGACTGTGCGATCTATCTCTTTGAGTGATCGAGATAGCTGAACTACGATGACGATTGGGTACGCGCTCCGGTCACGTTGCTGCTAGCATCGCGATCAACATGATCAAGACGCCAGAGGTCGCCACTGCCACTCGAAGGGGTCGCGCCCCGCAGCCAGGCTCACCCAAAAGCAAGGCGAGAGAAAGGATTCTCGCCACCGCATACATGTTGTTCAGCCATCAGGGGATCCGGGCGGTGGGAGTGGATACGATCGTCGCCCGGGCCGGTGTCGCGAGGATGACCTTCTACCGCCATTTTCCGTCGAAGGACGATCTGGTCTTGGCGTTCCTTGACAGGCGGGAGCAGCTGTGGACTCACGAGTGGCTCGAGGGCGAGGTTCTACGTCGAGCTGTGACACCTGCAGAGCGCCTGCTTGCCATCTTCGAAGTCTTCGACGAGTGGTTCCAGCGAAGCGACTTCGAAGGTTGCTCGTTCATCAACGTCCTGCTGGAGGTGGCCGAGCCCGCCAGCCCCGTTCGGCAGGCAACTACGTCTTATCTGGCACACATCCGGCGCTTCATTCGTGGGCTCGCCGAGGACGCTGCGATTTCTCAACCGGAAGAGTTCGCTCGCAAATGGCACATCCTGATGAAGGGCGCCATTGTGGCCGCAGGCGAAGGAGATCACCAGGCGGCGCTGCGCGCGCGTGAAGTTGGTGTGTTGGTGCTGGAGGCAGAGACAGGCAAGTAGCACCGGGTGGTGCTATGGGTTCGCTTGTGGTTGTCGCAGGAAAGGCTTCGCCCCTCGTCATCGGCCGGTCAGCTTGAGCAACAAGGCGGTCCCCTCGAAGAAGATGTACAGAGGTATGAACATGAAGAACGGAGTGATCGGATCAGCGCCGGGCGTCCCGAGCGCGGAAAGGATGCCCAACCCCACGATCCAGTAGAGGCGGTGTGTGTACAGCCAGCGGGAGCTGATGATCCCGATGCGCCCGAGGGCATACAGCACGACCGGAAGCTCGAAGACGATGCCGAAGCCGAGGATCAGGACTAGGACGAAGCTGATGTAGTCGTCGACGAATGGCAGGAAATGAAGGTTGCTCGGCGCGAAGCCTGACAGGATCCTGAGAAAAATCGGCAGCATCAGCATCGCGAAGGCAATGCCGACAGCGAAGAAGAAGAACGTCGCTCCGATCAGCGGCACGATCAGCCGGCGCTCGTGGCGGTGGAGGCCTGGGCTCACGAACCACCAGATCTGCTGAATGATCACCGGTGAAGCGATCACGAAACCCAGGTAGAGCGAGATCTTGAGAGCAAGCGTGAAGGCGCCGGCCGGCGTGGTGTAGTACACAGCGCCGACGCCGCCCTGGTGGATCAGCAGCTGCAGCACGCGGCCCCAGACCAGAAAGGCCAGAGCGGTGGCCGCGGACCACGCCAGGATCGATACGATCAACGTTCGCCTCAGGGCCGACAGGTGGCTGAGGACGGTCATCTGGCTGTCCTCGACCGACCTTGCGGGGCTGCGGTGCAGCGCCGGCAGGAAAGTTGCCATAGGCCGGGCTAGCTCTCGTTCCGAGCCGGCTCACTCCGGGCGGGCTGACTCCGGACAGGCTCGCCGGGGACGGCTTCGGTGTGGAAAATCTCGCTGCTAACCGGCTCGGGGCGCACGGATTCAGCCGCCGGCTCGACGTCCTTGTGGGACATCTCGGCCTTGAGGTCCTCGGTCGATTTCTTAAACGCCTTGATCGTCTTGCCAACCGCGGCGCCAAGTTCCGGGAGCTTGCCCGGACCGAAGATGACGAGAAGAACGATGAGTCCCAGGATGAGCCAGATGTGGCCGCCATTAATGAAGGGCATGGTTTAGATCTCTCCTTGGTGATTTTTGGCGACAGGCCGGGCTTCGACCACCAGCCGATCGCTGTACGTGAGGTCTTTGTTCCAGAAGGCGCCCGCGCAGGTAATGAGCGTTAGGCGCGGTGCTCCGTCGGTCGAGAAGAAACCGGCCGGGAGTGTGCGGTACGGGGTGCTGAAAACTCGCGTCACTGCGAACCGAACCAAACTGCCGTCAGCGAGCTGAACGTCCACCTCGTCGCCGCGGTGGAGCCGGTTGATGGCATTGAACACCGCCGGGATGCCGGCCGGGTAGCCTCGATGCCCGGAGATGATCGCGTTCCCGGCGGAACCGGGTGAGGCACCAAGGCGATACCAGCCGACGTCTGAAACTCCGGTCGGCGCCTGGAGTGAGTAGTCCTGAGTGACGCCCAGGGCTTCGACTGCTGCTGAGAGCCTCAAGCTTGGTATCAGAAGCTGTACGGGCGCCGGCTCCGGAGCCCGCGGGGGAGCCGGATAGTACTGGTTGGGTGCGGGCGCGATGTCGAGCGGCGCCACTTGGTAAAAGGACGGCGTGGAAGGCGGGGTCGTGACGGCAGTGGCCGTCGTGACCACCGCCGCCCCGCAGGCTACTCCGGAGAGAACGATGAGAATTCTGGAGACTGCCGACGACCCGAGTATCACTTGCCCCTACTGTTGCGGCTTCCGCGAGCCGCGTGTACGGAATGCCACGACTGCAGCTGCAGCTCCGGCGATGGCGAGACCGGTCGGTAGAAGGTTGAGGGACTGCTGCGACGGCGCAAAGCCGGTGTTGGGCATCCCGCCTAGGAACGGCATCACCGCCGCGAGCACATCTGCTTTGGCGATCGGCGTTTCCGTTGCTCCCTTGTAGATGCCGCCCTCGGGGGTCGCCCCGCTGATGACACCGATCAGAGCCGCATGGCGCGCCTCGATCCCGAATATCCCGGCGGCTGCCTGGAGGATGTCCTTGTTGGTGATGCTTCCGGCCTGGCCCAGGTAGGCCCCCACGCCGGTGTTCTCGAAGACCATCGCCAGCTTGAGGTAGGACTCGCGCGTAGCGAATGTGGCTGCGGGGAAGGTAATGGTCGGCTTCGCGACAGGCGCCACCCCGAGCTTGGTAAGAGTGTCGGTCAAGGCCTGAACATGGGCCTCCTCGTCCTTCTGGATGGTGGCGAAGATGTCCTTCTCACGCGAATCCGTGATCAAGCTGGTCGCGTTGCCGCGCTCATAGAACGTCGCCTCGAGGTATTCGAGCGTCAGTGCGAAGTTGAGGATGTCCCCATCGGAGCCCTCAGCTGCCGCCCACACGCGGGTGGTGCTCAGAAGCTCGATCGCAGTGCTGCCGCCGATCACGGCGCCGGCGCCGATCGCGGTCCGGCCTAGGAAAGAACGGCGATTCCAGATGCTGTTCAACATTTCTAAGCTCCCAAGAACGGCTTAATAGCCGTCACCGTCTCGTCCATGGTTGCGTGCTGCTCGACGGGGTTGGGGACTGGCGGCATCTGCGCCAGGTAGTTGAGGACTGCCGCGTGGCGGGATTCGACGCCTGCGATGCTCGCCGCAGCGCCGAGGATGGCGCCGTCCTTGATGAGGGGAACCTGGCCGTGGTACGCCTTGACTCCCGTCTCCTCAAAGGTGACCGCGGCCTTTACGAAGGTCGCCTTGTCGGTGAAGGTGGTCGGAGGAAAGACGAAGGTTGGCTTGGTGACGGGCGTTGCACCGAGCTTTGTCAGCGTGGCGGTGAGGGCTGTCACGTGGGCCGCCTCGTGCGCCGCGATTGGTGTGATGTACTTCGCGTCGTCGCCAAGAATGTTGGCAGCGAGTCCCTTCTGATAGAACTCGGCTTCCAGGTACTCGAGGGTGAGCGCGTAGTTGAGGATGCCGACGTCGCCCGCTCCGAACTGGCTGGAGCCGCTCGGCGACCCCGATGGGCTCGGTGACCCCGATGGGCTCGGTGACCCCGATGGGCTCGGCGACCCCGATGGGTTCGGTGATGGACTTGTAGCGGCTAAGACCTTAGTCATCGGCAGCGCAGCCGCGAGTGAGCCGCCGACGCCGACCAGCGCTGCGTATTTGAGGAACGCCCTGCGATCCCTCTCGTCTGAGAACTGGATCACGGAACGCCCCTCGAAAGGGTCTTGGTTCATTTGGGTGTGACCTCCTGTTGCGGTTCGGTTGGAACTTCTGAGTGATGGGTACCCATCACGGGTGTACTTAGATAGCTACGACGAGTGAGCGACGGCGGATCAAGAACTTGTGAGTTCCCCCGACACACATTTCAAAATCGGTATCGCACACCAGCGCGGCGTTTCGTGTACGTGGGGAGACTCTTGGAACGTCTTTCGTTGGAGAGTACGCACGAGAGCAAGCGAATACGGACCGGCTAGCAGGGTCTGACGCTCCTTCTCAGACCCGCGCCAAGCGCCACTTGTCTGAGAGGCGCTTAGAACACAAGTTACGCGGGGCTTGTAGCGTTCAAGGACTGAACGATCCAGACCTGGCGGGTGCACTCGCTGAGCGCAACGAGGACGCGCTTGCCGAACTCTATAACCGTTACTGGGGGCTCGCCTACGCCACCGCCATCCGAATTGTTCGCGACCCGGCACGCGCCGAGGACGTTATCCAGGACGCATTCCTGAAGATTTGGAACAATGCCACGCACTTTGCCGCTAGCCGAGGTTCATTGCGCTCCTGGCTCATCATCGCGGTCCGTAACCGCGCGATCGATTGCCTGCGCGGGCGCTCGGCCCACGAACGTGAGGAGTGTGAGCTAAAGCCCGGGCTGAAAGCCACTGAACCCACGTCAGACCCGTGGAGGTGGGTCTCAGTTTCGGTGGAGCGAAAAGCGGTCCGCGAGGCGTTGGACGGTCTCCCGTTCCAACAGCGCCTGGCGGTGGAGTTGAACTACTTCGGCAGCTACACCCAACCCGAGATCGCAAGCATGATGGGCGTTCCATTGGGCACCGTCAAAGGAAGGGTGCGACTTGGCCTGCAGAAACTGAGTACATCCCTTAAGGGTGTTGCCGCGTCTGACGTCTGAACGCGAGCAGCCGGCGTATTCGGTACAGGCTCGGCTTTTTCGTGGAGCGCTCGCCTGCAACGTTGCGGTCGATGAAGACGGCGGCCTCAAGATGATCCGGACGGACTGCCGTGTCGTATTGAATGGTGTGGGGCACCACATTTCGGACCCAGACGTGATTGCTAATCCTGCGAGACTCGATCCAGCCTTTCCAGCAATTGCCAACATGTTCTGGAGCCAAGGCCGGCGAGACCAATTCGAGAGTCATGCCCAACCCTCTCCAGGTCCCTGTAGTTGCCTTTGGGTGCGACACCAGCACTGACCAACTAAGAACGGAGGACAAGATTGAAGTTGCGAGACGACGACAAGCTCAGGTCGAAACTAGTGGACTACGTGCAGGACGCTCACGCAATGGAGCTCAGCGTCACGATGATGCTTGAATCGATGATCAAGGCGGCCGGTGACGCGAAAACCAAGGAGATGCTCGAATCACATCTTCAGCAAACCAAAGAGCATAAGCGCCGCATGGAGGAGCGGCTGGAAGCTCTCGACTCGCACCGATCCGTTCGCAAGGCCAGTGAAGCGGTAGCGGTGGCACTGCCCAAGGGCCTGATCGATCGGTTCCGGTCGGATCAGCCGGGCAAGATAGCGCGTGACGGCTACGTTGCAGAAGCGTTGGAGATTGCCGCGTACTCGCTGTTGGAGCAATTGGCGATGCGGTGTGGCGATCTGGCCACGGCTGAAGCTGCCAGGAGAAACCTTGCTGACGAAGAGGAGATGGCCAAGAAGATCGCCTCGACGTGGGGCCACGCCATAGACATGACGCTCGAGCTGGAAGGAATCGCAGCCTGAGCCAACGAGTCGATTCCAAATGCCACACGTACCAGAGTGGTGCGTGTACGGGAAATAGCCGGCACGGAACGTGTTTCGTACAGCAACGCCGTAGCGAAGCCGTGCTAATTGGTGCTACTCAATCCCACTCGGCGAATTCGAGTCGGCATTTCTGAGCGGGCTGCAGCGATCTGTTAACCGCAAGGTTCAGGGTTCGAATCCCTGTCCCGGAGCCAACAATTTTTGAATTCAAATCTGGCTCGAACGACGGACCGTCTTGGACGGCTCTCGACCGGCCTGGCAGTTGGCCAGTCGTTGGTTTCCCCTACCGGCTACGAATATCCGGCAAAGGGCCATTCAAGTCCGACTCAAACACCGCTGTCCAAAGTGCCATCCACTACCGTTAGTTCGTGGGCGAGCGTTACCGCTTAACCCGGGTCCACGTTGAATCGGGTAACTGATGCGGCTGCTCCGCGCCTGCACTCTTGCCCTGCTCCTGACGCTGGCTGCGTTCGGAGCAGCGCTGCCTGTCCACGCCGACAGCGGCGTGACGGTCACCGTGAACCCCCGCTGGGGAGTGCCGGCCCCAGGGACCTGGATCCCGTACGAGCTGGTGGTTAGCAACAACAGCGCCAGAGACTTCGAGGGCGACGTGGTGCTGGCGCCCGCCGGCGCGCCCTTTCAACAGGGCTACACCCCGAACGACCAGTACCCGCATTACTCCAAGCACGTGACTGTGGCTCACCTGGGCCAGGAGAAGGTCGAGATCACGGTCTTCGACGCGCCGTTCGGCTACTCGGTCCAAGTCCACGACATGTCCGGGAACAAGGTTGCTGAAGCGAGCCTCCCGCAATCGTCGGGCACGAACGCGTACACCATCGGCGTGCTGAGCGACGCGCGGGGTGCCGACGTCGCGATCCAAGGCGCTTTCTCACTGCCTACCGCGGTGATTGCCACCCGCTTCAACGGAGCCAGTGACTTTCCCTCGAGCGCGCTGGACCTCACCGGTCTGCAGGCGATCGTGATCGACGGTTTCGATAGCGCCAGCCTGAGTCGCGCGCAGATGAGCGCACTCACGAACTTTGTCGCGTTCGGAGGCAATCTCGTGATCGCAGGCGGAGCGTCGTGGCGACGAACGCTCATGCCGCTGCCGCCAGAGTTGGTCCCGCTCCGCCCGACCAACACCCGCGAGGTATCGCTGCAGCCTCTCGCAGACCTGGGTGGACAGAAGACGCCTCTGACGGCAGCATTGGTGGTCGGCGATCTCGTCGGCGGCAACTCGGCGCTCGAAGGTCCGGACCATCTGCCGATGGTGGTGGAGGGGTCGTACGGCGCCGGCCGCATCGTCCTCCTGGCGTACGACCCGCTGGCCGATCCAATCGCCTCCGACGGTTCGCTGAGCGAGCTGGCCTGGGCTCAGGGACTCGCTCGATCCGTGGCGGGCACCGCAGCTGTCCAGGCGTACCCGACCAAAGGCGTCGTGCCTCCGGGCGCGCCGGTAGGCGCGCCTGGCGGTGGGCTCATCGGCCCCAACGGGCCGGTCCAATCCTTCGCCGACGCCTTCGCGAACGTTCTCAACCAGTCCCCAGGCGCCACGACTCCGCCGGTCCTCCTGATCGGCCTGATCTTGCTTGCCTACGTGGCGTTGACCGGTCCGATCGCCTACCTCGTCCTTAGATCTATGCGGCGACGCGAGCTCTTGTGGGCGACGGCGCCGGTGGGGGCTCTCATCTTCACCATGGCGAGCTACGGGATCGGGTTCGGGTCGCATGGCAATGACTTCGTCGACAACGCGATCGAGTTGCAGCGCATAAGTCCGGACGGAACCATTCAGGCTTTCTCGTACCAGGGGCTGTTCGCCCCCCAGCGGGGTGATCACGTCATCAGTCTTCCACCGGCCACCCTCGCGACCACCTCCTTTGGAAGCACCTACGGCAACAATGGGATCACCAGAAACTCATCGAGTGACCTGGTGGTGGTCGGCGGCCACACCACCGTCAACCTCCACGGCGTCGCTGTTTGGCAACCGAACAGCTTCCAGACGCTCTCGCTGGCGGGGGGCTCGAGTGGGCTCGAGGCCCATCTGACCTACAGCAACAACAGCGTGAGGGGCACAATCGTCAACCGGACTTCCGCACCGATTCGTAATCTGCGCCTTGTGCTTGGGAGCAGCCTGTCCGAGGCGAAGGTGGCGGATGTGATCCAGCCGGGACAGTCGATCAACGCCGGATCGATTGCAATTGCGCCCGCCTCGGCATCCTCTCCCAATACGATCCAAGTCAACGGGGGCTGTTCCGACACGTCCACTCAAGTGGGTCGTGAGGACTGTGTGCTCATGTACGCCGCGGCGCTCAACACGTATCTTCCCGGCCAGCTCACTCTGGTCGGCCTCGTCGAGTCGGTTGTCCCGGTCACAGTCGACGGCGCCAACCCACATCGCACCAGCATCGCGGCCTTGGTGGAGCCGGTAACGCTTGAATCGAGCGATTCGCTCGTCGCCGGTCTAGGAACGGCGCGTCTGGTCTCCGTGTATCGCAGTGCGCCGAACTATCTCGACGTGTACGACATCGATTTGCCGTCGCAGGTGCGGGGGGTCTACACGCTTAAGTATGTCGTGGGGCCGAACCCCTCCGGGCAACAATCGATCGCTCCAGACGTCTATGCCTGGTCGACTGGACAGTGGCGGGCGCTGCCTCTCAGCGCAAACGGCCTGTCGCGACTCCAGCCCGATGAGGTCTCGCACGGCTTGGTACGGGTGCGATTGGCCGAGGCTTCGCCGGGCCTGTTCACCACCTTCCTGTCGGTGACCCAGGGATAGCGGCGTGATCACGATCACAGGGCTGCGCAAACGCTTCGGCCACTTCCAGGCGCTCGACGGAGTGGAGCTCACCGTGCCCAAGGGCGAGATCTTCGGCTTCGTGGGTCCCAACGGCGCCGGCAAGACGACGACCATCCGTATCCTCGCCACCCTCACACGGGCCGACGCTGGCCGCGCGATTGTGGGCGGTATCCCTGTCGGCGAGGATCCAGCGGCCGTGCGGGCGCTGATCGGCTACATGCCGGATTTCTTCGGGGTCTACGACCGCTTGACGAGCGAGGAGTACCTGGAGTTCTACGCCGCCTGCCATGGAGTGCCGCGCCGCCGCCGTCGCGTGGTGGCCAAAGAGCTGCTCGAGCTGGTCGAGCTCGGAGACCGAGCCAAATTTCAGGTCGACACGCTGAGCCGCGGTCAAAAACAGCGCCTCTGCCTCGCTCGCGCCCTGGTGCACGACCCGAGCGTGCTGCTCCTTGACGAGCCAGCATCAGGGCTCGACCCACGCGCTCGCGTTGAGATGCGAGAGCTGGTCAAGGAGTTGAGCCGGATGGGAAAGACGATTCTCATCTCGAGCCATATCCTTCCCGAGCTGGAGGAGCTCTGCACTTGGGTCGGCTTCATCGACCGCGGCCGCATGGCGGCGGTGGGCCCGATGTCGCAGGTGCGGGATCGGGCGACCACCGGACGGCGGCTGCGCGTGGTGCTGTCGAGCGTCGATCCCGAATGGTTGCAGCAAGTTGCCGGCCAGATGACATCGATCGCCGGTGTGGTGCGCGCTGAGGTGGCCGGCGACCACCTCGAGGTGGCAGTTGGCGAGCACACCGAGGATCACGTTCTGCTGGCGGAGCTGGTCAAGGCCGGGCTTCCGGTGCGCGCCTTCGCCCCCATTGAAGGGGATCTCTCCGAAGCGTTTCTCAGCCTGACCGGAGATGGGCAGCCGTGAAACAGTTCTGGCTGCGATTCGTGCGAGGGCTTGACAACCCGATCGTTGTACGGGAGGGCATATCGCGTATGCGCACCTGGCGGGCGCCGTTGGCGATCACGCTCTACCTCGGGCTTCTCGGCGCTTTCGGATACGCGGTATTCGCTGTTGGAGTCATCTCGTCGCAGATCTCCCAGACCACGCAATCCGCAACCACGCTCGGTGCCGTCACCTTTGACTCGATGAGCGTCTTCGAGCTCGTCCTCGTCCTGCTGTTCGCGCCTGCGCTGGCGGCGGGGGCAATATCAGGCGAAAGGGAGCGCCAGACGTTTGACTCTCTTCTCGTCAGCAAGGTGAGCGCGTTCGGGATCGTGTGGGGCAAGCTGATCGCGTCGCTCGCCTACATCCTGCTCTTGGTCGTGAGCGCCATCCCACTATTTGCATTCGTGCTCATCTTCGGCAGCATCGAGCCTGACCAGATCTTGATCACCCAGGCGCTCATCGTCGTGACCGCGTTCACGGTGGGCTCGGTCGCGCTATTTTGGAGCGCTTTGTATAGGCGCACACTCGCGGCGACCGTCAGCGCATACGGTTCAGCATTCGCGCTGTACGGGCTGAGCGCTGCGGTCGGGTACCTATTGACCTACATCAACAACATCCGCTACCAGAACGCAAGTGCAAGCCTGCCTCCGGACTTGGGCATCCACCCGCTGGTCTACGGCAATCCATTCACGGCGTTCTTCACCCTCCTGGTCCCACAGGGCCCTACCTTCGGGGGCTCGATTCACCTCGGTCGTCTAGTTCAGCTTCTCGTCTTGGACGGTCGACCGGTGAGCCAGTGGGGCCCGGCAATCACATCGTGGCAACTCTCGCTGTATACGCAGGGAGCGCTGGCTTTGCTTTGCGTGTTCGGAGCGGTAATGCTGGTGCGCGGCCGCCGCGCCCTGCCGCTGCGCCGAGTCGCGGTGAAGGGTTCATGAACAACACCCAACGGTTGCTGCGGGCTGCCAGGGGAAGGATCGTCAGTGGCCGTTTGTTGACCTGGTCGGCGCGTGGACTGGCGTGCGCGGCGGCGGGCGGGCTAGCCGTCGAGATCGTGACGCGCGTGTACCCCGTAGATCCGGTGGCCCCGCTATTCGGCGCTTGCCTCGTGTTCGGTCTCGTAGTCGCGGCCGCCGGATGGGTTCGCGCATGGCCGGGCACGTTTCAGGTGGCGCGCATCGCGGATGCTGCGCTCGGCAGCCGCGAGCGTTTGTCGACAGCGGTGGAATTCGCCACCGCCAACGGATCTCTGGTCGTGATGCAGCGAGCGGACGCAGAACGCTGGGCGGCGTCGGCCGACCCGGGCGGCGTGCGAGATTGGAGAATTCCGCGTGTCGCGATCGCCATCGCAGTGCTGGCGGCAGCCGGTGCGGTCGCGCTGGCGCTGATGCCGAACCCGGCGTTGCAGGTCCTGCGCAACCATGGGGCCGCGATCGCGGCGCAACAGGCAGCCGCCCAGCGGGTCGATGTGCTCGCCAAACAGGCGGAGGCAACCAAGAACGCGGACCCGGCCAAGATCGCGGCTCTGTCGCAGGACTTGCACAAGCTGGCCCAGGACGTTCGCAACGCTCCCGACCCCGCGACCGCTGTGGCCGACATCAGCAAGGCGCAGCAAACCCTGGGCGCGCTCCGCGATCCCAGTCTGACGAGCCGCCAGCAGGCGTCCGCGGCGGCGGGCGCGCAGCTTCAACAGAACCCTGCGGCGAGCAAGGCCGGTGCGGCGCTTGCCGGACAGGATCCAAAGACCGGCGCGGCAGAGCTGCGCAAACTGGCCGGATCGCTCGCCTCCCTCAGTCCGTCCGAGCAGGCGACGCTGTCGCAGTCGCTCTCGTCGGCGGCAGTCGCTGCCAAGGACGACCCGGCGCTGGCGGCAAAGCTTCAGGCGGCTGCCGATGCGCTGGCCAAGGGTGACAGCGCCGCCGCGCAGGCCGCCCTGAGATCCGCCGCCGATCAAGTGGATCAGCTGGCGCAGGACACTTCCACCTACGCTGCCATCGCGCAAACGATCAACGGCCTCCAGGCCGTGAAATCAGGTCCTCTGGCCCAGGCGCAGGGAGCAGGTCAAAGTCAGGGCCAGGGCCAGGGCCACGGTCAGGGCCAAGGCCAGGGTCAGGGCCAGGGTCAGGGTCAAGGCCAAGGGCAGGGTCAGGGCCAAGGGCAGGGTCAGGGCGGGTCAGGCGGCACCGGCGGCCAAGGGGCAGGGGGCGGCTCGGCACGTGCGGGGACGACTCCGGGCAAGCCTGGCGAGACGATTTACGTGCCCTCGCAAGGATCGCCGGGCAGCGCCCTGGTCGGGCCCGGGCAGGGCAGTTCGCAGGGGACTGACACCCAGCTCGTGCCTTACGAGTCCGTCTACGGCCAGTTCCGCTCGCAGGCGCTGAGTGATGTCGATCGTCAGGTGATACCTGAGCAAGAGCGGGCGCTGGTGCGCGCGTATTTCGGAGACACGACGCCGTGACAGCGACCCACGAAGAGAAACCACAGACCGCGACGCTCGATCCCGAGCGCTTCCGAGACCTGGCGGATTCGATCGAAGCCGAACTAAGCAAGCTGATGGTCGGGCAGAAAGAGGTGATCCGCTTCACCCTGATCGCTCTGATCGCCGGCGGGCACGTGCTGATCGAAGGCGTCCCGGGCCTGGGCAAGACTGTGCTCGTCCGCTCGCTGGCGCGCGCGCTTCACCTCGACTTCGCGCGGGTGCAATTCACTCCCGACCTCATGCCCGCGGACATCACCGGCACGCAGATCATCAGCGAGGACGACAGCGGAAGGAGGCGGTTCCAGTTCCAGGCGGGACCGATTTTCACGAATCTGCTCCTGGCCGACGAGATCAACAGGGCAACGCCAAAAACGCAGAGTGCGCTTCTGGAGGCGATGCAGGAGCGGCAGGTCACAGCCGGTGACAAGACGCGTCCCCTGCCACATCCGTTTTTCGTGATGGCGACGCAGAACCCGATCGAGTTGGAGGGGACATACCCACTCCCGGAGGCGCAGCTCGACCGTTTCTTTTTCAAGCTCGTGGTGCCGTTTCCAGACGCTGCTGAGCTGGCCGAGATCGCGCGCCGCACGACTGGGACGGATGAACCTGACCTCCACCCGGTGGCGGGCGGCGACGACCTGGAGGCGATGTCGAGGCTGGCGCGTGAGGTTCCGATTGCGGAGCACGTGCTGGAGCACGCGGTGGCGTTGGTGCTGGCCACTCATCCGGATCGAGACGGCGCGCCGGATGAGGTGCGGCGGTACGTCCGCTGGGGAGCCAGCCCGCGCGCCCTGCAGACACTGGTGCTGTCGGGCCGCATTCGCGCCCTTCTCGCCGGTCGGTTCAACGTCGCGTTTGAGGATCTGCACGCGGTTGCCTTGCCGGCACTCCGGCACCGTATCTTCCTCAACTTCGAGGCTGATGCCGAGGGTGTGGGCGCAGACGTGATCGTCAACGCCGTGCTGGCCAAGCATGTCGGAACCTGAGGCGTCGGCAGGCGCGCTCCTGAACCCGGCCGACCTCGCGATGCTGGGCCGGCTCGATCTGGCGCACCATCGTCCGCTCGCCGGGCTTTACGCGGGCGAGCGCCGCTCGCCTCGGTTTGCACGCTCGCCCGAGTTCGCCGACTTTCGCCCATACACATCGGGCGACGACTTCCGGCAGATCGACTGGAAGGCCTATGCGCGCCTCGACCGGCTGCTGCTCCGCCTGTATGTCGCGGAGGAGGAGTCGAACCTCAACGTCGTGATCGATGCGAGCCTTTCGATGACAGCCGGCAGGCCCCCGAAGTGGCCGGCGACACTGCGCCTCGCCGCCGCGCTGTGTTTTCTCGGACTGGCGGCGATGGACCGTGTGGCGGTCGGAGTGCTGAATCGCTCCGGCGTTTCGACCCAGCACCTTCGCGGACGTGATGGGATGCACCGCCTGTGGGCTTTCATTCGTGATCTTGATCCGGCGGGCGCTGCAAGGCCCGAGGACCTTTCCCATTTGCGGTGGCTTCGGCACGGGTTGGTGGTGGTGCTGTCCGACTTCCTGGTCGAGGAGCCTTGGGAGCCCGCGCTGTCCGCACTCCGCGGGCGTCGCATGGAACCGGTCCTGTGGCAGGTGCTGGCGCCTGATGAGGAGCGACCCGAATTCTCGGGAGACCTCAAGCTCGTCGAGGTGGAGGCCGGCAGCAATCGGGAGTTGACGATCACGCCAGGCCTGGTCGCCGAGTACCGGCGCGCGCTCGGCGAGCACCGGCAGCGCCTCGGGCGCGCGGCGTCGGGCGGGGGTGGACGTTTCCTGCATACCGATAGCGCGAGCACGCTCGAGACAGCGATGGTCGACGGCCTTCGCGCGGGCGTTGTGGTGAGGGCTTAGGAGTTTGGAAGCGGACCAGGTCGAGGTCGATTAGGCGGTGCAGTTTCTGGTTCCTGCCGCCGGAGCGGCGCTCTTGTCGATTCCGCTCATCGTCCTGTTCTACTTCCTGAAGGTTCGGCGCCCCGAGGTGCGAGTGGCCAGCCTCATGTTCTGGCGTCCGAACATCGCGGACCGGCAGGCGAATGCACCTTGGCAGCGGCTGCGATGGAGCTTGCTGCTTCTGCTGCAACTGGCGGCAGCACTCGCCCTTGGATTCTCACTCATGCGTCCAGGCCTCGCCGGGGCCGAAGGCGTGGGGAAGACAACGGTCGTCCTTCTCAACGGTTCGGCCAGCATGTACGCAACAGACGTCGCGCCGACCCGGTTCGGTGCGGCGCAGCAGCGTGCGCGCGACCTGGCAGGACAGCTCGGCCCTGGACAGGATATGGCGGTCGTTCTGCTGTCGGAACATGCGCAGCTGCTGGCGTCACCGACCTCCGACAGCGCCGTGCTGCGTGCCGCAATCGATCGCGCCCATGCCTCTGGCGGGGGCGCCGACCTCAGCCAGGGCTTCTCGCTCGCCAACGCGCTGCTCAAGGGCAGGCCTGGCGGTTCCATCGTGCTCATCGGCGACGGCCACGCGCAGCTCACGAATCCACCCGCAAAGCTCGATGCGCCGCTTACATATGTGTCGATCGGCGCTTCGGATGCCAACTCCGCGATCGAAGCTCTGAGCAGAGGCGCCGACGGCACCGTATTCATCCGCGCTGCCAACTACGGGCGCAGCGGAAGCGATCTCACCGTGGAGATGCGGGCCGACGGCAAGCTGGTCGACGTGCTGCCAATGCACCTCGACGGAAATACGGCGGACCAGCTGCTCTGGCAGGGGCTGCCCGCTGGGACGCAGGTGCTGGAAGCTCGGCTCAATCCAACCGACGCCCTCGCCATTGACAATTCGGCCTGGCTGGTGACCGCCATCCCGACCCATCACAAGGTCCTGATGGTGACTGCCCAGAACGGATTCCTCGAGCGGGCCCTGAACCTTCGCCAAAGCCTGGACCTGACTGTGGTCAAGCCTGCCGACTACAAGCCTGGCGCGAGCTACGACCTCTACGTCTTCGACAGCTTCGTGCCCAAGGGCGCCCTGCCCACGCCATCGCTGGTAATCGCGCCGCCGCAAGGAAGCGGCCCCGTTGAAGCCGGCGAGCTCATCGATCCGGGTGGAGTGCTTCCCGCAGATCCGCGCGAGGCGTTGCTCAAAGATGTGGTGCTCAAGGACGTGCATGTACAGGCCGCGGCCCGAGTTACCGTGCCCTCCGACTGGCATGCGGTGATGACGGCGACTGCCGCGCCGCTCCTACTCATCCACGACGGCGAGCCGCGCATCGCCGAGCTGACCTTCGAGCTGCATCACTCCGACCTGCCGCTGCGGGCCGCCTTTCCGATCCTCATCCAGAACCTGGTGTCGTATCTGCTGCCTGGCGGCTTCGAGAACCAGGTGTTCGCTCCAGGCGCGCCGGTCACGTTGGTGCCCGAGCCGGGAGCGACGACGGTCGAGGTGCAATCGCCCGACGGACACGTGACGCGGCTGGCGCCGCCGTTGCCGATCCCGCCGTTCACACAGACGACGCAGATCGGCGTCTACACGGTGACCCAGGTCCTGTCGGACGGCCCCCACACGAGCCGATTCCTGGTCGAGTTTCAGGATCCGGCGCAGTCCCAGATCGCGCCCGGCGCCGCGCCTCTTGTAAATGAAGTAGCCGCATCCGCGGGTCAGCAGCCACGCGGAACGCTTGAGATCTGGCCCTGGATTGCGCTGGTCGCGCTGGCGCTGATAGTGGCTGAATGGGTGGTGTTTCTGAGGGCGTGATTGGCATGAGCGTTCTGCACCCTGAGCTGCTGGTCCTGCTCCTCCTGCTTCCGGCGATGTTCATCGCCTGGCGGCTCTATCCGCCGCCACTGCGGCACGGCCGGAGCCGTTTCGCACTCGGGCTCAGGTTGGTCGCGGTCCTGGTCTTGGTCTTGGCGCTGGCCCAGCTCCGGGTTTCGAACGAGCCGCAGCGCAGGGTGCTCGTCGCGGTGGTCGATCTCTCCGCGAGCGTGCGCGCGAGCCAGGAGCAGGAGGCGCAGGCCGTGCGCGCGTTGCAGTCGGCGAAAGGCGCCGACGACCTCTTCGGTGTGGTCACGTTCGGGCGTGACGTACAGGTCGAGCTGGCTCCTACGCTCACACCCGATTTCACCGAGTTCCAAACTCAACCCGACCCCAGCTACACCGACATAGCGAGCGCCCTTCAGCTCGCGGCCAACCTCGGACCGGAGGGGTACGCGCGCCAGGTCGTCCTCATCGGCGACGGCCGGCAGAATCTCGGCGACGCCGCGACTGCGGTGGCTGCACTACACGCTCAGGGGGTTCGCGTCGATGTGCTGCCCGCAGGAGCGCCTCCCACGGCCGAAGCGCTGGTGATCGGCGTCGATGCACCCACGGAGATGCGCGCCGGACAGACCGCGATCGTCACCGTTCGGCTGAGTTCGACCCAACCGGCATCGGGCCAGCTGGTGTTCGCTGTGGGCGGCCACGAGCTCGAAGCTCGCAATGTCCAGCTGCCTGTCGGAGTTTCGACCCAAACCTTCAGCCTGCCGTCGCTCGCCGCCGGGCTCTACGACGTCCGCGCGGAGCTGAACGTCCAACCTGACACGTACTCCGAAAACAACATTGGCGAGGCCGTGATCCGAGTGCTGGGCAGGCCCGCGGTGCTCATACTCGAGGGCTCCGACGGCGAAGGGGCGAACATCGAGAAGGCATTGATTGCGGGCGGCATGAGCGTGGATCGCAAACCTGCCCGCGCGACCCCGACCGATCCCGCCCAGCTAGGCCGTTATGACTCGATCGTGGTTGTCAACGCGCCCGCGGATGCCTTTCCCCCAAACGGCATGGCCGCGATCCAGCGTGCGGTGCGAGACCTTGGCCGAGGCCTGGTCACCATCGGCGGGGCCTCGTCTTACGGGCCCGGCGGATGGCAGGGGACGCCGTTGGAGACCGCGCTGCCGGTGAGCATGGATCTGCCCAACCGCAAAGAGAAACCCAAGGTCGCGGTGGTGCTCGTGATGGAGACCATGGAGGACCCGCGTGCCGACCAGGTCGCACTCGGAGCGGCCCAGGCCGTCATCGACAAGCTGTCGCCGACGGACAAGGTTGAAGTGACCGGGGGCAAGCTGTACGGCTCGGGCCCGGTCGACTATCTGGTGCCGATGCAAGCGGTTACGGACAAGAAGGCCATCGACGCCAAGTTGAGCGGGTCAGGGCTCGGCGACCCGCCTTCGTACATGCCGTACCTGCAGGCCGCTGAGGCGGACCTGCTCAAGACGGACGCACCACTCAAGCACGTCGTAGTCCTCGGCGATGGGGATGCGCAGGGATTCGGCGCGGGCGGTGAGACAGCCACCATGCAGGCGCTCTTGGCGCGCATGCAAGGCGAGGGCATCACGACCTCTTCAATCGGCATCAACACCCACGGGCAGAGCGCGTTGATGGCCTACATGTCCGACATCGCCCGTTTCGGCGGCGGGCATTTCTACGAGTCCAGCGATCCCTCGCAGGTGCCGCAGCTCTTCCTCAAGGAAGCGCAGGTGGCCCTGCGACCGTGGTTCGAGCAAACCCCTTTCTTCCCGAAGCTGACGTCGTCCGGGGATCTGCTCAGCGGCGTGCCGCTGGACGCCTTCCCGCAACTCGGAGGCTATGTCGTGACGACGCCAAAATCCAATGCCGACGTCTACTTCGAGAGCCCCAAGGCGGATCCGGTCTTGGCGGCGTGGGAGTATGGCCTCGGTCGCTCGGTTGCCTGGACCAGCGATTCGACGGGCCGCTGGACCGGCGGCCTGCTCACCTCGTCTGCGGGAGGCACGTTGTTCGCACGGCTGGTCGAGTGGACCCTGCCCACGGCGGCGCCATCGGCGCTGCGCCTGGAGGCCTCACCCAGCGGTGACACGCTGGTCGTGACCGCCTCCGGTGCGTCCAGCGGCGGCGTGCTTCAACTCTCCGTGCTGGCTCCGGACCTGACCGGCTCGACGACGCAGCTGGCCGGCATCGGTCCGGGCCGCTGGCAGGGTACCGTCGCGGCGACAACCGTCGGAACCTACGTCCTGCACGCGGTTCTCAAACAGGGCAACGCGGTGGTCGCGCAGTCCGAGTTGGCGGTGAGCGTTCCGTACTCGGCTGAGTTCGTCAACCTCGGTCGCGACGATGGGTTGCTGCGTGAGCTGGCGGCGGAAGGTGGAGCCCTCTTGACGTCACCGGCTGCGGCATGGAAGCTGCCGCCGGTCTCCGTCCCGGTGAGCACGGAGATCTTCTGGGCGCTGCTGCTGATAGTTGTCATTCTCTGGCCTCTGGATGTGGCGCTGCGCCGCGTCGTGCTGAGCCCACGGCAGTTCGTAAGCGTGCTTGGCGCTTTGTCCCGACGCAGGAGACCAGCTGACGTGACTATGGAGGTGCCGCCTGAGCTGGTTCGCCTGCGATCACGTGTCGCCGGTTATCGCCGGCGCGGAACCAACTCGCCACCACTGGTGATCGCAGCAGCGCGCGATGACGAACGTGTCGACCGTGTGACTGAAGAGCCGGTCGAGCCGCCGACCGAAGAGGCGGCACTGTCGGCACGCCTACTGGAAGCGCGCAGGCGCCGCCGCGAACGAGGCGGCTGAGCGAAGGCAGACTTGAAATCGTGTAGCAACGCCGGCGCAACACCGTGCTAGGTGGCGGCACTCAACGGCACTCAGCGAATAGGAAATCGGTGTTCTGAACGGGGCGCAGCGATCTGTTAACCGAAAGGTTCAGGGTTCGAATCCCTGTCCCGGAGCCAAATACAAAATACCAATTTTGGCTTCCTGTCAACTATTTGTTGACGGCCGTGCGGCAGTCGTACAGCAACCGCACAGCAACCTTGTGCCCACTGAGGTCAGGCACGTCAGCGGCGTTCGGCACCCCCGCCGCGACCGGGCAACGGGAAGCGTGGGCCGGGGACGTACTCGACCGCAGACTGGCGGCCTCTTGGCTGCGGGTAAAGGTCCATGAGGCTGCGCTCTTCGGCAGGCACGCCAACCTTCACCGGCAGACCGAGCTGCTCTAGCTCCGGCGCCATCAGCGCGTTGTCATGGGTCCAGACCCCTTGCGAGAGGATTTCGGCCAGCTCTTCCGCCCGCACCGGGTCCATACGCTTCTGCAGCAGACCTGTGACGGTCGCCTTGACCTGGCGCAGCGCTTTGCGACCTACGTCCGCCATCAGCAGCGTCTGGTCTTCATGCTCTCCTGGCAGCGCGGCCACGTCGACCAGCGAGCGCGCCGCGTGCTGGCCGAGCTGCGGGTCGACCGGTCCAAGCGCCGCGTGACGGTCGAGCTGGATCTCGTCCGCGGCCAGCGCGATCAGCGTGCCGCCGCTCATCGCGTAGTGAGGGACAACGGCAATGACCTTGCCGTCGTGGTCGCTCAGGGCCCTGGCGATCTGGCTGGCCGCCAGCACCAGGCCACCCGGGGTGTGCAGGATGATCTCGATCGTCTTGCCCGGAGGCGTCTCCCTGATGGCACGGAGCACGCTCTCGGCGTCGTCGATGTCGATGTACCGCGCCAGGGGAATGCCAAGCAGGGAGATCGTCTCCTGGCGGTGGATCAG
>DATNML010000018.1:0-10075 GCA_035602315.1 Candidatus Dormiibacterota bacterium
TTCGATGAGACCGAACACCATTCCGAATAGGCCGCTCGTCGCCAGAATCACACCGACTATGTCCCAACCATGGCGCCGCCCGGGGCGCAGGTCCGGGATGATCGCAAAGGTCGCGATCAGAGCGGCGATCCCGATCGGGACATTCACGAAGAAAATCCACCGCCAATCGACGTACGTGACGATGGCTCCGCCGATTGTCGGACCCGCGAGCGTGGCGAGACCGGCCACTCCGGCCCAGATTCCGAACGCGGTGCCGCGTCGCTCCGGCGGAAACAGCGAGGTCAGGATCGCCAGCGTTTGCGGCACCAGCACCGCGCCGCCCACGCCCTGAAGGACCCGCGCCGCGATCAGCTGATTCGCATCCTGCGCGAAGCCGCACACGGCCGAAGCGGCGGTGAAGATGGCGAGCCCGATGGCGAACAGGTTGCGTTGCCCGTACAGGTCCCCGAGGCGCCCGGCCGTGATGAGCAGCACCGCGTACGTGAGGATGTAGGCGTTCAGCACCCACAGGATTTGATCGAGGGTCGTGTGGAGCCCGGCGCTCATGGCCGGGATCGCCACGTTCACGATCGTGGTGTCCAGCATGATCATGAAAAAGCCGGTCACCAGGACTACCAGGACCAGCCACGGGTTAGAGCGCGATTCGGGCATGCCTCCCTTCAACCTTACGAGGCCGCGGTTGATTCCGAGCCGAGTGGCTTCTCGTACCAGGCGACATCCCAGTAGCGGCCGAATTTGCGGCCCTGCTCGGTGAAGTGACCGACCCGTTTGAAGCCGAAGCGCTCGTGCAGTCCAATCGAAGCCGGGTTTGGCAAGGCGATTCCCGCATACGCCCGGTGGACGTCCTCGCCCTCGAGCGTCTTGAACAGCTTTTCGTACAGCCGCGCGCCCGCTCCTCGCCCGATCGCGTCCGGCGCCAGGTAGACGCTGGTCTCGACCGAGGTCTCGTAGGCGGGTTTGGGCCGGAACCGGCTGCTGCACGCATAACCGATCACGCGACCCTCGGAAACCGCGACCAGGAGCCGGTGGCGGCCGGTCTCGCTGTAGTGCGTGAACCACTCACGCCGCGCCTCCATCGTCACCGGTTCGAGGTCGAACGTGTAGTGGGCCTCGCCCACGTACTGGTTGTAGATGTCGTTGACGGCCGAGAGGTCGTCGACCGTCGCCGGCCGGACCTCGACTCTCGTGTTGATCACGGGGCCAGTTTATTTCAGCCCACAATTGCGGCATGGATCGGATCCTTCTCGAGGGCATGTCCTTCCAGGGACGCCATGGCGTACGGCCGGCCGAACGCGAGCGCCCTCAGGAGTTCAAGGTCGACGTCGAGCTGGATTGCGACCTGAGCGAGCCCGGGAGCACTGACCAGATCGAAGACACGGTCGACTACAGGCAGGTCCACACGATCGCCAAAGAGGTCATCGAGGGCGATTCGAAGCAACTCCTGGAGACGCTGGCCGGCCAGATCGCCGAGCGCGTGCTCAAGTTGCCGCGGGTGGCCGGCGTTTCGGTGCGGATCGCAAAGCGGCCTGAAAGCATGCAGCCGATCGATGCCGCGGCCGTCCGCATTAATAGGACGCGCGCATGACGATCGCGTACTTCGACTGCTTCGCTGGCATCTCCGGCGACATGACGCTCGGCGCGCTGATCGATGCCGGCGCCGAGCGAGCCCTGCTCGATGCGACGGTCGAAGCTCTCCGACTGGGCGACGAGGTCAGCATCGAGGTAGGTGCCGAGACGCGTGGGCATGTCGGTGGCACCCGCGTGAAGGTCGAAACCGTGGATCGCGTGGAACGGACCATTCCCGCACTCCGCGCGGTGGTCGACGCCGCGGACGCGCCCGGCCGCGTCAAAGCGTCTGTCCTCGACGCGATCAACCGCCTGGCGCGCGCGGAGTCCCGCCTGCACGGATTGCCCGAAGACCAGCTCCATCTGCACGAGCTCGGCGGTGCCGACACACTCGTCGACCTGATGGGCGCCTTCTGGCTTCTCCATGGACTGGAGGTAGACCAGGTCTATTCGTCACCGCTGCCCGCGCCGCGGGGTCGCAATGAGCACATGCCACTGCCCGGGCCGGCGAGCGTTCGCGTGCTGGAGGGTTCGGGCGCGATCTTCGAGGCGACCGACAGCAGCCTCGAGCTGGTCACCCCGACTGGCGCGGCCATCCTGGCCGTCGGCGCGAAGTTCGAACGCCCCTCGATGTCCCTCCGGTCGATCGGGTACGGGATCGGTGCGCGCGAGACCCCCGGAAACGCGCTCGCCGTGTGGATCGGCGAGAGGGTCGCGACGGCATCAGGCGTGACGCTCATCGAGACCAATCTCGACGACATGGCGCCCAACCTTGTGGCGGCGCTTTGCGAAGACCTGATGGACGCCGGAGCGTTGGACGTGAGCGTGACCCCAGCACTCATGAAAAAGGGTCGAGCCGGTCACCTCGTCACAGTCATGGCGCTGCCGGAAATGGTCGCGGCCCTGACCGACCACCTGCTCCGCCACTCCACCACGCTTGGAGTTCGCATGACGAGCGCCCAGCGCGTGATCGCCGAGCGCAGGATCATCGAGGTCCAGACGTCGCTCGGAGTCGCCCACGCCAAAGTCAAGGAGCTTGGTGGCAAGGCGATTGATGTGACGCCGGAATACGAGGACTGCCGGCGAATCTCACGCCAAACGGGCGTCGACCTAAGGCGGGTGATGCGCACAGTCGACGAAACGGCGCGCAAACAGCTGGGTCTCGACAATTAGCCGGTGACCGCACAGGTGCTCGATGGCAGGGCCGTCGCGAAACAGATCTTCAGCGAGGTTGCCGATGCCGTGTCGCAGCGCGTGGCGGCGGGCGGCTCGCGGCCGAAGCTCGCCACCGTGCTGGTGGGTGACGATCCGGCATCTGTGAAGTACGTCGAGCTGAAGCAGAAGAACGCAAGGCAGGTGGGCATCGATTCCGAGGACCACCGTCTGCCGGCGACCACGACCACTGAAGAGCTGGTAGGCCTGGTCGCCCAGTTGAGCGCCGACGAGAGCGTGAGCGCGATCCTCGTCCAGCAGCCGGCCCCTCGGCAGATAGAAATGACGCGCGTCGTGCTTGCTCTCGATCCCGTTAAGGACGTCGACGGCTTCCATCCCATCAACGCGGGCCTCATGGCTCTCGGGTTGCCGGGAGGCGTCGAGCCGTGCACGCCGGCGGGCATCATCGAGCTCTTGAACCGAGCGGGCATCCCAATCGAGGGGGCGAACGCCGTCGTGGTCGGCAGGAGCAACCTGGTGGGCAAACCAGCCGCGCTCTTGCTCTTGAGGCGCAACGCCACCGTGACGCTTTGCCACACGCGGACCAGGGACCTGGCGAGCCACACGAGGAACGCCGACATCCTGGTGGCTGCGGCTGGGAAGGCGAACCTGATCACCAGGGAGATGGTCAAGCCGGGCGCATCGGTATTCGACGTCAGCACGAACTGGGCCGGCGGGCGCCAGGTGGGTGACCTCGGACCGGGCGTGGATGAGGTGGCAGGCTGGTTGACGCCAAACCCCGGCGGCGTCGGCCCGATGACGCGCGCGATGCTGATCAAGAACACGTTTGAGGCGGAGGTGCGGCGCCGGCCATGATGCCGTCCATCGAAGCTCAGCGGCTGATGAACGGCTTCCGTTCCTACCAGTTGATCGCGGCCGCGTGCCAGCTGAAGCTACCGGATCTCTTGTCCCTGGGCCCCAAAAGCGCGGAGGACCTCGCAGCGCAGACGGATACGCATGCCACCTCCCTGCGCCGAATGCTTCGCGGCCTGGCGACATGGGGCGTTTTCATTGAGACGGCCGACGGACGGTTTGCCGCGACGTCGCTGTCCGATCACTTTCGCTCAGACCGGCCCGGCCTGCGCAACGCGACCATCATGAACAGCGAGGAGGCCTACCAGGCCTGGGGCGATCTGCTCTATACCCTCCGCACAGGTAAGCCGGCTTTCGACCACCTCTATGGCAAAGGACGGTTCGAAGCGCTTGGTGAAAATCCAGCGGCGGCGGAGCGGTTCAATGCCGCGATGGTCGAACTGTCGACTCGGATCGCGAAGGCCTTCATCGCGGTCTATGACTTCGGCGGCGCACGCACGGTCGTGGATGTCGGCGGCGGTAATGGCGGGATGCTGGTAGCGGTTCTACAGGCTCACCCAGGGTTGCGAGGCGTGCTGTTCGACCTCGCGCAGGGGTTGGCGGGTGCTCGAGCGAAGATCGACGCGGCCGGTCTCGCCGACCGCATCACGCTGGTGGAAGGGAGCTTTTTCGACAAGGTGCCGGCAGGAGGCGACGTGTATCTGCTTAAGTCGATCGTCCACGACTGGGATGACGATCGGGGGCTCGCCATCCTTCAAACCTGCGGACGGGCGATGAGCTCTGAGGCGAAGCTGGTGGTAATCGAGAGAGAGCTTCCCGAACGAATCGAAAGCCCGGATGAGGCGCTCACCACGGTGATGAGCGACCTCCACATGATGGTCGTGCTGGGAGGTCGCGAGCGGACGATCCACGAATATCGCGACTTCCTGGCTCAGGCCGGACTGCGGATGACTCGTGCGATACACACGGATTCAGAGTTCGCCGCCATCGAAGCTGTAGTCGCCCGCTGAGAGCCCCTTGACCTACGAGGAGGCGCTCTCCTATATCTCAAAGCAGGGTCGCTTCGGCATGAAGCTGGGCACCGAGAGAACGCGGGCAATCCTCGACCGCATCGGGAAGCCGGATCATGGACTGGCCGGCGCGCTGATCGCGGGCACCAACGGAAAAGGTTCGACCGGGGCCTGCATGGCCGCGATCCTGAGGGCGGCCGGGCACGACGTCGGGTTCATGCCTAAGCCTCACCTGATCTCGTACACCGAACGCATCGAGCTGAACGGCCGGCCGATCAGCGAAGCCGAGTTCGTCGAGACCGTCGAGGGGTTGATGCCGATGCTCGACGAGGTGGCTGCCAAGATGGGCCAGGCCACCGAGTTCGAGATGCTGACCGCGATGGCCCTGGCCTACCTGGCTCCGCGGATCGACCGGCTCGTGTGCGAGGTCGGACTTGGGGGCAGGCTCGACGCCACCAACGCGCTGGACCTTGGCGTAGCGGTGATCACCAACGTCGACCTCGACCACCAGAAGTACCTGGGCGACACCATCGAGCAGATCGCTCACGAGAAGGCGGCCATCATCAAGCCAAACAATCATGTCCTCACAGGCGCAGAGGGTTCTGCGCTTGCGATCGTCGAAGAGCACGCGCGCGAAGCGGACGCACCGGTCTGGGTCCTGGGTCGAGACATCCACGTCGAGTCGACATCGCGCGGCTGGCAGGGCCACGTCCTCAACGTGACCGGCCCGGGCTTCGAGTACACGGATCTCATGCTGCCTCTGGTTGGCGACTACCAACCCGCGAACGCCGCGTTGGCAGTTGCCGCAGCCCATGTGCTGGACCAGATCACCGAGGACCACGTCCGCCATGGCCTGCAGGAGACGCGTTGGCCGGGACGTCTGCAGGTAATCGCGGCCGGACCTCGGGTCATCCTCGATGGCGGGCACAACCCAGCCGCGCTGAAGAAGGCAGGTGCCGCCCTTCGTCAGCTGATCGGCGCCGAGAGGCTGGTGGTGGTGTTCGCGATGCTCAGGGAGCGCGATCCCGTTCAGCTACTCGCCGCGCTGCGAACTCTTCAGCCGGACGCCGCCGTGTTCACCGAGCCGGCGAGCGCGGCCGGACACGCCGTGTCCCCTGACGACCTGGCGAAAACGTATGGCGCCGGGGGCCAAACGGTCCGCCCGGCGGCTGCAGCCTTGGAACTGGCTCGCGAGCTGGCTGGGTCAGACGGCAACGTGCTCGTGTGTGGGTCGTTGTACCTGGTCGGAGAGATCCTCGCGCTTACGGCTTAGGCGCTGCGCGGGATCGCAGGTATCGACCGCAGAGGAAGGCGCTGCCGGCAATCATCGGAAGGAGGAGGACTGAGCCCCAGGCGGCCCACTGCCACCCGGCCGTGATCGCCAGCCCGCCGATGAGCACGACCGCCAGACCGAGGCCGGCAGCGCCGAGTCCGAAGTCCCTCGAGGTGGGCACTCGCGCCGGCGCTGGTGGGCGAGCCGCGCCTGGCGTTGGGACCGGTCGAGCACCTGCAAACAGCGCGTAGAGGACCAGGCCGATCCCCGCCAGGCCTCCCAGCAGCGTGATCGCTTCCGCGATCAAGCCATCGCGTGTATCTGCGACGCGAGTCGCGGCCCCGAACGCGACGACGATGAGCGCGATACCCGCGATCAGTGAGAGCAGGCGCACTCAGCGAGAGGCTGAAAGGATGTTGGC
The DNA here is from genome assembly GCA_035602315.1 of Candidatus Dormiibacterota bacterium. Taxonomy (GTDB): domain Bacteria; phylum Chloroflexota; class Dormibacteria; order Dormibacterales; family Dormibacteraceae; genus Palsa-870. The sequence continues at coordinate 6,296 of DATNML010000018.1, forward strand.
CCGAAGCCGCCGCATGCCCCTCAGCCAGCGGTCGTAGTCGTCAGCCTTCCGGCGAAAGTAATCGGCGACCTCAGGGTGCGGCAGGATGAGGAACCTCTCGTCGCGAATGCCCTGCAGAACGATCTCGGCCACGGCTTCAGGTTCAAGAGCGTTGTCGGTCAGGAATTCGAGGCCCAGCCTCTTCTCTGCCGCCAGCATGTCGGTCTTGACGCCCTGCGGGCATAGGCACGAGACGCGGATGCCTTCTCCTCCGTGTGCAATCGAGAGCCACTCGAAGAGTGAGAGGGCAGCCGCCTTGGTCACCCCATAGGGGGCGGCGAAGACGTGGTTGAGCAGGCCGGCGGCCGAGACAGTGCCGAGGAGATAGCCCTCGTGGCGATTGAGCATGCCCGGCAGGACGTGTCGCGCAACGAACACGTGGCTCATCAGGTTTACGTCCCAGATGCGCTGCCACTCTTCGTCCGGTGCCTCGGGACCACCGCCGACTGCGATGCCGGCGTTGGAGCAGAAGATGTCGATCCTTCCGTGGTCAGCCTCGACGCGATGCACCAGCTGCTTCACATCGGACTCGCGGGACACGTCGCAGCGGATCGCGGTCGCCCCGATCTCGCGGGCGACCGACGACGCGCCCTCGATGTCGAGGTCGGCGACGATCACTGCCTCGGCTCCAGCGGTTGCAAAGCGGCTCGCGAGGGCGCGACCAATGCCTTTGGCACCGCCGGTGACGACGATTACTCTGCCGGCTGCGTCCATTGGAGACCACTATCCCAGACCCAAAAATTGAAGACCGAAAAATTTCTTGTGGAAAACAGCCTGCGTGTGCTTTCGAAGACCTCCGATAGCGAATAGAATCTCTCCCCATGGTCGGAGGGGGACTCGACTACAGCGCGCCCTTTCAGCGTGCGATCGAGCTGATAGGGAAGCGCTGGACCGGAGCAGTGGTCAAAGCGCTCTTTCCTGCGCCCGCACGCTTCAACCAATTGCTCGCGGGGATACCGGGGATCAGCGACCGAGTTCTCACCGAGCGATTGCGCGAGCTGGAGACCGAAGGCCTCGTCGAACGGCTCGTCGATCCAGGTCCGCCGGTTCGGGTGAGCTATCGATTGACATCGCGCGGGCGAGCCCTCGAGCCTGTGCTTGCTGCCGTCGCGGATTGGGCCGAGAGCTGGCTGGTGGCGCCTGCCGCCGCCGTGGGCTGAGCGAAACTCGCATACCCCTGGCGGGCCCTCCCTTCTTTCTTCCGGTCCCTCCCCCAACCGGCACTCCTGCGGCAAACCTAGTTCACGGTCGAAGCGAGCGCAACCCTGCCTGTTAATTTCGGCCGCGGCGCTCTCCGGCGCCAATTACCTTGGCTGATAGGCTTTACCGAATGCCGATTGGCGACTTCCTACGCCGGCGGCCGGAAGGTCAGACCTGCCAGGCTTGCGGATCACCCCTGCCCCACGGTGCGGTTTTCTGTCCTTCGTGCGGGGTCAAGACCGACGACCCGCAGGCCGAACCCCTTCACATCGTCGACCGGACGACAGGCCTCTTCAACGATCGCTTCGTCCGCCCCGTGCTCGAAGACGAACTCGCCCGAGCACACCGCTACCAGCGCAACCTCGGTGTCCTGCTGATTGAGGCCGATGGCGCAGGCTCGCCCGATGAAGCGTTGAAGCTCATGGCCGCCGCCCTTGCGGGGACCGTGCGCGATGTGGACACGCCGGGAGTCATCGGCCGGACCCCGCCTCAGCTCCTAGCCATCCTTCCCGATACCGACGTGGCGGGCACCGCCCACGCGGCGAACCGCGTCCTCGCGGCCGTCAACGAGGCTTTGAAGCAGCACGGTGGGCAGGCCGCGGTCGGCCTCGTCTGCGTGCGACCAGGCCAGCGCGTACGCGCCGGCGCCGTCATCGAGAGCGCGAGCCGGTCGCTTCGCTCGGGACGCCCCGAGATGATGGGCAAACCCGCCTGACCCTCGAGCTATACCTCGCCCGCCACGGCGAGACCGAATGGAGTAGGTCAGGCCGGCACACAGGCAACACCGACCCTCCGCTCACCCCAGATGGAGAGGCGAAGGCGGCGGCGCTGCGGCCTCGTCTCGCTTCAATTCACTTCGACGCCGTCTACTCCAGCCCAATGCAGCGCGCGCGGCACACCGCTGAGCTGGCCGGTTTCTTGAGCCCGCAGATCACCGACCTCCTAAGGGAGGTCGACTATGGCGATTACGAGGGCCTGACCTCCAAGCAGATCCACGAGGCGAACCCGAGCTGGGAGCTTTATGCGGACGGTTCGCCCCGCGGCGAGACACCGGTGCAGATCTACGCCCGCGCTCAGCAGTTCATCGCCATGGCGGGCAAGTCAGGCGGCCGTGCGATCGCCTTTGCCCACGGCCACATCCTCCGCGCCGTGGGGGCAGCGTGGATCCGCGCGGACCTGAGCGTCGCCACCGGCCTGATGCTCGACGTGGCTACGGTATGCGTGCTGCACGATGACGGCCGGCGCCTGATCACGCGCTGGAACGCTCCCTCCTAGACCTTCCGACGCAAGGTCCACGTCCGGCTGCGCACGCCTGGGAGCCCGGCGAACACCAGGTAGGCGGACGTTTCGACGTCGGCGCGATAGGTGTGGCGCTCGCCCGGGTTGATGAGCAGCATCTCGCCCGCCCCGACCTCGCCTGACCTGGCGCCATCGTCGAAGTGCAGCCGTCCCTCGGTCACGATGAGCGCCACCGGGATCGCATTGCGATGCTCCGGCACGTTCTGCCCCGGCTCCAGCCGCAGACCGACCACGCGCATCGACCCGCAGTCCGCGATCTGCTCAAAGCCGAATGGACGATGCTCCTCGCGCGGCGGCAATGACACCAGCCAATCATGCGTCACGATCTTCTCCGTGGAAGTAATCCACGCGACCGGCATCGAAGGTGCCCGTCATGCACAGGGCCTCGCGGTCGTCATCGACGTACTGAGGTCCTTCACCGTCAGCGCCTATGCGCTCGCCGGCGGCGCGCGCGAGTGCCGCCTGGTCACGACGACCGACGAGGCGCGCGCCCTCACCGCAGCCACTCCCGGCGCGATTATCTGCGCGGAGGAAGAAGGGCTGCCGCTTCCCGGCATTGCGATCAGCAACTCACCGACGCTGATCAAGGCGACAGACTTGAAGGGCCGCGTGCTGGTCCAGCGATCCACCGCCGGGACCCCGGTCGCAGCCGCAGTGAGAACAGGAGTCGACATCTTCGCCGCCAGTCTCGTGGTGGCGATGGCGACCGTACAAGCCTGCTTGTTAAGAAAACCAGACGTGCTCACGCTGATCGCTTCCGCCGACCATCCCGAGGATCACGCGTGCGCGCTCTACATGGAGGCGATCATCAACAACGAGCAGCCCGATGTTGAGCGATTGCTCCAGCCACTCAAGAACAGCGAGCGCTACGCACACGCGATGAGCGGCGCCTGGCCCGGCTTCCCACCAAGCGACCTCGAGCTCGCCCTCCAGCCCGACCGCTTCATCTTCGCCATGCCAGTCACGCGAGAGGCCGGTTACCTCAGGCTGACCAGGGCCGATCAGCAACCGCAGAAAGGCTAAGATTCGAAACCAGGCACCAAGGGAATCCGGTGCGAAACCGGAGCTGTCGCGCAACTGTAAGCGGGGAGCCTCTGTCCGGAAAAAAAGCCACTGAGGCAAAGGACCTCGGGAAGGCGGGCTGAGGTAGCGATCCGCGAGCCAGGAGACCTGAACGCCTAACGGCAAACCCGTCCGCGCGCAACGGCACGGAAGCTCCTGGCGGTCGGCTTTCAGCAGCGC
>DATNML010000019.1:0-5033 GCA_035602315.1 Candidatus Dormiibacterota bacterium
AACCTTCAGCTGCTGACGCACGCGGCGCAGCAGACCGCTGACGATCATTCGCTTCGACTTGAGTGAACCGCTTTCGGGCAGATGCAGCACGACACGCATTAGCCCGACGGTCAAGGGGGCAGACATCTATCAGCTAGATTAGGTCGGTGAAGACCGGGGCATCCGAGTTGGCCGAGCTCGGACGCGACCTGGTCAAGGTCTCATACCTGAAAGGCGATTTCGTTCTTCGCTCCGGAAAGCGATCGAATCGATATTTCGACAAGTTCCTCTTCGAGACAGATCCAGCGCTCCTGCGGCGCATCGGCAAGCAGCTTGCCGCGCTGGTGCCGAAAGAGACGCAGCGCCTGGCGGCGCCCGAGCTCGGCGCGGTCCTGCTCGGAGGAGCCGTCTCCATGGAGACCGGCCTCCCGCTCGTGCTCGTACGCAAGGAACCGAAGGGCTACGGGACCTCGAAACAGATCGAAGGCCACCTGATGCCAAATGACAGAGTCACGGTGATCGAGGACGTGGTCACGACAGGCGGCGACTCGCTGCGGTCGGCCCAGGTGCTTCGCGACGCGGGCGCGGATGTCATCCACCTGGTGGTCGTGCTCGACCGGGGTGAAGGTGGCGAGGACAACATCCGCGCTGCCGGCATTCCCTACTCGCCTTTGTTCCGGGTTCAAGACTTGGAACTTGACTGACCTTCTGATTTGGGGGGGCTCGGTCTACGGACCGGATGGTCCGCTTGAGGCCGATGTCTACATCAACGACGGCGTGATCACGCGTGTCGAGGCCGGCGGCGCCGCTCCGGACAGTGCTGCGCTCATTGACGCCCGCGGCATGTATGTGCTGCCTGGAGCGATCGACGTACATGTGCACAGCCGCGACCCGGGGTTTCCCGACAAGGAGGATTTTGGCACCCTAACCGAGGCCGCCGCCATGGGCGGCGTGACGACCGTGCTGGACATGCCAAACACAGTGCCAGGCGTGGACTCGGCGGGCGTGCTCGAGGCGAAGGCGGCCCTCGCGCACGCGAAGTCGCGGGTCGACTTCGGATTGTGGGGCCTGATCCGTTCGAGCTCGACCGCCGACCAGCTCGAGGCGCTCGCTGAGGCAGGCGCCATCGGATTCAAGGCGTATCTCGGTTACGCCTTCAGCGTGGGAAACAAGCAGGTCCTGCAGATGTTGGATCTGGACGATCCCGATCTCGAGGCCCCGCCTGATTACGGAACATTGGCCCGCCTTGCCCCCGTGATTGCGCAGCTGGGCCTGCCGCTCGCGATCCATGCCGAAGACCCAACCGTGCTTGCGGCATTCCGCCGGCCGCTGGAAACCTACGCGGACCTGATGGAGTCTCGACCCGCGGAGGCGGAGGCTGTTGCAATCTCGGCTGCAGCAGCCATCGCGAAGGAATCTGGGGTTCGCCTGCATGTCGCGCATCTCTCCAGCGCACTGGGCCTGCGCGCTGCCCAAGACGCCATGCGGAGCGGCGTTTCATTGACCCTGGAGACCTGTCCCCAGTACTTGTGGCTGACGGAGGATGACTTCCTCCAGGTGGGAACATCAATGAAGGTGTTCCCTCCTGTCCGCACCGCCGCGGACCGCGACGCCCTGGTCGAGGGTGCCGCGAGCGGCGTGATCAGGATCGTCGCCACCGACCACGCGCCGCATACGGACGAGGAAAAGTCGCGTTCACTGGATGAGGCTCCTTCCGGGAGTCCCGGTGTCCAGATGCTCTACGTGAGCTCTCTCGAGCTTGCAAAACGCTTGGGCGATGTGTCACTGGCTCCTCGATGGGTGAGCGAGGGGCCGGCCTCTCTCGCCGGTCTTCAGGAGACGAAGGGGTTCATCGCGCCGGGGTTCGATGCCGACATCGTCATCGTCGACCCGAATCGGAAAACGCTGGTCACTCCGGCTCTTATGAAATCGCGGCAAAAGCACAGCGCGCTCGACGGAAAAGAGTTTGGCTTCGCCGTGAGGGACGTGTTCGTGCGCGGGCAGGCTGTCGTGCGCGAGGGTACTCGCGTTGGGCGGCCTGGCGGCCGGCTGGTCCGGCCTGCGCGTTCTACCTCTCGACTAGCATGAAAGATCGGGTGCTCTTGACGGCCGGATTCCGCCTGTCGGTCGCGTGTTTTTTCGCGATCGCGCTGAGTGCCGGCGCCGCGTGCGGCGGCTCGTCCAGCGCCGCGAGCAGCTCGCGGCTGGCTTCTCCAAGCGCGAATCCGACGGGTCCGTCAAAGCTCGATCCCGAGGTGCCGATGCCGAACGGGTTCCCAGCCGACGTGCCGATCTACCCCGGCGCGCGTCTGACCGCAGGTGCCACGTTCTCTGCCAATGGTCAGACCACTTGGGGCATGGAGTGGGAGACGCTCGATGGCGTCGACAAGGTGCAGGCGTTCTATTCGAACAAGCTGAGCCAGGGCGACTGGAGCATTCAGTTCAGCGGCTCGGCCAACGGATCGTTCTCCGCCATCTTCAACCGTAAGAGCAACAAGTCCTCGGCCGGCATCCTAGGAGCAGACGGGAGCTCTGGCGTGACGAAGATCTCGCTGAGCTTCGCCAGCTCCTCTTAGGATCAGGCTCGGGCGCCGGCGCCTCTAAAGATCGGGTTCTGGGCCAGCTCGCGCTCGAGGCTGCTGGCGGGTCCATGCCCGGGGTAGAGCGCCGTCGACAGCGGCAGGCGGAGCAGCTTGGTTCCGATGCTCATCATCTGGCGGCGTAGATCGGTCTCCGGCGTCTGCTTGCCGATGCCTCCCGCCAGGAGCGTGTCGCCGACGAAAGCGTGATTGGCGACCACGAAGCAAACGCTTCCCGGCGTGTGACCCGGAGTGTGCAGGACCGCGAGCTTGAACTCGCCGAACTCCAGCTCGTCCCCGTCGACGAGGTAGCGGTCGGCCGAGCGCAGGAACTGCTTCGCGTCAGCGGAGTGAAGCGCGGTCTCGCCGCCGACCAGGTCCTTCAGGTCGTCCTTGCCGGCCACGTGGCCTGGGTGGCAGTGCGTGGCAACGATGTAGCGAACCTTGAGGCCCTTGGCCTGCTCGGCGATCTTCTCCGGCGGCAGTCCGGGGTCGATGACGACCGCCTCCTTGGTGTCAGCGCACGTCACGATGTACCCATTGACTTCGCGATCGAGCTTGACCTTGACGATGGAGAGCTTGGGCACGGTGTCCTCTTAGTCTATGTACCCAGATGAATCGCTATGAGGCAGCGGGATTCGGTGTCATCCTTGTGCTCGCCTGCCTGGTCTGGATCTACGCCTACGTCCGTAGGCGATCCAGGAAACGCTTTTAGGCGCTATTCGGGCGTGCCCTGGACCTTGAGGCGGAGCGCGTCGAGCGCGTCGAACTTGTCGAGCGCAGGCTTCGCCCGTACGCGGTCGGGGTACTTAGCGGTCTGGATCGCTTCGATCAGCAGCTCGATCTCGTCGGGCGTGAAGTTGATGGTCCGGTAGAGGACCTCTTTCACCTCGACGTGGCGGTCGACGGCACCCTTGATCACGTCATCTGTATCCGAGACGACCTGCGGACGGGTCGGGCGGAAGAGCTCTTCGGATCCAGCGAGCGTTACACGCTTGAACGTTGGCATCAGCTGTGATTCTCCAATAGTCGGGCTCCCAGCGCACGGTAGGATTTGGCTCCGTCCGATTCCTTCGCGTACTGAAGGATCGACTGACCCGCAAGCGGTGTCTCGGCAAAACGGATTGAATCGGTGATGCCGAACTCGTAGACCTTGTCGCCGTACTTCTCCCTGACCGCGGCCAGCACCTCCTGCGAATGGAGCGCACGCTGTTTGTAGAGAGTGGGAAGGATTCCCAGCAGCTCCAGGCGCGGGTTCAACCGGCGCTTGACGCGCTCCATCGTGACGAGCAGCTCCTGCATTCCACGCAGCGCGAGAAACTCGGCCTGGAGTGGGACCAGCACCTCGTCGGCGGCGACGAGGGCGTTGATGACGATCAGGTCGAGCGACGGCGGACAGTCGATGATGATGAAGTCGTAGCGCTTCTGCGCGGGCTCGAGCTTGTCGCGCAGGATGCTCTCCCGGCCGATCTCGTTGATCAGCTGGTTCTCCGCGCCGGCCAGCTCTACGTCGGCGGGTATGTAGTGGACTCCCATCTGCGGCGCCTCCTGCACGACGTCGGTTACTGTCGTGTCCGGGTCGACCAGCAGGTGGTAGATGGTCTTCTCGATCTCGGCCGAGGGCTTCATGTACAGGGTCAGGTGGCCCTGGGCGTCCAGGTCGATCAAAAGCACGCGCTGGCCCAACTCCGCCAAGGCGGCGCCGAGGTTCACGGCGGTGGTAGTTTTGCCGACACCCCCCTTCTGCATGGCGACGGCGATCGTTCGGGCCAAGATTGGCCCGAGTCTAACGGAAGCTGGCATTTTAGGCGGGTCTACTAGAATGGCCCCGCCTTGATTATCGACGTGGTGGTGGTGCTGGTCCTGATCGTCGCACTGATCATCGGCTATCAGCGCGGCGTGATCCAACCTCTCATGGCTGAGATCTTCTTCTTCGGCACCCTGCTCCTGGTATTTCGATTCCATGACCAGTACACGAACGCGATGCTCAAGTACCTGCATCTCCACGCGGTGCTCGCCGTTTTCGTCGCCCTCATCCTCGCCGTGGTCCTGGGCGCGATCGGCGGCGCGATCGGCGGCGCGTTCCACCGCCTCGAGCAGATCCGCGGGATCGACGGCCTGCTCGGCGTCTTCGTACACGTCCTGGTCACGCTGGTCGTGCTCTATCTGGCCATCTCAGCGCTCGTGACACTCGACAACGCCTTCGAGCCGACTCTGCAAAGCGCGAGCCTCACGCTGACTCAGGTCAACAAGCTGGAGGCGCAGGTCCTCTCCAACCCGATCACCGCCGCCATGGTGTCCAAGTCCGACCTGCAGGCACTCAAGACAGCAGCCGCGAAATCTTCGGGAGCGCACCTGGATTCGGTCGCCGGCATCCATCAGCTGCAGCAGATCTACACGGACTTCCTGCAGCCTCAGCTGCACAGTTCGAGGAGCGTGCCGGTCATCCTCAGCATCGGCCAGCATCTGCCGGTG
>DATNML010000020.1:0-4070 GCA_035602315.1 Candidatus Dormiibacterota bacterium
GCCGCGCTCGGCGCGTCGCTGTCGGAGACGGTCGAAGCCTTCGTTCGGTTTCGCGCGGCCTTCATTGGCGAGCTCGCGGGCATGGCCAGGCGGCGGCGGCTCGACACTCGCGAGGCCACGGCCCTCCTGGTCGAAGCGGAACGGGCGGTCGACCGGCTGCTGGTGGCGCTGATGAACGGGCACTCAGGCCAGGCCTGATGACTGCTCATGCGCCATGGGTGCTGTCAGCGCAGGCCGGCACATCGACCGCGGAAGAGCGCGGGCTGATCGCGCGGTCGCTGGACGGTGCGCGCGGCCGTGCAGAGTGGGTGCTGCTCGAGACCTGTCACCGGGTCGAGCTGTACGGGTTCGGCGCCATGCCGGAGCTGGAGGCGCGCGTGACCATGGAGACCGGTGATGACGCAGTCCGGCACCTGATGCGCGTCGCCGCCGGGCTCGACAGCGCGATCATCGGCGAGGACGAGGTCCTGCATCAGGTCCGCGAGGCCCTGGCGGGCGCGCGGGCCGCGCGGCCGCTGGACGGCCGCCTGCAGCGACTCTTCGAGACCGCGATCGCGGCCGGCCGCCGTGCCCGCGCCGGCCGGACCGCCTCCAGCGGCAACCTCGCTCAGAGAGCGGTGGCATGGATTCAGCAGAGGTCGACGCTGGCGGGCCGCACCGTGCTGGTCGCTGGCGCCGGCCGCATGGGTTCGTCGCTGGCCCATTCAGCCCGGCTGGCCGGTGCCGACGTCACGATCGCAAGCCGCGACCGCGACAGGGCGAGCCGTCTGGCGGAGGTGTACGGCGGCCGGGGCATCGACCTTGCGAGCGCCGCCGAGCTCGCTGCTGGAACCGCCGGCATCGCGATCGCGCTCGGAGGAGTCTGGCATGAGCTGCAGAAGCAAACAGCGAGTCTCCCACCGGTCGCGGACATCTCGGCTCCCTCCGCCGTGCCGGCCGAGGTCAGGGCCCAGCTCAACGGAAGCTATCTCGGCATCGACGACCTGTACGTCCGCACGCAACCTGTACCGCGCGCCTACATCGATGAGGCCAGCCGAGTCGTCGCGGCCAAGACAGACGAGTACGTGCGATGGCTCGAGGGTGTCGCGTGACGATCAGGTTGGGCACGCGCGGCTCCCGACTGGCGCTGATTCAGAGCGAGCTCTTCGCGCGTCGCCTGCGTGACGCCGGCCACGATGTCGTGCTGGTTCCGATCGTGACCGAGGGTGACCTTCGTTCGGTCGACATGCCTTTTGGCGAAGGCGTGTTCGTCGCCGCGATCGCACGCTCTCTCATCGCCGGAGAAATCGATATCGCCGTGCACAGCGCCAAGGACATTCCACTCGAGGAAGAGCCGGAGCTCCAGATCGCCGCCTATCCGGAGCGTGCCGATCCGCGCGACGCTTTGATCACACGAACCGGGGACCGGTCCCTGGACACGCTGCCCGGCGGCGCAACCGTCGGCACCGACAGCCCCCGCCGGACGGGATTTGTGTTGGCGGCACGTCCCGATCTGAAGGTGGTTCCGCTGCACGGCAACGTCGAGACCCGACTACGCCGTCTGGACGAAGGTGAGGTCGATGCGCTGGTCCTGGCGGCTGCGGGCATCGATCGCCTCGGCCGTGGGGCGCGGATAGACCAGCGACTCGACCCCGGCGTGATCGCTCCGGCACCGGCGCAGGGCGCCCTCGCCGTGCAGTCGCGCCGCTCGGACGCCGAGCTCCTCCGCTTGCTCGCCTCGCTCGACGTGCCGTCCGTCCGGCTTGCGGTGGAGACCGAGCGTGAGGTCCTGCGCGCGACCGGCGGGACGTGCCGGGCGCCGGTCGGGGCGATGGCTGAAGTTGACGGCGACTCCTTCGCGCTGCTTGTCGCCGGCGTGAACAGCGACGGCACCGGCAAGCGGGTCGAGCACGTCGAAGGCGCTTGCGCGGACGCGCTCGAGCTCGCGGCCGCCGCCGGTCGCCGGCTGGTCGCGGAGGTGGCTTTGCGATGACCGCAGTTCTCGTCACGCGGCCGGCCGGCGGCGTCGACCCTGTCGTCGGCGCGCTGGAAGCCGCCGGCTACCGGGTTCATGCGGTCCCGACGGTCGCGACGCAACCGCTGGAGTTTGATCGACCAGACCTGGCCGCCTACGACTGGGTCGTCGTGACCAGCGCCGCCGGCGTCGACGCGTTATTCCTCTCTCCCCTACGGGGAGAGGGCCAGGGAGAGGGGGGGCTCGAGCTTGTTCCGCGTTGGGCAGCAGTCGGGCAGGCGACGGCGCAAGCGCTGCGGGCTGCCCGCGTGGAGCCATCGCTCGTCCCTAACGAGTCGAACGGGCTGGCTCTCGCGAACGCGCTGCCCGACGTACGGGGCAAGCGGCTTCTGCTCGTCCGTGCCTCGGCCGCCTCAGCAGACCTCCCCGAGCGCCTGCGGGAGCGCGGCGCAGCGGTCGACGAGGTGGCTGGGTATCTCACCATCGAGGGTCCCGTCGCCGCGTCGGAGCCGCTGCGCGCAGCACTTGCCGACCCCGAGCTCGCGGCGATCGTCTTCGCCTCCGGCTCAGCAGTGCGGGGCTTTGTCGCCCTTGGAGGCTCCGCGTCATGGCCCGCCATCACCATCGGCCCGCGCACCACGCAGGTCGCCGCCCAGTTTGGCTTCCGCGTCGTCGCCGAGGCCGAAACACAGAGCGCCAAAGCCCTGGTCGCGGCGGTCGTCCGTGCCATACCGATTGAGGAGAGAAACCGTGCGTGACCTGCTTGCCCCCACGATGGCCGGCACGGCCGGGGCAGAACGGCCCCGCCGGCTTCGCGCCAATGCCGCGCTCCGCGCGCTCGTGCGCGAGACCCGCCTCGATCCGTCCCAGCTCGTGGCGCCGCTTTTCGTGATTTCCGGCCGCGGCCGCCGGGATGAGATCTCAGCTCTGAAGGGGCACTCGCGCCTCAGCCCGGACCTCGTCGTGGCCGAGGCTCACCGCCTTGCGGCACTGGGAGTGGGTGGCATCCTGCTGTTCGGCATTCCTGACACGAAGGATCCGCGAGGGCTTGCGGCCGCCGACACCAAGGGTCCTGTGCCAGAGGCACTACGGATGCTGAAGGCAGAGAAGCTGCCCCTCGCCCTGGCCGCCGACGTATGCCTTTGCGAGTACACGACGCACGGCCACTGCGGTGTCCTCGACGGTGACCGCGTCGACAACGACGCCACCCTTCCGCTGCTGGCCGAGGCCGCTGTCGCTTATGGAGAGTCCGGAGCGCACCTTGTCGCGCCGAGCGCAATGATGGACGGGCAGGTGGCGGCGCTGCGGTCGGGGCTCGACGCGAGCGGACTTCCCGACACGGCGATCATGGCCTACGCGTCGAAGCATGCTTCTGCTCTCTACGGCCCGTTCCGTGAGGCGGCGGGCTCCACTCCCAGCTTTGGCGACCGCAAGTCCTACCAGATGGACCCCGCCAACGCGCGCGAGGCCATGCGCGAGATGGAGCTCGACGCTCGTGAAGGCGCCGACATCCTGATGGTGAAGCCCGCCATCACGTCGCTCGACCTCCTCGCGCGCGCGCGCGACCGTTTTGACCTTCCCCTCGCCGCGTACCAGGTCAGCGGGGAGGCGGCGATGATCGAGGCGGCCGCCGAGCGCGGCTGGATCGACCGCCGGGCCGCCATCCTGGAATCGCTGACCGCCATCGTTCGCGCCGGCGCGGGCATCGTCATGACCTACTTTGCCGCCGACGCCGCAGCGTGGTTGAAGGAAGCGCGATGAGCGACAGCCGATTCGTCCACGCACTCGCGCTCGGCCTCGACCCCGCCTGGCGGCGGCTCTCACGCGAGGAGCGATGCGATTCGGCGGCTGAGCTGGCCACCACCGTCACTGCTGAATCGGATGTCACCACCTTTTCGTACTCGATGGTCGGCCTCCAGCCAGGCGCGGACGTGCTGCTCTGGAGCCTCGCACCCTCGCTCGATGCGCTCGAGGCAAGATCCGCATCCGTTTTGCGATCGGGGATGGGGCGGTGGATGCAGGTCAGGGAGAGCTTCCTCGGCATCATCCAGCCCTCGCAGTACGTCAAGAAGCCGACGCCTCAAGAACAGTCGCTCTTCAGCGGCGAGCGCTCGCG
>DATNML010000021.1:0-11305 GCA_035602315.1 Candidatus Dormiibacterota bacterium
CACGACAAGGTCCAGCTGATCGACGGCGGCCGCGTCAAGTGGGAGAAGGAAGGGCGCGAGTACAGCACGGACGTCCCGACCTACAACACCACCGAGTACCACTTCCACGATTCGCCGAAGGAAGACATTCGCGCCTACCGCGACCACGTGAACTCCAAGCTCGGCAAGGCCGGACTCGTCGACGTCCGCTCACCGAAGGAATACTCGGGTGAGCTGCTCGCGCCGGAGAACCTTCCCCAGGAAGGGGCGCAGCGGGGCGGTCACATCCCGACCGCAGTCAGCATCCCTTGGGGCACCGCGGTCAACGCCGAGGACGGCAGCTTCAAGACTGTCGACGAGCTGAAGGAGATCTACGGCGGCAAGGGCATCACGTCCAACAAAGAGGTGATCGCCTACTGCCGTATCGGCGAGCGCTCCGCTCACACATGGTTCGTTTTGAAAGAGCTGCTCGGCTATCCCGACGTCCGCAACTACGACGGCTCATGGACTGAATGGGGCAGCTCGATCAAGGCCCCGATCGAGAAGTAGTCGTGGCCAACCAGCTAGTCGATCATTCGGCGCTCAAGGTCAACCAGACCGGGATCGTGACGACCGTGCTCATCGCGTTCATCGGCAGCGCGTTCTATCGCCCTCTGCTGGTGCTGATCCCGCTGCTCGCGATCGTGCTCCTGCTGGGCACGTTTGCGCCGCAGCTCGCGCTCTTCAAGCAGTTCTACTTCAAGGTCCTGAAGCCGCGCGGCATCGTCAAGCCGCGACCGGTTCAGGATCGGCCGGAGCCGCACAACTTCGCCCAGGGTCTGGGCGGAGTCTTCCTGGCAGTGGCTTCGGTGTTCTTGATCCCGCTGCCCGTAGTGGGGCTCGCGCTCTCGCTGCTGGTCGCGGTGCTCGCGTTCGTCAACCTGGCGTTCGGGTACTGCCTGGGCTGCCAGATCTACTTCCAGCTCGGCAAAGCGGGACTGATCAAAGCGTCGTGAACGCACAACTCTGGGCGGTGGCGGTGGCCGGCATTGTGGTGCTCGCCGCCGCCTGCCTGGAGATATTCCGGGCGCGCCGGGCGCGCCTGCAATCGGCCGGCGCAACCGCCGAGTCGGCGAGCGAGCCGTACATTCTCTACTTCACCGGCGACGGGTGCACCGTCTGCCGCACGCACCAGGAGCCGGCGCTGGCGAGGCTTGGCGGTGTTCGCATCGACAAGGTCGACGCAATCGCCGACCGGGCGCTGGCCGACCGCTTCCATGTCTACACGCTTCCGACCACGGTTGTGCTGTCACCCGACGGCCACGCTCTGCATGTGAATTACGGCTACGCGCCAGCTCCCAAGCTTGAGCGCCAGCTGGCCGAGGCGCGCGGAACCCTCCAGACCGCCACCGCGTAAGGATCCGTATTCTGGCCTGGTGAGATTCCGGGTCGTCGCGGTCGTCGCACTCGTGCTGTTCGTGGCCGCCTGCTCGATGCCCTCTGGTACTGGTCAGAGCCAGGAGCTCGTGCTCGGTGCGATCTACCCGCTGAGTGGGCCTCAAGCTCCCGGTGGCAAGGCGGAGCTGGCCGGTGTGCAGGCGGCGCTCTATGTCGCCGAGTCGAGCGGCGCGCTCAAGACACGCGTCCGGCTCCAGGTGATCGATGCGGTCACTCCGCAGGAGGCGAGCGCGGCCGTCGACTCCCTCGTGCGCGAGTACCAGGTGCCGGCGATCCTGGGCACGTACGGCAGCACGCTGTCGGCCGCCGCATCGGCGCGAGCCGAAGAGCTGCATACCATCTACTGGGAGACCGGCGCGGTCGCGGATCCCATCACCGCGCAGCGCCGATACGTTTTTCGCACGGTCGCTACCGGCAGCTCGCTCGGCCGGATGGCCGTCACCTTCACGCACGACGTGTTGCTGCCGCAGGCGAAGCTCGCATCGCCTCGCGCCGTCATCGTTCGAGTCAACGACATCTACGGCCGTTCGGTGGGCGGCGGTGAGGAGGCGCTGGCCAGGTCGATGGGAGTCCAGGTCGTCGACGTCATCGAGTACAACCCGCGAGCATTCGACCCCGACGTGATCGCCGCCAGGCTCGCGGCTGATCGCGCCGATTTTCTCTGGGACGTGAGCTATATCGACGATGGCGTCGCCATCTGGCAGGCGGTGCTGCGGCGTCACCTCGCGCTCAAGGCGGCGATCGGGACGAGCTCCGCCTTCTGCATGCCGCAGTTCAGCGAACGCGTGGGCGCAGGGTCGGTGGGTGTTTATGCGGCCGACAAACCGGACGCCACCATCAGCCCATACGCTCTGTCCCCGGCCGGACAGACGCTCTTGAATGAGGCGCGATCCATGTATGCGCGCTCTAACTCCGACACGATGGACATCCCCGCCGTGGCCGGCTTCGTCGGCGGCTGGACCCTGTTCCACGACGTGATTCCTAAGCTCTCGGGACAGGTAACGTCCGGCTCAATCCGGACCGCCGCGCTGCAGGTCGACGTCCCCGTTGGCGACAGCATCAACGGCGGCGGGGTGAAATTCGGCGCGGACGGTTCGCTCGACGAGGGGCAGAACACCAGGGCGGCGGCGGTCATCGGCCAGTGGCAGTCCGTCGGCGACATGAGGGTCGTGTTCCCGGCCGCGTACGCGACGGGGACTCCGATCTACAGCGGGATGTGATCCAGGGCCAGCGCGACCGCTTGTTCAATGGTCATCGACTGACCCTCGGCCCACGCGCGCTCGTCTTCTTCGCCCGAAACGGTGTCATGCCGGGTCCGGCTCTCCTCGACGTTGAGAATCGAGCCAAGGCCGGTTCCGCTGGTTCCCTGGTGGGCAGCGGCCGCGGAGGCGAGCTTGATGCCGGCAGTCCGGTCGCCTTCGGCCATCGCCACCTCGCCCGCGTCATCGAGGAGAAGCGCAATGCCTGAGACGTCACCTCCCTTGGAGAAGAGCTGCAGGGCTTCGCGCATGTAGCCGCGAGCACCGGCGACGTCCTGCGTTCGCAGGGCGCACAGCGTTCTAGTATGCAGAGCCCATCCGAGCCCGAAGTGGTTGCCTCTCTTTCGAAAGAGCTCGATCGCTTCGTCCAGAGCCGGGATGGCCATGTCGTAAATTGTCCGGTAATACAGCAGATTGCCGATCGCCCACTGGCAACCGCTGATGCCCGCCTCATCCGCTAGCTCGCGATAGATGGGGAGTGCCTCCTCGAGCAGCACTTGGCTTCGCGCCATGTCGCTCCTGTTCACCATGGTCGGGAAGCTCGCGTTGTAGATCGCGTTGGCCAGCTCGCGCCGGTCATCGCCGTTGCGTCTCAAAGCGAGGCACTCGTCGTAGAAGCCGGTGGCCGCCGGCATGTCGCCCTGCCAGTAAGCGATGCCGCCCGCAGCCTCGAGGGCGCGGGCGCGCGAATCTGGGTGCCGCGCACTCTCTGGCATGGCCAGGATGGTGGTCAGCCGTGCCCTGCCTTCGTGGAGGTGGCCGCGCATCTGCCAGAAACGCCACAGCGATGCCGCCAATCCGCTTGCGCGCTCAGCGTCGTTCTGCGCCACGCACCAGTCGAGCGCGGCGCGGAAGTTATCGTGGTCGAGCTCGAGGCGATCGAGCCACATCTTCTGGTCGCCGCCAAAAAGGTTGGGCGCGGCTGCAGTCGCAAGGGAGCAGAAGGCGTCGGCGTGACGGTTCCGAATGTCTACAGGCTCGCCACTCTTCTCGAGTCGCTCGCCTGCGAACTCCCGAATCACCTGAAGCATGAGCAAGCGCGGCTCGGCGAAGTCGGGCAGCCTGCGTAGAAGGCTGTGGTCGGCCAGGTCGTCGAGTCCCGAAAGCACGTCGCCGCCGACCTCCCCGGCAGGCCCGCAGACCAGCTCAGCCTGCTCGAGGTTGGCCCCACGCGCGAAAACTGAGAACCGATTCAGGAGGCGTTTCCGGTGCTCGTCGAGCATGTCGTAGCTCCAATCGATCGCCCCGCGGAGGGTCTGCTGACGTCCCGGCAAATCCCGCGCTCCGCTGCCCAACGCAGTGAGGCTGGTCTCGAGACGGGTCAATAGGGCCTGGGGAGAGAAGAGCTTGATGCGCGCAGCCGCCAGCTCGATCGCCAGCGGGAGGCCGTCCACGCGCTCGCAGATGCCGGCGATCGCCGGGGCATTGTCGTTCGTGACGGCAAAATCAGGCTTTACGGCCACCGCCCGATCGATGAAGAGCTTGATCGCCTCGTACTGCCTGAGGGCTTCCAGCGCCGGGAGCGCTTTGGGGTCGGGGATGCCTAGCGGCCCGACCGCAAACTCCTGCTCGCCGTAGACGTGCAGGACTGAACGGCTGCTCACCAGCAGCTTTACGCCCGGGCCCGCATGAAGCAGTTGGGTCGCGCTTGCTGCGCCGGTCGGCAGGAGCTGCTCGAAGTTGTCGAGCACCAGCAGGATGTCCTTGTCGTTGAGGTGTTCGACCACGCCCTCGATCGGCGTCCGGGTGCCGGCGACGGGAACGCCCAGGGCCTGCGCGACCGCCGAAGCGACCAACTCGGGGTCGCGGACCGCCGAAAGCGGAACGAAGTACACCCCGGCTGCAAACTGCTGGATCGCGTCCGCGGCGATCTGGAGGCTCAGGCGCGTCTTGCCGATTCCGCCAGGACCGGTCAGCGTCAGCAGGCGCGTGTTCTGCAGGAGGCGCTTGCCCTCGGCCACGGCGTCTGCGCGTCCGACGAAGCTGGTCATCTGAGTGGGCAGGTTGTTGTGCGTGGCGTCGAGAGTTCTGATCGCCGGAAACGTCTCCTGCAAGCCGTCGATCACCATCTGATACAGCTGCTCTGGTTGGGCGAGGTCCTTGAGGCGATGTACCCCGAGGTCGCGAAGCCTCAATCCGGGCTTCAGATTTCCCTCCACCAGGCCTCGCGTCGTCTCCGAGATCAGGACCTGGCCGCCATGTGCAGCGCTGGCGATACGCGCCGCGTGATGCACGTCCAGCCCGATGTATTCGTTTCCGACCAACGGCGCCTCGCCCGTGTGCAAGCCCATGCGCACCCGCAGCGCCTGTCCGTTTTTCCAGTCGTGGCTCGCGAGCGAGCGCTGAGCGGTCGCAGCGGCGAGGCACGCGTCGATGGCACTCGCAAACACGCAGAAGAACGAGTCGCCTTCGGTCCTGAGCTCATGCCCGTCGTTGCTCTGGAAGGCCGCCCGGAGAATCTCGTGGTGCGCGGTCTGGGCGGCGGGGTAGCGGTCGCCCATCTCCTGCATCAGTCGCGTGGAGTTCTCGATGTCGGTGAAGAGGAAGGTGACGGTGCCGCGTGGCAGGTTCATGGCGAGCTTCTGGTGAGCGATGGAGTCAGGAGGTCGCTCCCTATTGTTCGAGGGAGCGCTGGACCAGGGTGATGTCCATCCAGCGGTCGAACTTGTTCGCGGCGTTCTTGATCGTGCCGACGACCTCGAAACCCGCCCGTGCGTGCAGTGCCAGCCCGGAGCGGTTGTCGGTCGCGATCGTGGCGACGATGGTGCGATACCCCAGGCCCTGCGCCTCTTTGATCAGCTCGGTCAGCAGCGCACGGCCGATGCCGCGGCCCTGGTGCACCGGGTCGACGTAGACCAGGTCCTCGACCACGTCGAAACCTCTTTGCTTCCACGGGAAGAGGCGCGCCCAGCCGATCAGCCCGCTCTCGTCGGTGCAGACGATGAGCTTGGAGCGCTTTCCGTGCGCCTCCCACCACGCGGCCGCCTCCTCCGTGTCGAGAGGCTCAGAGTCGATCGTGGCGAAGGTCTGGTTGACGGCCCAGTTGTACAGGCCGACGATCGGGCGCAGGTCGTCGTGAGTCGCGGGCCGGATCGCATACGCCCTGGTGGCTTTCGCCATCAGGAGATCATTGCAGATGAATCCGTTCCGGGGTGACCTTCACGATGACGCGCTTCTGGCCGGGTGGGATCTTGAACGGCTTCCCATCGTAGAGGCGCGAAAGCTTGTCGATGTGCTCGTTCGCGCCTTCGAAGATCAGCTGGGCCCGGCCACGGATGGCCAGCACCTCGTCGTATGGGTGCTTGGGGTCGAACACGGTGATCGCGACGCGCGGGTCTCGCTCGAGATTGCGGGCTTTGAGGCGTGGAAACGCGGTGTTGAAGTAGATGTATTTGCCGTCGGTCTCGATCCACACCACGGTGGCTTCAGGGCTGCCGTCAGGCATCACCGTGGCGACCGTGGCGAAATGCCGGGCGTTCAGGAGTTGCGCTTGTTTGTTCGTCAGGGCTATCACGGCTGCTATTTTCTCTCGGACGTGAAGCCGCTCCTCAAGACACCTCTGCCCGGGCCAAAGGCCGCGGCGCTCATCGCCCGCGACGCCCGGGCGATGTCACCCAGCTTCACCCGCGCCTATCCCTTTGTCATGGAAAGGGGAGAGGGCTGCTGGGTGACCGACGTCGACGGCAACCGATTCCTGGACTTCACCGCCGGGATCGCCGTCGTCACGACCGGTCACTCCCACCCCAAAGTCGTGGCCGCGATCGAGGAGCAGGCCCGGCGCTTCATCCACATGTCCGGCACCGACTTTTACTACAGCTCGGAGATCGAGCTGGCCGAGCGCCTGGAGGCGAAGATCCTGCCCGGTACGCCGGCCAAGGTGTTCTTCACCAACTCCGGCGCGGAGGCGATCGAGGGCGCGATGAAGCTCGCGCGCTTCACCAGCGGCCGGCCGAGCTACATCGCGTTCATCGGCGCCTTCCACGGCCGGACGTTCGGCGCATTGTCGCTGACTGCGTCGAAGGCAAGCCAGAGACGGCGGTTCGCGCCGCTTCTGTCATCGGTGTTCCACGCGCCTTTCCCGACGGCGGCCCGCGGCATCACCACCGACGAGACCATGGCGCGGCTGGAAGAGCTCTTTGCGACGGTCGCCCCGCCCGAGAGCGTGGCGGCAGTCTTCGTCGAGCCGATCCAGGGTGAGGGCGGCTACCTGGTCCCGCCGGACGATTTCCTGCCGCGGCTGCGCGAGCTCACGCTCAAACACGGCATCCTGATGGTGGTCGACGAGGTGCAGTCGGGCATGGGCCGGACGGGAAAGTTGCTGGCCATCGAGCACTGGGACGTGGAGCCCGACATCGTATGTCTGGCCAAGGGCATCGCGTCGGGCCTTCCGCTGGGCGCGTTCATCGCGAGGGCCGAGCAGATGAACTGGCCGCCCGGATCCCACGGCAGCACGTTCGGTGGCAACCCGGTCGCGTGCGCGGCGGGGCTCGCCACGCTGGACCTCCTCGACGAGGGCCTGATCGAGAACGCAGCACGGGTCGGAGCCGTGATGCAGGACGGCCTGCGAGAGATTGCCGCAGGCCACAAGCAGGTGACCGACGTGCGCGGCAAAGGTTTGATGCTCGCGCTCGAGCTGAAGACGCACGAGCAGGCGGATCAGCTGGTCCAGTCCGCCTTCGAGCGCGGCCTGCTGCTGCTCACCGCGGGTTCACGCGCGGTGCGGATCAGCCCGCCCCTGGTACTGGATCCTGAAGACGCCGCGACGGGCCTGGAGATCATCGCTACAGCGCTCGATCACATATAGAGGATGCGGTCGGCGATCGCTTGCATCCCTGTCGCCGCCGCCCGGTCGTCGCCCGCGACTGACTTCGATGCTTTGGCGCGCTGGTCGTCGATGACCTTGACCGTCGCGATGACCTGGTCTCGCGCGGCATTTGAGGCAACCGGCGCTACACCGTGGAAGCGGGTGACGAATTTGTCCGTGAGGCCCAGCTTCGCGGTGGCGTCGCCGCTCGTCGCGTAGGCGATCAGGTCGGCGTTCCTCGCACCCCACAGCTGCTGCAGCTGGGTTCCCGCCGCACCACCCAGCAAGTCGGTGAAGAGTTTGCCGAGCGCCACCACATTGGCGCCCAGCGAAGCCGCTGCCGCTCCCTGCTCCGAGGTCCGGCCGCTGACCACCGCGCCGGTGGTCATGGTGGCGAGGTAAGAGTGTTCCTGCAGGAGATTGTTCAGCGACACGCGCATGTCGATGGCCTTGTCCAACGGATCACCAGGAAACTTGTCCGGAAACTGCTGGACCATCCGAATCGCCAGCGTGTCACCGACCTTTGAGGTGTCTGCGTACGCCGCGCGAAGGTCGGGGTACAGCTTCGCGTAGGACTGCCCCACCTCATCGTCGATCATCGTCTTCAGCTCGGCCACGTGCTGGGTTTCGAGCTGCGTGACCTGATCGACCGGGAGCTGTGCGAGGCTCGTGATCAGCTGCACGAACTGAGGCACGAAACCGTTGACGAGACCTGACATCGCGCCATTCGACTTGGTGTCGTTGTGCGTGACCAGGCCGATCGTGTAGTCGATCACGTAACCGTTCTGAATGCGCCATATCTGCTCGAAGTGAGTCGCGGAAGTGTTGCCGTACGCGGAGCGCACGACGTCGACCAGCGCGATGGAATTGGCGGTCAGAAGAGTCGCGTATCCGGCGTAATCGTCGGTGTGGTTCGAAGCGGCCCCCGCCTGCTTGGCGACCACCATCACGTGCTCGCCGAGCAACAGGTCGAGCCGCGTACGCAGGTCCGCGGCCTTCGAGTCGGCCGGGGTTGGGCTGGGTGCCGGTGCGGACACGGGAACCGGCGAATGAACGGAGCCGGAGCCGGGGCTCGAGCATGCTGCCATTAGTAGCGCAGTGATCGCCACGACCCTGACGGGCTTCAAACCTTGCAATGGTAGGTCTTACGATGGATCCGCCTTGCCGGAATGGCTCCTGGTCGATGGGTCGAGCATGATCTTCCGAGCGTTCTATGGAATCCCGCAAACGATGCGGGCGCCCGACGGAACCCTGGTCAACGCGGTGCGCGGATCAATGGACAACCTCGCGCGCTACATCACAGAGCGGCAGCCCCGTCACGTCGCTGTGACGACCGATGAGGACTGGCGCCCTGACTGGCGCGTGGACCTGATCCCCAGCTACAAGGAGCACCGCACGGGCGAGCCCGTGCCGCCGGCGCTGATACCGCAGATGCCGATCATCATGGAATGCTTCGAGGCGATCGGCGTCGATGTCGTCGGGCTCCCCGGTTATGAGGCGGAGGACATCATCGCCTCGCTCGTGACGAAGGTCAGCCCGCCAATCGAGATCGCGAGCGGCGACCGCGATCTCTTCAGCCTCATTCGCGATCGCGAGGTCGTGGTCCTCTATCCAGAGAAGGGCGGCATCACTGTGGTCGATGAGGCCGAGATCGAGCGTAAGTATTCGATCCCCGGTCGGGCCTATGCCGACATGGCGATCCTGCGGGGCGATCCATCGGACGGCCTGCCTGGGCTCGCCGGCGTCGGAGCGAAGAAGGCGGCCGACCTCGTCCGGAAGTACGGCTCGGTGCGGGCCATGATCGAGGCCGGCATCTTTCGCCCGGCCGACGCGGAATATCTGGAGAAGGCGCTGCGCGTCGTGCCGCCCGTGTCCGATCTCAAAATCGAGGTTCCGCCAGGCCGGCGGGACCGCTATCCGGAGCACCCGGAGCGCGCCGAAGAGCTCGGCCGCCGGCACGGCGTGGCCAGCTCGATCGAGCGTCTCGTCAAGGCGCTGGCCTCGATGCCGGCCTGAGTGCGTCGTGGAAGTCGGGCTGTGTGCGTCCTGCAAGCACTCGCGGAAAGTCCCGGGCAGTCGCAGCACCTTCTGGATGTGCGAGCGCTCGGTGACCGATCCGTCGTTCCCGCGCTATCCGCGGCTCCCCGTTCTCAAGTGCCGCGGCTACGAGCTGGAGGCTAAGCCCCCACCACCCGCATGAGCTCCAGCGGCATGCCGGCGGACGGGTTGAACGTCGAGCCGACCTGCCTTCTGTCCATCGCAACTTCGGTGAACGTGCCGTTCACGTTGAGCACGTAGAGGACGTTGCCATCCGGGCTCAGTGCAAGACTCCAGACTGTCTGGTCGGTCAATGCGCGCGAGGTCACGCGGAGTCCCCGCGTGTCGATGAAGACGATACCCGCGCTGCCGGCAGTGACGAGCGTCTTACCGTCGGAGCTGATCACCGCGGCGTTGGCGCCGAGCTCCTTCGCCTGGACGTCCTGCGCGAAAATGCTCGCGACCGACTTGCCGGTGTCGATGTTCACGGAGCGGGAAACGCCGGTCGGCACTGTCCCGCCGACGACGACTTCAGTTACGAACCCGAGCGCTACGTTGGCCGCATAGAGGAAATTGCCGTCAGCGGACATCGCGATCGACCAGTGGAGCGCGTTGTAGTCAGACTGGTAGCCGTTGCCTGGCAGGTCGATGCACTGGGCGAACGGCACGGAAAGGTTGAGCGCGTGGATGAACGGCGTGCCGGATGGCCGTGCGTAGATGCTGTAGAGAGTTGCCCCGTCGTGCGACGGAATGCCGGACAGCTTGAGACCGGTCATGGATTCAGACGGGTTGCTTTTGTCGACGACGACCTGGGGGTCGAGCTGCTGTGCGCCGACGTCGTAGAGGCGGACGCGATAGCTGCCTGCGGAGCCATATTCGATCAGGTACAGGTGGCCGCCGTCGTTGCTGATCGCGTCGAACTCGAAATAGCCATGGAGGTCGGCCCGCTTGGCGACCACCTTGAATGAGGTATCCACGACCAGGAAGTGCGACATGGTGGGGGACTCGCTAGGAGCCCTGTCGAACGACTCGACGACGATCCACCCGCCGTTCTGCGACAGACCGCCCGGCATGCCGCTCAGCGTGACCTGGGGCAGCTGGTAGGTGCCGGGAAGCTTCATCGAATTGATAAGCGCGCCCGTTGCCGGGTCGACGTCGGACAGCGTGGTGCTGGTGACCGAATACAGGTGCTTCCAGTCGGAAGACGGAACGCCGAGCGGCATCCAGCGCTCGACGGCGTGGGTCTGCGAGTCGATGACGGCGATCTGGTTCCGGTCGCTCACCGCCTCGTAGAGCTTGTAATCGGAGGCTGTGATCGGAGCGCCAGGCGCACGCCCACAGGCCGCGACCAGGATCACTGCGCAAACCACCAATATCGAAGCTCGCATGCTCTTCACCTCACCTCCCATACACCGGTCAAGCGGTGCAGGTTCCGGAGCTAGCCGAGCGAGGTTGCGATCTCCAGCGCCTGGGCTTTGGTGAGGTTGCCCTCGATCCGGACGACGGTGCCGCCCTCGTCCAGGATCAGCGTGTTCGTGGCGAGCCGCATGGTCTCGTCCCTGAAGTTTCCGTTCGCGTCGAGGAAGATGAACACGTGCGGCGAGCCCGCGACCCAGTACCCCTGGTGGCCGGAGACCGTCACCGGCTCGATCGTTGCCTCGGTGCCGATCATCTTGCCGAAGAAGTTCGAATTGACGGCGCCGCGCGCTTCCGTGACCAGCACCGCCACGCCGGTCTGACCGGCGACCGGGATGCCCGGCCGCGTCGAGTACACCAGCGTCACCTCGCC
>DATNML010000022.1:0-8546 GCA_035602315.1 Candidatus Dormiibacterota bacterium
ACACGAGGCCGGGCCCGATGGTTGCACGGCGCTCCGTTCCAGCTTGGTCCCAACTCACCGAGCCCGCAGCCACCCGCTGCGCGACGATTCTCAGATCTTGGGTCCGAACTGCGGCTCGGCCTGTATGAGCGAGTCGATGTAGCGGAACCGCTCGTACCGATGCTGCAGCAGCTCGGCGGTGGGCTGCGCCAGCAGCGGCTGCAGGTGACGGTGGAGCGCCTCATCGAGCGCTGCCGCAGCCGCGTCGTGATCGGCGTGCGCGCCGCCTTTCGGCTCGGTCACCACCTCTTCCACCACGCCCATCGCCAGCAGGTCACGCGAGGTGAGCTGAAGCTGCTCGGCGGCTTCCACCTTGCGCGCGTTGTCGCGCCAGACGATCGACGCCGCCGCCTCGGGGGAGGCGACCGAATAAATCGAGTTCTCGAGCATGATCACGCGGTCGGCGACACCCATGCCGAGCGCCCCGCCGCTGCCTCCCTCGCCGATCACAGCCGCGACGATCGGCACCGGAATGCGGAACCACTCCATGATCGCTTCCGCGATCGCGGCGGCGATGCCGCGCTCCTCAGCACCTGCCCCGGGATAGGCGCCAGGCGTGTCGATCAGAGAAACGATCGGGAATCCGAACTTCGCCGCATGGTGCGCGAGGCGGATCGCCTTGCGGTACCCCTCTGGATGCATCATGCCCCAGTTCCGAGACACCCGTTCTTTGAGGCTGCGGCCTTTCTGATGGCCGAGAAACATGGTCGTGCGACCGTGCCACGTGCCGACGCCCCCGACCAGTGCGGGGTCGTCCGCCGATAGCCGGTCGCCGTGCAGCTCGATGAAGTCCGGAGCCAGCCTGCGGATGTAGTCGAGCGAGTAGGGACGGTCCGCGTGGCGGGCAAGCTCGATGACCTGCCAAACCGTCAGCGTCGTCTCGTCCGGTTTGCGTCCGTGCCGCGTCATGGGTACATCTCGAGCAGGTGCGCGAGCAGCCGGCGAAGCTCGGTGCGGGGAAGCACGAGGTCGACCTGGCCGTGCGCGAGCTGGAACTCGGCGCTCTGAAAGCCCGGCGGTAGATCCGCGTACGTCGCCTGCTTGATCACGCGCGGGCCGGTGAAACCGATCGCGGCGCCGGGCTCGGCGATGTTGACGTCGCCCAGCAGGGCCAGCGACGCGGCGGTGCCACCAAACGTGGGATCGGTCAGCACGGAGAAATACGGCACCCCGGCGGCATGCAGGCGGCCGAGCGCGGCATTGACCTTGGCCAGCTGCATCAGCGCCAGCACGCCCTCCTGCATGCGAGCACCGCCCGAGGCCGAGATCAACACGTACGGAAGGCCCGACGAGGCGGCCTGCTCCATACCGCGCGCGAGGCGTTCGCCGGCGACGATCGACAGGGTTCCGCCGACGAAGCGAAAGTCGAACGCGGCCAGCCAGATCGGCCGTCCCGCCAGCGTGCACGTGCCGGTGCGAACGGCCTCGTTCAGCCCCTCCTCCAGCAAGTGCTCGACCACCTCCTGGTAGGGCTTGGGCACCTTCCAGTTCAGCAGGTCGTGCGACCGGACATCCCCCCATCGCTCCTGCCACGAGCCGCGGTCGGCGACCAGGGCGATCCACGCGTCGGCGCCGAGGCGGAAGTGATGGCCGCAGTCCGGGCACACATAGTTGTGCTTCCGCATCGTCTCGAGGTCGAGCGCCACTCCGCAGCCCGGGCAGTTGGTGGGCAGAGGGATGACCGGCAGCTTGCTGCCCGCGATGCGCAGCTCCGAGCTGGCCTTGGCCAGCGCGCTCACAGCGAGAGACCTCCGTCGACCGCGATCACCTGGCCGGTGATGAAGCCGGCGCGCTCAGAACACAGAAACGCGACCGCGGCGGCGATATCCTCGGCGGTGCCCTCGCGCTTGATCGGCGTCATCTTGACGAGCTCTCCGACCATCTCGTCGGTCAGCGAGCCGGTGGTCAGCTCCGTGCGCACGTAGCCCGGCGCCACCGCATTGCAGGTGATGTTGCGCGATCCATATTCACGAGCGACAGACTTGGTGAACCCGATCAGCCCGGCCTTCGCCGCGGCGTAGTTCGACTGGCCCGCGTTGCCGGTCAACCCGACGATCGATGAGATGTTGACGATCCGGCCCCATCGCGCCCGCATCATGCCCGACATGATGGCCGCGCGCGTGGTCGCAAAGGCGGACAGGAGATCCGTGCGGATCAGCTCCTCCCAGTCCGGCGGAGACATCTGGATCAGGAGCTTGTCGCGCACGGCGCCGGCGTTGTTCACGAGCACGTCGACGCGGCCGACCGCCTTGAACATCGCCTCGACCTGCGCGGGATCGCTGACGTCGGCCTGGTGCGCGCTCGCGTTGGGCAACGACGCAGCCGTCTCGTCGGCGGCAGTCTTGTCCGAACGGTAGTTCACCACCACGCGCGCGCCCATGGCGGCCAGGGCCTGGCTGATCGCTTTGCCGATGCCCTTCCCGCCGCCGGTGACGAGGGCGGTCTTGCCTTCGAGATCTCCCATTTAGGCGAAGTCGATGAAGAGCTCTTCGGCGTTCCAGGTGTCGACGCCCGGGATGTGCTTCGCAGCGAGGCTCGCCAGCACGCGACCGGGCCCGAGCTCGACGACCGTCTTCACCTTCATCGCTCGCATCGACACCATCGTGCGCGCCCAGTCGACCTGCCGCAGCATCTGGAGCCGGAGCTCTTCCTGCAAGGCGGCGACCGTCCTGAGCGCTTCGCCAGACGCGTTGGCCAGGATCGGGATCGACGGCGCTTTGATCGGGAGCTTGTCGACCACCTTGCGGAACGCCGCGGCCGCCGCCGCCATGAGAGGCGTGTGAGCGGCAAGTGGGATGGTCAGGATGAGCGCGCGGCGCGCGCCGGCGGCCAGCGCTAGCGTCTCCGCCTCCTGCACCGCAGCGACCTCGCCCGACAGCACAAACTGCACGTCGGCATTCCGGTTGGCGACCCACAGCTTGCCGCGCGCCGAGGCCTGCTCGCGGATCTTCTCCACGGCCGCCTCCTCGAGTCCGACGATCGCGATCATGCCCCCTGCCTGCTCGTGGGAAGCCTGGGCCATGATGCGGCCGCGCTCCTTGACGAGCAGCAGCGCGGTCTCCCAGGGAATCGAGCCTGCCGCAGCCAGCGAGGCGATCTCGCCCAGGCTGTGGCCGGCCGTGACGCTGACGTTTTCGAACCCGTAGCTCTCGCGCCATACCTCGTAGGCAGCCCAGCACACGGTCATCACGCAGGGCTGGATGACGTCGGTGCGGTTCAGCTCCTCGACGGGGCCCTCGAAGCACAGCCGGCGCACCGGCATCTCCAGGACCTCCTCGGCGCGCTCGAAGACCTTGCGCGCCGCCGGGTAGCGGTCGTGAAGGTTCTTGCCCATGCCTGGCTTCTGCGTGCCCTGGCCCGGGAACAGGAGCGCGATCGGTCCGGTGAGCTTTACGCCCATGTCACGACGTCAGGCCCACTTCATGAGGCAGGCGCCCCACGTCAGGCCAGAACCGAACCCGGCCAGCAGCACGTGGTCGCCGCTCTTGACGCGTCCTTTGCGGATCGCCTCTTCGAGGGCCAGCGGGATCGACGCGCTCGACGTGTTGCCGTACTCGTCGATGTTGATCGCGACGCGGTCGAGCGGGAGCCCGATTCGCCTCGCGGCGGCGTCGATGATCCGGTAGTTCGCCTGGTGCGGGACCCAGAGGTCGATGTCCTCGAGGGCCACGCCGGCCTTCTCGCAGACCTCGTTCGCCTGGCGGATGAAGATGTCGACCGCGAACTTGAACACGTCGGGACCGACCATCTCGATGTACGGCTGGGGGTCCTTCGCCGCGTAAGCGCCCTTTTCGATGTTGCCGCAGGTGACCTGCGCGTATCCGCGGCCATCCGAGCCGAGACACCAGCTGAGAAACCCTGCGCCTTTTGGTGCGGTGCGGACGACAGCAGCGCCGGCGCCGTCACCGAAGATCACCGCCGTGCCCCGATCTGAATAATTCAGGTAACGCGAGAGCACCTCGGCTCCGACGACGAGCACGGTATCGGCCCGCTCGGTTGCGATGAACGAGTCGGCGATCGAGAGGCCGTACATGAAGCTGGTGCAGGCGGCAAGCGTGTCCCACGCGACCGCGCCCGGCGCGTCAAGCTCGTCCTGGATCCGGCACGCGATGGACGGGAACGGTCCGTCCGGCGACGAAGTGCCGACGAGGATCATGTCGAGGTCCTTGGCCGTGATGCCCGCTGCGTCGAGCGCGCTGCGTGCAGCCTTGGTGGCGAGCTCCAGCGTGGTCGTCCCCGGCTCGGCGATGTGCCGCCGGTGAATGCCCGTGCGCTCGGTGATCCACTTGTCCGAGGTGTCCATCATCTTTTCCAGGTCGAAGTTCGTGATGATCTTCTCGGGCGCAAAGGCGCCGACGCCGGCGATCGCGCTCGGCCGGCCCTTGGTCTTGAACGAGCGGAGCGGCAGAGCGTCGGAGCGGGTTCGGTAGGCAGTGGTAATGGCCATGGTGGCTATGCTTCCAGCCGCTCGGCGGTCTTCTGCTCCAGAAACTTCCAGAGGTCGCCGATGAGCTTCATCTGCTCGAGCTCCGCCTCGGGCAGTTCGACGTCGTACTTGTCCTCCACGGCGGCGATCAGCTCGACGAGGTCGAGCGAGTCGGCCGCGAGGTCCTTGGCGAAGCTCTTGTCGAGCTGCACCTGGTCGGGTTCGATGCCCAGGATCTCCGCGGCGAGCGCCTGCAGTTCTTTGAAATCGAGTTGGGTTGCCATCGCAATTCTCCTAGTTGGCCTCGGGGCCTTTGATCACGAGCGCGGCGTTGTGGCCGCCGAACCCGAACGAGTTCGAGAGGGCCACCTTGGTGTTCGACTTGCGAGCCTTGTTGGGGACGTAGTCCAGGTCGCACTCCGGGTCCGGGTCGTCCAGGTTGATCGTCGGCGGCAGCAAACCGCGGTCGAGCGCGAGCACGCACGCGGCGGCCTCGATGGCGCCGGCGGCGCCCAGCAGGTGACCGTGGACGGATTTGGTCGAGCTGACCGCGAGCTTGTAGGCGTGGTCGCCGAAGACAGCCTTGATGGCCTTCGTCTCGGCTACGTCGCCGAGCTTGGTCGACGTTCCATGGGCGTTGATGTAGCCCACGTCCGTCAGCTCGACGCCGCTCTTCTCCAGCGCGCGGCGCATGGCTCGAATGGCGCCCTTGCCTTCGGGCTGCGGCGCAGTGAAGTGGTACATGTCTGCGCTCGCGCCATAGCCCGCGATTTCGGCGTAGATCTTCGCTCCGCGCTTTTTCGCGTGATCCATATCCTCCAGCACGAACATGACTGAGCCCTCGCTCATGACGAACCCGTCACGGTTGAGGTCGAACGGCCGGCATGCCTTCTCCGGCTCGTCGTTGCGCTCGCTGACGGCCTTGATCTGGCTGAAAGCGCCCATGGTTAGCGGCGTGATCGTGGCCTCCGAACCACCGGCGAGCATCGCAATCGCGTCGCCGCGCTTGATGATCTCCGACGCCTCACCGATGCCGTGCGAGCCAGACGCGCAGGCGCTGACGATGGCGTAGTTCGGGCCGCCGGCGTGCGTGTGGATCGCGACGATCCCCGCCGCCATGTCCGCGATCATCATCGGGACGGTGAACGGGCTGATCCGCTTCGGCCCGCGCTCCATCAGCTGCGTGTGGCTCTTCTCGATCTCCTCCATGCCGCCGATGCCCGAGCTGACGATCACGCCGACGTCGTCGGGGTCCATGTCGCCGGGGACCAGCCCGGACTGCGCCAGCGCCTGCTTGGAGGCTGCCAGCGCGAACTGGCAGTAACGCCCGATATGCCGGGCGGTCTTGCGATCCATGTATTCCTCGGGGTTGAACCCCTTGACCTCGCCCGCGATCTTGCAATCGAAGACTTTCGTATCGAAATGCGTGATCGGGCCGATGCCCGAGACGCCCTCGATCATGTTTGACCAGACGGTTTCGACGTCGTTACCGATCGGCGTGATGAAGCCCATGCCGGTCACAGCCACGCGTCGACCGTTTGAGTTGGATGTCATGGGTCAAGCATACGGACGCCAGGGCCAATCCACATCGGCCCACATGGGGAAAACTGGGGTCCTGTCTTGGACACCATGTCCAAAGCCGCATCGATGTCCGAAATTCAGAGCAGCTTCCGGAGCTCCAGGGCGAAATGCAGCCGCAGGCGGGTCGCCGGCACGTCGAGATCGCCGCCGAGCAGCTCCCGCAGCTTGTCGAGGCGGTAGAGGACGGTATGGCGGTGCAGGCCGAGGTCGGCGGCGGCCTCTTTGACAGAGCCCCGGACCAGGTAGGCCTCGAGTGTCTCAAGGAGCTGTTCGCGGTTGCGCAGCTTTCGATCCATGAGCGGCCCAAGGCTGTGGACGACGAAACGCTCGGCGAGGCGGGGGTTCTGGGCCAGAACCAGATGGGGGATGACCTCGTCGTGGCGGTGCACGACTCCCTCCGGGCGCAGCTTACGGCCGGCCTCGATCGCCTGCTGGGCCTCGAGATACGAACGCGAGATGCCTCGCAGGCCCGGGTGGTAGCCGCCGACGCCCGCCCGCACCCTGGCCCGGACCGCCCCCGATCGCTTGCCCGCTTCGTCCTGAAGCCGAAGCACGAAGTTGCGCGCCGCGTCAGAGTCGGCGACCGACTCGGCCGGCCACAGCACGACCAGAGTGCTGGGATCGGTGGCGTGCTGGATGCCGCCCCGCGGCAAGTCCATCGACGCCGCAACCTCCGCCAGAGCCGCGCCACCGCGCTCGCTTTCCCGGTTGGCGATGATCAGCTTGCATACGGCGGCCACGTAACCGGTCGCCACGATCGGCATGTTGAGCGCGAGCGCCTGCTTCTGAAGCTCGAGCTCCGAGTCGAAGTTGTCGCTGATGAGCGCGTGGAAGAGGCGTGCCTGCGCGCGGGTCCCCCGCTGCATGTGCTGCTCGCGCGCGTGTAGGTAGGTCTTGGTGACCTCCGCCGCGACCTGGTCGAGTGCGGCGAAGACATAGTTCGCCGTGACCATGATCGCCTCCGGGGTCGACTCGGGATGTCCGCGCCAGGCGCGCAGGATCTCGTCCCACGCGACGCGTGCCGCGATGCGGTAGGCGTTGAGGATGGGCTCGACGGACTGGCTGCTTCGTGCCTGGAGGATGCCCAGCTGAGCGACGCGGCGCAGCTCCTCGCTGGTCGCCGGGCGCGCCTCGCGAGCGGTGGCGAGGAAGAGGTCCAGGCCCGCCTCGCAGGCGCGGGCGATCGCGGATCGCTGCGGCGGCACACCCGTCGAGTCGTCCCATCTGACCAGGCTGACGACCGCGCGAGCCATGTGGCGGCCGATGCCGGCCCGGCGGCGCTCGAGCTCCGCGATCAGCGCGGCCGGCAGCTGGGTGGCCGATTTCGGCGGTTTGACGGCTTTGGACTTGATGGCCAGCTTTGCCATGGCGCTGACTATACGGGGCAGTCCGCCACTAGGACCTCAGGTCGATCAGCTGTGCTTCTTGACGAACCCCAGGATGCGGTGCCACGCGTCGTCGCAAGCCTCCTTCCACTGGTCGAAGGTCCGGTCGAAGAAGCTGTGCGGCGCTCCTTCGTAAATGTGCATCTCGTGCGGCACCTTGGCTGCGGTGAGCTGCTTGTCGAATTCGTGGAACGCCTCCTGTGGCGTGGCGGCGTCCGCGCCGGCGAGCAGCAGCAGCAGTGGCGCCTTCAGCTTCGATAGGTATTGCTCGCTCCGAGACGGCCGGCCGTAAAAGCCGATCGCGCCGTTGAGTTCGGGCTGAAGCGCGGACTGGTTCCACGAGCTCGAGCCGCCGAAGCAGAAACCAACCGTGAACACAGACTTGACCGCGCCGCCGTCCTTGCTTCTCAGGTACGCGATCGCTTCCGCCACGTCGGCCGCTATGTTTTCCTGCGTCGTCTTCTCGACGTGGGGCATGAACTCGAAGCTCTCTGACCGGTCGCCCATGCCTGCGGTGCGGCCGAAGTAATCGATCGCCACGGCGTCGATGCCCGCTTCGGCGAAGCGCTGCGCCAGCTCCTTGTAGAACTGATGCAGCCCGCGGACATCCGGCATCACCACCATGCCCGCCCCGCTGGGCTTCTCGGCCCGGGCGAAATACGCGGCGAACTTCGTACCGTCGGAAGAGGTCAGGACCAGGTCGCCCTGGTCGGCAGCGGCGCCACTGATCGGGGGCAGGGGTACACGAGCATCGTCTGAGTAGCACATGGGTCGATTGTCCACTAGATTGATGAACCGATGAAGATCGAGAGCACGGACTTCACGCGGGCTGACGTCGAGCAGTTCCTCGACGAGATGCTCGACCACGACCGCAACCTTCTCGCCGACAGACTTGAAAAGGCGTCCGCGCGACTGGAAGAGCTGGGTCCCCGGGTCTCAGCCGGTCGCGGTCAGGGCGACGCGCCCGCAGGGCCCTCTCCTGAGTGGTCCCCACACGAGCTGCTCGCTCACATCGCGGTGCTCTCCAAGTTCTACGGCGTTCTGGTTCACAAGATCTCGAGCGGCCAGATGACCGAGGTCGACCTGCTCGAGAACGTGAACCTGCGCGACGTCTT
>DATNML010000023.1:0-6934 GCA_035602315.1 Candidatus Dormiibacterota bacterium
AATGGCAGTCGAAACCACCCACATGCGTAAGTTCCTCAACGATCCTGCGGCGGTCGTCAAGGAATCGCTGGCCGGCCTGGCCGCGGCCCATGCCGACCTGCTCCGATACGACGTCGCGAACCAGATCATCGTGCGGAAGGACGCGCCGAAGAAAGGCAAGGTCGCGCTGATCTCAGGCGGTGGCTCGGGCCACGAACCGATGCACGGAGGCTTCGTAGGTCTCGGCATGCTCGACGCGGCGTGCCCGGGCGAAGTGTTCACCTCACCCGTGCCGGGACAGATGCTCGCGGCCACCAAAGCGGTCGACGGGGGCGCCGGTGTCGTTCATATCGTCAAGAACTACACAGGCGACGTGCTGAACTTCAAGTTGGCGGCCGAAGACGCCGCCGACGAGGGAATCAAGGTCACTTCGGTCGTCATCGATGACGACGTCGCGGTACAGGACTCGCTCTACACGGCCGGCCGGCGCGGCGTCGGTGCGACCGTGCTGGCCGAGAAGATTGCAGGCGCTGCCGCGGAAGGCGGAGCCGACCTCGCCAAGGTGACCGACATCGTCAAGCGGGTCAACGCACGCTCGCGGTCATTTGGGGTCGCTCTCTCGTCATGTGTGCCGCCGGCTTCAGGCAAAGCGATCTTCGAGCTGCCCGAAGGGCAGATCGAGCTGGGCGTCGGGATCCACGGCGAACCTGGCCGCCGTCGCGCACCGCTCGGATACGCGAGCGAAGTGGTCGACGTGATGGTCGAGGCCGTGCTCTCCGACCTCAAGCCGAAGCACGGCTCGAAGGTCCTCGCCTTCGTCAACGGCATGGGCGGCACCCCGCTGCTCGAGCTCTACCTCGTCTACGGCGAAGTCGACAAGAAGCTTCGCAAGGCCGGCGTGGAGCCGGTTCGCAACCTCGTCGGCAGCTACATCACCTCCCTCGAGATGGCCGGCGCTTCGCTGACCTTGCTCGAGCTCGATGACGAGCTCACCAGCCTTTGGGACGCGCGCGTTCACACTGCTGCGCTGCGCTGGGGGGTCTGACACTACCCTTGATCGTCGAACGGGTTATGGACGCGGCCACGATCAGCTCCTGGATGCGTGAGGTCGAGGCGTCGGTGCGCGTCGAGCGAGACCACCTGGTCCAGCTCGACTCCGCCATCGGCGACGGTGACCACGGAATCAATATGGCCAGGGGCTTCGAGGCCGTCGTCCAGGCCCTCGGCGCCGACAACGGATCACCGCCCGGACGGCTGCTGATCATCGCGGGTCGCACGCTGGTCTCCACCGTCGGCGGCGCAAGCGGTCCGCTGTGGGGCTCAGCTCTTCGCGCCGGCGGGCGGGTACTTGGCGATCAGACGAGCTTTGACGGCGCGCAGCTCGCGGAGGTCTTGGCGGCGGCCCTGGCCTCGGTCAAAGACCTCGGTACGGCGTCGCTCGGCGACAAGACGATGGTCGACGCGCTCGAGCCCGCCGTGGACAGGCTGCGCGACCGAATCGCGAACGGCGAGCCGGTCGCGCAGGCGATGGACGCCGCAGCCGCAGCCGCGGAAGCCGGGATGCGCGCGACCATTCCTCTCCAGGCAAGGAAGGGCCGCGCCTCGTATCTGGGCGAGCGGTCCGTCGGCCATCAGGATCCAGGAGCCACCTCGACCGCTCTCATCTTGCGAGCGCTTCAGCGGGCGATCACGTCCGAGGCCTGATGGGCGAACGTGCGCTGCGCGGGGTCAGCGCCGCACCGGGTATAGCAACAGGCAGCGCGGTCGTGCTCGACCGCATAGCTGCGCACCAGACCAGGATCATTCCGCTCGCCGATCGAGGAGCCGAGCTGGTCCGAGCGCGGCACTCGCTCGAAGTTGTGGCGACCGAGCTGGAGCAAATCGCGGCGGGGCTGCGCAAGGCAGGCCGCGGCGAAGAGGCCGACATCGTGGAGACAGGGGTCTTGATCGCCGCAGATCCGGGGCTGGCGACCAGGGTCGAAGTGCGCGTACTGCAGTTCGGCCGTTCGGCGGGCGATGCCCTGCGAGAAGCGGCAGAGGAGAGCGCCCAGGAGCTGGCAGGGCTTTCCGATCCAATGCTGGCCGAGCGCGCCGATGACGTACGCAGCCTCGGCCGGCGAGCCGGCGCTCGCGCCAACGGCGTGAGCGCGGCTGTGCTCAGCGGCGTGGTCGTGGCCACGACGCTGGGCCCTGCCGACGTTGCGGAGATCGCGACGAACGCGAAAGGCATCGCACTCGCAGGTGGGGGAGTCACCGCACACGCGGCAATCGTCGCGCGGTCACTCGGCATCCCGATGGTGGTGGGCCTCGGCCCGGACGTGCTGGACCTGAACGATGGGGAGGAGGTCGTCCTCGATGGCAGCGCGGGCGTGCTTTTTCTGCGGCCGGAGCCAGGGCGCGTCGCGGCGGCGAGGGCCGATGTGGATCGACGGCTCGCAGCTCGGAAGGATGCGGTCGCGCACAGGCTGGATCCCGCGCAGACGAAAGACGGCCATCGGCTCATCGTGCTCGCCAACGCCGCGAGCATTCCCGAGGTCGTCGAGGCGCTCGAGCAGGGCGCCGAAGGCGTGGGATTGCTTCGTTCGGAGCTGTCTTTTCTCGACACGCACGCGTGGCCCTCACAGGGACAGCACGCGGCTTTCTTGAAACCGATCCTCGCGCGTCTCGAAGGCAAGACCGCGACGGTGCGCTTGCTCGACTTCGGCGGCGACAAGACGCCACCGTTCCTTCAGGGGACCGCCAGTCGTGGAATCGAGCTGCTGCTCGAATCTCCTGAGGCATTGAGCTCTCAGCTGGCCGCGATCGTCGATGCCGGCGAGAAGGTAAACCTCCGGATCCTCGTGCCGATGGTGACGCGTCGAGAGCAGCTGCGAGCAGTTTATCAGGTGCTAACGGCGGTGCTCGCCGGGCGGCCCTCACCGCAGGTTGGCGCGATGATCGAGACTCCCGAAGCCGCGCTCAGCGCGACCGAGATTGCCACGGAGTGCGAGTTCTTGAGCATCGGCACCAACGACCTAACCCAGCTCGTCCTGGGACTGGACCGTGAACATTCGAAGTCGGCTCCGGTGACCGACGTGAGGGTCCTGCGTTTGATCGACGCCACGGTGCGGGCGGGACGCGCGGCCGGGATTCCGGTCGATGTTTGCGGAGAAGCTGCCTCGGACGCGATCGCGATGCCCATCCTCGTTGGGCTCGGAGTGAACGAGCTCAGCGTCGCGGCGGCGCGTGTCGGCGAGGTTCGCGAATCGATTCGGGGCATGGACTTCGCCGCATGCCGTGAGGCTGCAGAAGAGCGACTACTCGACCAGCCCGCTGACGCAGCTCGCAAGCGCCGCTAGCGCGTCGGGCGCGTCTTCACCCTCGGCGCTCAAGCGCAGAACGGTGCCCCCAGTTGCTCCGAGAGCGAGCACAGCCAGGATGCTCTTGGCGTTAGCTACCTTGCCGTCCAGGCCTACCGTCAGCTGCGACCGAAATCGCAGCGCGGTCTTGACGAATGTCGCAGCCGGTCGCGCGTGGAGGGCGACTCCCTCGGGCAGCGCGACGGTGGCTTCAGAACTTGCTCGCACCGCGGGCTTCCTCTGCGGCCTTGGCGACGTCCTCGAGCGACTGACCGGCCGATGACATGACTGCGGCCGCGACGGCCCCCTCGACGAAGGGAGCGTCGACCAGCCGGATGTGGCCGTTGGTCTTGCCCTGGAGCAGGTGACGGACGGTGAGGATGGAGCTGCCCAGGTCGGCAAGCACCACGACGCCCTCGCCAGAGTCGGCTCGCGCGATCGCCTCCCTAACCGAGTCCCCGCTCGTGCCAAGCGTTCCGCCCGGACCGCCGCCTGCCGGCTCGACTTTGACCTCGGCGCCGGCGATCTGCGAGGTGAGGTCCGCGAGGCCGCGTGCGAGCTGAAGGCTATGGGAGACCAGTACAATCCCGACCAATTTCGACACTCCCCGGCGAGGGTGAACGCGCCCCGCAATCGCGTTTCCGGACGACGGCCGTAGTCTACACTACCGACAGGAATTCAGCAATGCCGAATGATGCGAAAGGTAGACGCTCCTCCATCCAGTCCCTCGATCGCGCCACAGCGATCTTGAAAGCGCTGGCAAGCGGGCCTCGCCGGCTGGGCGTCAGCGAGCTTGCCGACCGCCTGGGACTAGCCCGGCCGACCGTGCACGGCCTCCTTCAGACCCTCCAATCCCACGGCTTTGTCGAGCAGGACCGGCACTCCGACAAGTACCAGCTGGGTCCGGGGCTGCTTCAGCTCGGTTACTCATACCTCGACCTGAACGAGCTGCGCGCGCGCTCCGTGCCTTACGCGGATCGCCTGGCGGCGCGGGCGAACGCGGCGGTCCGGGTGGGGGTGATGCACGGCTCGAGCGTGGTCGTCGTCCACCACGTGTTCCGGCCGGACTCGACGTTCGGCGTGCTGGAGGTCGGCCTGCAGCTACCACTGCATGCCAGCTCGCTCGGCAAGGCGATCCTCGCTTTTTCACCTGCCCAGGTGATCGATGACCTGCTGTCCGAACCATTGCCTCGCCTGACCAAGCAGACCCTTGACGAGGCGGCGCTGCGAGGCGAGATGGCAACGGTTCGCGACCAGGGTGTCGCGACCGAGCGCGATGAAGCGGTGCTGGGCGAGTCCAGCGCGGCAGCTCCGATCTTCGACCACGCAGGATCTGCGGTCGGGGCCATCGGTGTCGTCGACGCCACCGAGCAAATCTTTCCGAGGGGCCTGGCCAAGGGCCTGGCCGCAGCGGTGAGCGAAGCCGCCCGCGGAGTCTCTCGCGAGCTCGGCGCGCCCCGGTGGCCACACGCCGCCGAGGCGTAGTGCCCCGCACCGGCGCGAGCGACCGGTTCGTCATCGCCCTGATAATCCTTTTCGATGAGGCTCGACTGGGCGCTGCTCGCCAGCGCTGCCGAAGGCCCGCCCAACGGACTCGTGTACATCCTCGGGGCCGGCATCGACACGCTGTGGCGCGACCAGTACCCCGCGGCCTTCGGCGGCACGATGGTGCTTCGACTGCTGACCACGCGCCTGGAGTCCGAGCGTGTCCACAAAGTAGAGGTGCATTGCAGTGACGAGGATGGAGGAGCGGTGCTTGCACAGCCTATTGTCCTGACGATTCCGCCCCGACAGGTTCCCGCCGACCATCCGCATGGTTGGGACCTCGCCGCGCACATCGTGATCAATCTCTCGGGCGTGCGGATAGCAAAGCCAGGGATCTACAACTTCGAGATCATGGTCGACGACCAGCAGGTCCGCACGCTGCCGTTCCGCGCGGCTGAAGCCCAGCGGGGCCAGTCATGACGAGCTGGCTGATCAGCCTGGTCGCCAACTGGGGCTATATCGCCATCTTCGTCACGATGGTCGGCGAAAGCGCGGGCTTGCCGATCTCGAGTGAGGTCGTCGTGCCGCTGGGAGGTGCGCTCGCGTCCCAGGTCAAACTCGGGCTCGGCGGCAGCACGGTTGAGCTTGTGCTAGTTGTGTTCGTCAGCAGCGTGGCCAACCTCACCGGCTCGCTGATCGCCTTCTGGCTCACGCGGCGCTACGGCGAGCGGGTCGTGCTCAGCCGGGCGGGTCGATGGATGGGATTGAGTCGCGGCCACCTCCGGCTGGCAAATCGATTCTTCGACCGCTTTGGTCTATGGGCTGTTTTCGCCGGCCGGCTGCTGCCGATCGTCCGTACCTACATCTCGTTTCCGGCCGGGCTGTCCAAGATCGGCTACCTCAGGTTCACGCTCGCCACGGTGGCCGGCGCGATTCCATGGAACTTTGCTCTCGCTTATGCCGGATACAAGTTGGGCCAGCACTACGAGCAGGTGGCCGCGACCCTCGGTCCGTTCGCGATACCGATTGCCATCGGAGTGGTGATCCTGCTGGCGGTGTTGTGGTGGCTCGGCCGGCGGGCCGGGGAAGACGAAACGGAGGCGATTGAGGAGGAGGAGCGCACCAAGCGCCGCTAGGCGAATCGTGCGGCGCTGAAATGCGAGAGGTCGCGCGGCGTGCGACGCTCGCACGCCAGGTCGGCCGCGATGTCGCCGATCACTGGCGCGAACTTGAACCCGTGCCCCGAGCAAGCGCTGATCACGACGACGCGCGGATCTTCGGGATGCAGATCGACGACGAAGTCGCCGTCGGGCGTGTTGGTGTACATGCAGACAGCGGTTCTAATGACTTGCCCGGTGACTCCGCGCAGGTACGTTGCTGCAAAAGCGCGCAAGAGGACGAGATCCGAGTCGCCGACGTCGCGAAGTACATGGTCTGGATCGGTCGCGTCTCCGTCGTGGTGGCGAGCGATCTTCATCGAGACTCCGTCCAGCGTGGGGACGCCGTAGATATCGCCGAGGTCGTCCGTCTGCCGGATGAAAACAGGGAATTGCTCGGGTCCCAACCAATTCACGTCCTTTTCAATTTCCAGCCATGCGAGCACCTGGCGCTCGACGGTCAGCGGGAGCCAAGGGGTGAGCGAGGGCATCCAGGGTCCAGCAGCGATGACCACAGCGTCGAATCTCTCGCGTGAGCCGGGTGTCACGATCTCAACTCCGTTCGGATGGCTGTCCACGGAGGTCACCACGGTCTCGCGCCTCATCTCTCCGCCAAGAGCCACGAGCCGTTCGATCATCGCCGCGATGGCGGCC
This sequence comes from Candidatus Dormiibacterota bacterium, assembly GCA_035602315.1. GTDB lineage: Bacteria > Chloroflexota > Dormibacteria > Dormibacterales > Dormibacteraceae > Palsa-870. Next base: position 6,614 of record DATNML010000023.1, read on the forward strand.
TCCGGCCGCACGAAGCCGGCCTGCATGTCCAGCACCGCGACATCCCGCGCGCCGATCACGTGCCCTGGATAGCGACGGCTCAGCTCAGCGGCATTCAATAGACGTGCGTCGAGGCTGTGCTTGGCGGCGGCGGCGAGCGCGCCTGTGACTGCGTCCGAGTCTGGGTGCCCGATCATCAGGGCGCCGTTCAGGGTCAACAGGCTGGCGCCCGACGCGTCCTCCAGCTCACGCCAGAGCGGAAATGTTTCCTGCAGCAGCGGCACATACCACGGGCCCTCGAAGTACGCCGTGCGGGTGATCCTCGACTCGCCGTGTGATGAG
>DATNML010000024.1:0-3002 GCA_035602315.1 Candidatus Dormiibacterota bacterium
GTCGATCTCCAGCTCGAGGATCTTCAACAGCGAGGCCGCCGATTTCTGGTCGGACACGGGAAGCGACTTCGCGCGCTCACGCAGCCGCTCGAGCAGGACCTCGCGATCGCGCACCGCGCCCAGGCCCATGGCCAGCCAGCCCAGCTCAGTCCGAAGTGGCTCGGTCCAGTCGGCATCCAGCAGCGGCCCGAAGGTGCGCAGGTTCGAGCGTAGCTTGCGCGTCGCGACGCGAGCCTGGTGGACGGCTTCCGGGTCGCTGCTCGTGCGGACCAGCGGGTCGTGGCGCAGCAGCGAGGCGATGGATTCCGCAAGCACGCTCTTGATGACATCCCGCGCCGGCGAGTCCGGCTGAACCGGCTGCGAGCTCACCTCCGGAGGTTCCATGGCGCGCGGGCCGAGCGCACGGATGTGCTTGGGGGTCGGGTCAGGCGCTCCCGCCCCGGCTCCGCGCAGGCGCGTCACCAGCGGATCCGCGATCCCGTTGGCGCCGTTCGGCTGAGGGCTCACCTCGACCTCGATCTCTCGGAATCGCGCCGCGACTCGACGGCCGTCCCGGACGGACACCTCGTCGTCGACCACCTCGGCCACCCGCGCGCCAGCCCCATCGACCAGCCTCACGCGCCTGCGCAGCGTCGAGAGCCGGGCGACGGGCACCAGCTCTGCCTTGCGCACGTACGCGCGCACGGTCGCCACGGCCGCTTCGGGCGGCTTCTTGGATCCGCCCTGGAATGTCAGCTCGTCGCGCTCGAGCAGCTGGCCCGGCGGCTGTCCGGGGATGGGTGCGCGCGGCGGGAGCTTCAACGTCCAGCCCTCGCCGGCGCGATGGCGAAGCGAGACGCCCCAGCGCGCGAGGCGCAGGTCTGGCGTGTCGTAGTAGACGGTCTCCAGCCGGACGGCCTCCTGGGGACCCACCGCCACACCTTCGACCACCCCGCTCAGGTCCGGCAGGTGGAACGCGGGTCCGGCCCCGAGCTTTACCTCACGCTCTAACATGCGGGACGCCGTTCGCCACCCCGTTGCCGCGCGCGCTCTCGAGGGCCAACTCCTGGAAGCGTTTGTGAGAGTTAAGGCCGCGAAGCGTCGGCACGCGCTGCCAACCCCCGTCGGGGCAGAGCTCCCATGCCAGCACGTCGTCGGCGAGCACGATGGCCAGGATCGATGACAGGCGCTCGCGCAGCTTGGCATCGGTGACAGGGACGACGGCTTCGACGCGGCGGTCCAGGTTGCGCTGCATGAGGTCGGAGGAACCGAGGTAGTACTCGGCGTCGGCGCCCTCGCCGAAGACAAAGATGCGCGAGTGCTCGAGGAAGCGGCCGACGATCGAGCGGACCTTGATGCGCTCCGACAGCCCGGGCACGCCGGGACGAAGCGCGCACATGCTGCGGACGATCAGGTCGACGCGAGCGCCCGCGCGCGACGCGGAGTAAAGCGCGTCGATGATCTCAGGGTCGATCAGGTTGTTAACCTTGATGATGATCCGGCCGCCTGGCTTGCCTTCGCGCTCGATCAGCTGGGTGATGCCGGCACGCAGGCTGGTCGGCGCGACCAGCAGCTTGCGGTAGCGGTGCTGGCGGCTGTACCCGGTCAGCAGGTTGAACAGCTCGGTGACGTCGGCGCCGAGGTCCGCATCGGCAGACAGCAGGCTCACATCCTCGTAGCCGTGCGCGGTGCTCGGGTTGTAGTTGCCCGTGCCGACGTGCAGGTAGTGCTGGATGTGCTTGCCCTCGCGCCGCACGACCAGAGTGACCTTGGCGTGAGTCTTCAGGCCGAGCAGTCCGTAGACGACGTGGACGTTGGCTTCCTCGAGCGCCCGGGCCCAACCGATGTTGGCCTGCTCGTCGCCGCGGGCCTTGAGCTCGACGAGCGCGACGACCTGCTTGCCCCTTTCGGCGGCGCGGATCAGCGCGCGCACGATCGGGCTGGCCGGGCCTGAGGTGCGATACAGCGTTTGCTTGATCGCGAGCACGTCGGGGTCGCTGGCGGCGTGGTCGATGAAAGCCTCGACCGAGGTGGCGAACGAGTCGTAGGGGTGGTGAGCGAGCAGATCGCCGGCACGCAGCACCGCGAAGAGGTCGGGCACCTCCGCCGCCAGGCCGCGCAGGCGTGGCTGCGTGGTCGGCGTCCATGGCTCTTCTTTCAGGTCCGGCCGGTCCAGCTGTGCCAGCGCGTGAAGGCTTCCGAGGTCGAGCAGGCCGTCGGCCTTGTACACGTCCGCGGGCTGCAGCTCAAGCTCTCTCGTGAGCAGCTCGAGCACTTCGGGAGACATTCCCGGGTCGACCTCGAGCCGCACCACCCGCGCGTGGCGGCGGCGGCGGCGAAGCTCGGTCTGGATCGCGGCGAGCAAGTCCTCGGCGTCGCTGTCGACGTCGTCGAGGTCACCGTCGCGCGTGACGCGGAAGGGATGGTGCGCGACCACCTCCATGCCCGGGAACAGCGCCTGCATGTGTAGGGCGATCACGTCCTCGAGCGGCACGTAGCGCCGGCCCTCGACCAGGGGGATGAAGCGCGGCAGCACGGGCGGGACCTTCACCCGCGCAAAGCGCTGCTGGTGGCGCTGGGGATCCCTGACCATGACGGCCAGGTTCAGGGACAGGTGCGAGATGTAGGGGAACGGATGGCCGGGGTCGACGGCCAGCGGTGTCAGCACCGGGAAGATCTGCTGCCGGAAGACCGAGTGCAGCTGGCTGAGCTCGCGCTTGGTCACGTCTCCCGCGCGCACGAGTGCGATGTCGGACTCGGCGAGCGCCGGGATCAGCTCGCGATTGAAAAGGCCGGCCTGGCGTTCGACAAGTCCCTCCACCCGAGCCCGGATCGACCGCAGCTGCTCCAGCGGCGACGTGCCGTCTGGCGACGCGACCGCGACCGCCGCCAGGACCTGCTCTTTGAGCCCGGCGACGCGGACCTGGAAGAAGTCGTCGAGGTTCTGGCTGAAGATCGCCAGGAAGCGGACTCGCTCGAGCAGCGGGAGGCGGGCGTCCTCCGCCATGGCGAGCACCCGTTCG
>DATNML010000025.1:0-2012 GCA_035602315.1 Candidatus Dormiibacterota bacterium
TCTCTCGTCACGAGTGCGAACACGGAACGCGCCTTGCCAAACGGCGCTCGCGATGAGCGCCGCCATGCCGATCATCGTCGTGACGATCAGGATCAGGCGCACGTCGTAGTTCTTGACGTGGCTCATCTCGTGGGCAAGGACGCCCATGAGCTCTTCGCGGTTCATCATCTGCAGCAGGCCGGTGGTCACGGTCACCGCTGCATGCTGTGGGTCACGGCCGGTGGCGAAGGCATTCGGGCTCGGGTCGTCGACGATGTAGACCTTCGGTACGGGCACACCGTCGCCGACGGCGAGGGTCTGCACGATGTTGTACAGCTGCTGGTACTGCTGGGGGTCCGCCTCTCGGGCGCCAACCGCGGACAGTACCGTGGCCGCGCCGAAGTAATACGAGAAGGCGGCCGCGCCGATGCCTAATAGGCCGAGGATGACCGCCCCGAGGATGGCCGTGCTCGTGCCGCCTGCGAACAGCCCGATGACAAACCCCGCCAGGAGCCAGACGATGAGGAACAGCGCGACCAAGATGATGCTGGTCCGCTTGTTGTGCACGATCTGGTGATACATCTACGTCAAGAGGGTACCCAGATTGACCGGGAAACTATCCGGATTCGCGCTTTGGGGGCCTGACCGTATCCTTCACGCGCTGAGCCGCCCAGCGGCCCCAGATCTGCGCCCACACCAGGCCGTTGCCGAAAGCTGAAACGTCTTCGGCGTGGTGCTTGAAGTGATACGTCCACATCGAGCGATGGCGCTGGTACGACATCTGTCGCTGCTGCTCGGGTGCGGCCGAGCTGACGTGGTGCGTGGCGCTGGCCGTGGGTAGGTAGAAGACCTTCCAGCCGCCGAGCCTCAGCCGGTAGCACAGGTCGATGTCCTCTCCGAACATGAAGTAGCGCGGGTCGAAGAAACCCACCCGATCCAGCGCAGCCGTGCGCAGCATCAGGCAGGCGCCCGTCCCGGCGTCCATCTCGTGCACCTCGGACTCCGGCAGGTGGCCCATGTTGTGCCGGCCAAAGCGGGGGCTCTTCGGGAAGAGGCGGCTCAGGCCGATCGTGCGGTAGAAGAGCGTGCTGGGGATCGGGAAGGATCGCCGCGAGTCCGGATCCAGGGCCCCATCCGGCAGCAGCACGCGCGGACCCACCGCGCCGGCGTCGGGACGCGTGAGGAGGAAGTCGGCCAGCTTGCCGACCGTCTGCGGGTCCACGGTCACGTCCGAGCCCAGCAGCAGAACGAAGCGGCCCTGGCAGCGTTCGAGCCCGATGTTCGCGGCGCGTCCGTAGCCGAGGTTCTTCGATTGGACCAGCACGGTCGCCTGTGGGAATTCATCCGTCACCGCCGCCGCCGAACCGTCAGACGAGTCGTTATCGACGACGACGGCCTCCACCGGGATGTCCGCGGTGGCGAAGAACGCCTGCAGGGTCTGCAGAAGCACGTCCTTGGTGTTGTAGCTGACGACGAGCGCTGACACGAGGGGCTTGGCTGGTTCGGGCATCCGAAAGGCATTATCCCAACCGGGACAGCCTCGACGTTCCCAGTAGAATGCGCGGGACTGTGCAAACCGGCGCGCGACTGGGCCTCGGCCAGCGCCTGGCCCAGGTTCGGCGGAACCGGTTGGTCCGGCAGAATGCCATCCTCTTCGCCGGCGGCCTGGTCGCCGGCATCGGCGGTTTCGTCTACCACGCAATCGCCGGGCGCGTCCTGGGTCCCATCACCTACGGGCAGGTCGCTTTCCTGATCGCGGTCTACGCGGTCGGCACCGCTCCGGCGCTCATCCTCATCGTCGTGCTGGCCCGCTACACCGCAACGCTGGCGGCTCGCGGCGACGCCGGCCTCAGCACGCTGCTCACCCGCACCGTGCGCCTGGTCGCCATCCCCTGCCTTATCGCCGTGCTCGTGACCACGCTGATGGCGCGGCCGGTGGCCGCATTCGAGCACCTCAACTCGACGATTCCGATCCTCATCCTTGGTTTTTCAATTGCTCTCATCTGGCAGGTCGCGATCCCGCGCGGCATCCT
>DATNML010000026.1:0-8924 GCA_035602315.1 Candidatus Dormiibacterota bacterium
CCCCCCCGCCGCTGCTCGCAGCGGGCGCGCTCGTCGAGCTGAGCTCGCATGCTGGCACTCGCCGGATGCCTGTCCATGAGTTCTATGTCGGGCCCAAGCGCAACGCGATGAGAAAGGACGAGCTGATCGCCGCATTCCTCGTCGAACCAAAACAAGGTCCGCAGCAGTTCTCCAAGGTGGGCACGCGCAACGCGATGGTGATCGCGGTCTGCTCGTTCGCGCTGGCGATCGACTCCGAGCGCCGCCGCATCGGCACGGGCATCGGGTCGGCGGCGCCGACGCCGGTCATGGCGCCCGACGCCGAGCGCTTTCTCGAGAGCGTGCTCGATGAGCGTGGCCTGTGGGAGAAACGAGGCGCGGTCGAGGAAACCGCTCTCGAGCGATTCGGCGAGCTGGTCGCAGCAGCCGCCAAGCCCATCGATGACGTCCGCGGCACCGCCGCCTACCGACGCCACGCGCTTGCGGTGATGGCCCGCCGCAGCTTCACGTGGGCCTGGAACGAATACCGAAAGGCCGCATGAGGATCAGCTGCACGGTGAACGGGCGGCCGCGCGTCGCGGAGGATGTGTGGGAGGGGGAGAGCCTGCTCAACGTGCTGCGCGAGCATCTTGATCTGCCCGGCTCGAAGAATGCGTGCGAGCAAGGCGAGTGCGGCTCATGCTCCGTGTACCTCAACGGGCAGCTGGTGTGCGCGTGCCTGGTGCTCGGCGGCCAGGCGCAAGGTCGCGAGGTGGTGACCGTCGAAGGCCTCGCGTCAAAAGAGGCTTTGCACCCGGTGCAGGAGGCGTTTCTCGAAGCGGGGGCGGTGCAGTGCGGGTTCTGCACCCCGGGTCTGATCGTCGCGACGCACGACCTTCTGATCCGCGTGCCACAGCCGACGACGGTGGAGATCCGCGAGGCTCTGGCCGGCAACATCTGCCGGTGTACCGGCTACGCGAAGATCATCGACGCGGTGCACTTGGCCGCAAAGCGCCTCTCCGTCCCCCTTCAGGGGGAGGGTCGGGGAGGGGGTGGGGTCGAACTTTGAAAGTGCAGCCGAAAAGCGGCCGCGTCGGCGAGTCGCCGCGCCGTCCGGACGGCCCGTCCAAGGTGCGTGGCGAGTTTGCCTACTCGTCGGACCTGCGTGTGGACGAAATGCTGTGGGGCGCGACGGTCCGGAGCCCGCATCCGTATGCGCGCATCGTCTCGATCGACCAGACCGCCGCGCTGGCCCTGCCAGGCGTGCATGCGGTGCTGACGCATGAGGACGTGCCCGGGCGCAAGGTGTACGGCCTGGAGATCCCCGACCAGCCGGTGCTCGCGATCGACGTGGTGCGCTACTGGGGTGAGGCGGTGGCGCTGGTCGCGGCGGACAGCCCGGAGCACGCGCGCCGCGCGGCCAAGCTTGTAGGCGTCGAGTACGAGGTGCTCGAGCCGCTCACCGATCCCGAGCTTGCCCTGACCGATGCCGCGCCGAGGCTGCACCCGGATGGAAACGTCACGCGCTACGTCAAGATTCGCCATGGCGACCAGAACGCTCGTGCGGACGTGGTGGTGACCGGCGAATACGAGGTCGGAATGCAGGACCAGGCGCCGCTTGGGCCGGAGTCGGGGCTGGCCATCCCCGACGGCGACGGCGGCGTCAACCTCCACCTCGCCACGCAGTGGCTGCACATCGATCGCTCACAGCTCGCCGACTGCCTGGCCCTACCGCCGGAAAAGGTCCGCCTGACAATGGCCGGCATCGGCGGCGCGTTCGGCGCGCGCGAGGACCTCTCGATGCAGGCGCACGCGTGCATGCTCGCGCTGCGCACAGGCCGGCCCGTGAAAATCGCCTACTCACGACCGGAGTCGTTCGTCGGCCACGTGCACCGGCACCCGGGCAAGCTCAGGTATGAGCACGGCGCCACGCGTGACGGCAAGCTTGTTTACGTCAAGGCGCGGGTGCTGCTCGACGGCGGAGCGTACGCGTCCAGCTCGACCGCCGTGATCGCCAATGCATGCTGCTTCGCGGCTGGGCCGTATGAGTGCCCGAACGCCACCATCGACGGCTGGGTCGTCTACACGAACAACCCACCGTGCGGGGCGATGCGCGGCTTCGGCTCGGTCCAGAACTGTTACGCACACGAGGCGCAGATGGACAAGCTCGCGGCGGCCCTCGGAATGGACCCAGTCGAGCTGCGGATTCGCAACGCAATGCGCACCGGCAGCCGGCTGGTCACAGGCCAGGTGGTGGAGGGGCCGGCTCCCGTCGCTGAGCTCCTGGACCGGATCAGGAAGTTCCCTCTCCCCCTTCAGGGGAGAGGGTCAGGGAGAGGGGCGGGGGCAGCCATTGACCTGACTCAGATGCCCGGCGGTGTCTCCAACACCACCCACGGCGAGGGCTTGCGCCGCGGCGTGGGCTTCGCCGTCGGGTTCAAGAACGTCGGCTACTCGGAAGGGTTCGACGACTACTCGACGGCTAGGGTCCGACTCTCGGTGGTCGGTGGTCGCCCGCGCGCCGAGGTCCATACAGCGGCGGCCGAAGTGGGGCAAGGGCTCGTCACCGTGCAGTCGCAGATCGCCGCGACCGAGCTTGGAGTGAGCGACGTGGTGGTGCTGGAGGCTGACACGCAGGTCGGCTCCGCAGGCTCATCCTCGGCGTCGCGCCAGACCTACATCACCGGGGGTGCCGTGAAGTCCGCGTCCGAAGCGGTGCGCGAACGCGTGCTGACGCTCGCCCGCTCCGAGCTGGGCCGGACCGAAGCCGCGCGCCTGGAAGGGGACGCGGTCGTGTCCGCAACCGGGGAGGTGATCGTCAGTCTTGCGATGCTGCTCGGCAATGAGGTGATCGAAGAGACGCGTGAGTTCCGTCCGCGTCGCACCCATCGCCTCGATCGGGATACCGGACAGGCCGACGCGCACCTCCAGTACGCCTTCGCTGCGCACCGCGCCGTGGTGGATGTCGATGTAGAGCTGGGGCTCGTCAAGGTCGTCGAGCTTGCGACAGCCCAGGACGTCGGCCGGGCGATCAACCCGCAGGCGGTGGAGGGCCAGCTCGAAGGCGGAGCGGCCCAGGGGTTGGGCCTCGCCGTGATGGAGGAAATCCAGGTCAAGGACGGGGTGATCCGCAACCCGTCTTTTACCGACTATCTGCTCCCAACGATCCTGGACATGCCGCCTCTGCGCATGGACGTGCTCGAGCTCGGCGACCCGCACTCGCCTTATGGCTTGAAGGGCGTGGGCGAGCCGCCGACCATCTCATCCGGGCCGGCGATCGTGGCCGCCATCCGCGCCGCCACGGGCCGGCCCATCACGAGGGTGCCGGTCCGCCCCCACGACATAGTCCCGACGTAGTGCCCACGCTTCTGCTGCGCGCTGGGCTGCTGTTCACTGGCGCCGGACAAGAGATTGAGAACGGCTGGCTGCTGGCTCGCGATGGCGTGATCGCCGAAGTCGGCTCGGGTCAGCCCCCAGCCGCCGATGAGGTGTTGAGCCTCCCCAACTGCGTGGCTGTGCCCGGCCTGGTCAACGCCCACGACCACATGTACCAGTGGGCAACACGCGGATACGTGCCCGACGGCGGCCTCTTCGAGTGGCTCCGCGCCCTCTACCCCGTTTGGGCTCAGATCGATGCCGACACGGTCCGCATCGCCGGCAGGGCCGCGATGGCACACCTGCTGCTCTCCGGATGCACGCTGTCGACCGATCACCACTACGTGTTTCCGCACGGGAGCACAGGTCTCTTCGAGGCGCTGGTCGAAGCTGCGGGCGAGCTCGGCCTGCGCTTCCATCCGTGCCGCGGCTCGATGTCGCTCGGCGAGTCGAAGGGCGGACTCCCACCGGACAGCGTGGTCGAGGACGAGGACGCGATCCTCGCCCACACCGAAGAGATGATCCGCAAGTTCCACGATCCCGCTCCTGGCGCGATGTGCCGAGTGGTGGTGGCGCCCTGCTCCCCGTTCTCGGTGACGCCGAGGCTGATGCGCGACTCGGCCGAGCTGGCGCGGCGTCACGGAGTAAGACTCCACACTCACCTGGCAGAGACGCTCGACGAGGAGAGGTTCTGCCTGGAGCGCTTCGGGAAGCGGCCGTTCGAGCTGATGCAGGATCTCGGCTGGACCGGCGATGACGTCTGGTTCGCGCACGGCATCCATCTCGACGACGCCGAGATCGGCCACGTCGCCAGGTCACGGACAGGCGTGGCGCACTGTCCTTCGAGCAACATGCGTCTCGGGGCAGGCGCGTGCAGGGTGGAGGACCTGGTGCTCGCCGGTGCGATCGTCGGCCTAGGCGTCGACGGCGCGGCGAGCAACGAGGATTCGAACCTCGCCGTGGAGGTTCATCAGGCGCTGCTCGTGGCTCGCACGCGAGCGGCGATGCAGGGTCGCGAGGACGCCGCCACAGCCTTGACCGCGCGCTATTCCTGGCGCATGGCGACCGCCGGGGGCGCGGCCTGCCTGGGTCGCGCCGACTGCGGATCTTTGGCCGTGGGAAAGTGCGCCGACGTCGCGTTCTTCCGGCTGGACGATCTCGCCCACGCCGGCATGGAAGATCCTCTCGCCGCGTTGGCGCTCGCGCCCCCGGCGCGCGCCGAAGCGGTTGTCGTCAACGGCAGGATCGTGGTCCGCGACGGGCGCCTCCTCACCGGCGACGAAACACAGATCGCGCAGGACCTCGCGGCCGAGAGTAAGCGCCTCACCGCTCGCGCCCGGTAAATTCCGCTATCCGGGCACAGATGGCCGCAACCACGGCCATGGATGCAGCCAATCGGGCCCCCGTGGTCGAGGCTAACGTAGCGTCGTACGCTAAAAGCCCACGATGCAGGAATGCGACCACGTCGATCAGATCCGCGAAGTCACCGCCAGCGCCGACGGCTGCGAAGACTGCCTGCGGATGGGTGGCAGGTGGGTGCACCTGCGCCTCTGCATGATCTGCGGGCACGTGGGCTGCTGCGACAACTCGCCGCACAAGCACGCAACTGCACATTTCAAGCGGACCGGCCACCCGATCATGAGGTCCTTTGAGCCGGGCGAGGACTGGGGCTGGTGCTACGTCGATGAGCTGGATCTCGATGCAGGCGGTTGGCCGGTGCGCGGCCCGATCGCACACACCGTCTGAACCAGGCGAATCAGATCCCAGCCGTCGACGACGGCGGTTCTGCCGACCCGGTCATGGCGGGCCGGCGCATGAGAAGTAACAGGGGTGGCAGGACCATCACAGGGCCGATGATTCCGAAGCTGGCCGCCAACGAACCCGACGACGCGACACACTCCGCGCTCTGCGCCGCAGTCGGGTGAGCGCTCGTGCAGAAGACGGCGTAGGAGAGGACGAAACCGGCATACGCGGTCAGAGGCGCTAAGACCGCGCCAAGCAGAGAAGCGCCCAGGATCCAGAGTTTCCTCTTCCTCGTCAGCGTTGCGATGGAGATGATTCCCGGCGCTGCGAGCACCAATACGAGTGGTCCGACGAGGATCAGAAGCGTCGAAAGGTAGGCGGTGGGGTCCGCTCCGATCGCATGCGAACCGTCGCCACTCTGACTCGAGCAGTTCGCGATCAGCGCGATGGTTGCCAGGACCGAGATGAGCGTGGCGCGCCGGATCGCCTTGACTCCGCCGCCAAGCAACAAGTGCCATGCCACAAGGCCATCTGTGATCAGGAGAAGCAGGGTCGTGAACCATGCAGCGGAGGCGTAGTCAGTGCGAGAAAGCCTGACCCCGATGACGAGAACGATCAGAAGCCCCAACCCGGCCGCGATGGCGAGGACCGCTCGGCGGTTCACGTGCTGCGTCTTCTCTGCTTCCATGGCCGCAGATTGCTACAGCCTGCGTATCGGGTCCAGTCCCAAGATCGTCTCAAAGTTGGTATCAGCGCTGGGCCGTGAGTAGGCGGCCACCCGGACCCGGGATTGGCCGGCCATCCGCGAAGACCGCCCGGCCCCGCACGAGCGTCATCACCGTACGGCCGCGGATGGCCTGTCCCTCATGCGCGCTGAACGCGTTCCGGTAGAGGAGGTCCTCCCTCCGCACCAACGACTCATGTGACAGGTCGGCGATCCAGAGGTCCGCGTCAAACCCAATCGCCACCTCGCCCTTGCGCGCCAGCCCAAACCGTCGGGCCACGTTGGTGGCGGTGCAGGCGGCGATCACCGACAAGTCGATCGATCGCAGGTGTGCTCCTTCGAGCAGCAGCTGGCGCGTCGACTGACAGCCCGAGATGCCGCCCCAGAGCTTGAAGAAGTCGTCGCCCGACTTGAGATCGGGCGAGCTGGGCGAATGGTCGGAGACGACCATGGGCAGGCTGCCGTCCGCGAGCATCGCCCACAGCTCCTCGCGATCCTTGGCCGTCCGAAACGGAGGGGCGCACTTGCCCAGCCCGCCCAGACGCTCAAGGTCCTCTTCCGTGTAGAGCAGATAGTGCGGGCACGTCTCACCGCTCACGTTGACGCCCGAGATCTGCGCTTCTCGGATCCAGCGCATGCCCTGGGCGGTGCTCACGTGAACGATGTGTGCGGCGCAGCCCGTCTCCTCGGCCAGGGAGATGGCGCGCGAGATCGCGTCCATCTCCGCGTTGGCGGGTCGGGAGCGGACGAAGTCGCGGGCGCCGGTCATGCCGTGTGCGACCGCTTCGCGACCCAGCATTTCGACGGCTTCCGCATCCTCTGCATGCAGCAGCAGGATGGAGCCGAGCGCGGCGATGCGCTGCATGCCCTCGCGCAGCGTGCGCGTGTCGCACGCCCGGAACTCGTCGAGCCCGCTTGGGCACATGAACGCCTTGAAACCGAGCGCTCCGCGGGCGTGCAGCTCTTCCAGGCGATCGAGGTTGTTCGGTACGAGGCCGCCCCACAATCCGAAGTCGAGCATCGATGAAGCGCTTGTGGCCGCGAGCTTCAGGTCGAAGGCTCCGCCATCGATCGTGACCGGCAAGCAGTTGAGCGGCATGTCGACGAACGCGGTGTAGCCGCCGGCCGCGAGCGCGGCCGAACCATTCGCGATCGTCTCCCAATCTGCGTGTCCAGGTTCGTTGAAATGCACGTGCGAGTCGATTCCGCCGGGCAGCACGTGCAGGCCTGTGGCGTCGATTTCGTTGGAGGCAGGCTCGAGGTTGAGTCCGACCGCCGAGATCACCCCATCGCTGAGTGCGACATCTGCACTGATCACCCCGTTTGGGGTGACGACGCTGCCGCCCCGGATCACCAGGTCGCTCATCGGTCGGCGGCCAGCAGCTCCAGGAACCTGGCCAGGACATCGATCGCGACTGCGACATCCTCTTCGGTCACCGATTCGGCGGGATGGTGGCTGATGCCTCCCTTGCAGCGGACAAAGAGCATGGCCACCTCGGTGAGCCCGGCCATGACGACCGCGTCGTGCCCGGCGCCACTCGCCAGTTTGACCGCCGGGTCGCCGAGCGATTGTGCCGCTTGCGCGAGCAGGGCCGTCAAGCGTGGCGAGCTGGGAATCGACCCGTTTTCGGCGATGGGCCAGGACTCGACCGACAGACCTCGTCGCTCCGCGATGTCGCGCGTCAACTGCTGCATTCGCTTCACGTGCTCCAGTCGCACCGCGTCGTCCGCATGCCGGACGTCGAGTGTCAGCATCACCTTGCCCGGCACGACGTTGGCCGCGCCGGGGCTGACGGCCAGCTGCCCGACTGTGGCGACCAGCCCGTCGGTCGCCCGAGCCTCGGCCTCGACCAGCAGCACGAACTCCGCAGCCGCCGCGAGGGCGTCCTTGCGCCGGTTCATCGGCACCGTGCCGGCGTGGCCGGCCTCGCCGGTGAAGAGGAGGCTCAAGCGTGACTGGCCCGCGATGGCGGACACGATGCCGACGGGAAGGTCGCTCACTTCGAGCACCGGGCCCTGCTCTATATGCACCTCCACATAGCCCAGCAGCTTGCCGCCGGCCCACCGATCTTCGCCCACCCGATCCGGGTCGCCGCCAAAGCCGCGGATCGCCTCGGCCATGGTCACGCCCTGGGCGTCGGGGCGATGGAGATCGGCCGGGTCGAGCGCGCCGGCCATCGCCCGGCTGCCGAGATACGTGGTGCCGTAGCGCAATCCTTCCTCGTCAGCGAAACCGACCACCTCGATTGCAAATGGCAGCCGAGACCCGCTTTCATGAAGCCGCTGCACCGCGGCCAGGGCGACCATCACGCCCAGCGGGCCGTCGTACCTTCCCGCGTCGCGGACCGAGTCCAGGTGGGAGCCGGCGAGCAACGTGGCGTCACCACTTGCACCCTCATACCGCCCCACCAGATTGCCGATGTTGTCCTTGCGCACCGTCATGCCGGCCTCACGCATCCAGGCGGCGACGTGGTCGTGGGCCCTCCGCATGGCTTCCGAGGCGAAGGGTCTCGTCAGCCGCCCCGGCTCCTCGCTGCAAGCGCCCAGGATGTCGAGGCGCTGCATCACCGTCTCGGCGTCGCCCGCCATGATCAGACGGCTTCGAAGGTGATGTCCTGCGCGCCCTCCCACAGGACGACTCTGCCGAGGGCGGGGAGCTGCTCAGCGCCGTCCTCGATCGTCGCGAAATGGTTCCCCGCCAGCTGGCCCATCTTGCTCCCGAAGACTGTCGCACCGTACGGAAACAGGATCTCCGTCTCGCTGATGCCGCCCGGGTAGAGCAGGAGCTGCCCCGGCGCCGGATAGCTCGTGTGGTTCTCGTAGCCCAGGTCCACGTCAAGGTCGCCGAACGGGATCCAGGCCGCCTCTCCACTCCAGCGGGCCTGGATGAGCTGCGTCTTGAGGGGCAGCATGGCGGCGAATCTCGCGCAGGTCTTGGGCGCGCGCTCGGTCTCGAGCCGCGCTTCGAACCGCAGGCCCCCGACCGCGATCCGCACCCTGGTCACGTCGCGATCTTGACAGGAACTTCGAAACCGGGACACTATGGTGCGGTCCGCCCAGTGGGGCAAGCCTGAAAGTGTGCGCAGCGACCAAGCAGCCGGGCGCCGGTCGCCGCCACAATGAC
>DATNML010000027.1:0-23140 GCA_035602315.1 Candidatus Dormiibacterota bacterium
ATCGCAGCATGATGCGCCGCCTCGCGCCGTACGCACTTGCCCTCGGCGGGGCGATTGCGGTCACGGTGGGGATCGAGTTGGTCACGTCGCTCTCGTCGGTGCGTGGCCTGTCCGCCGTCTACCTGCTCCTCGTCCTGTGGCTGGCGGCGCGATGGGGAAGGGGGCCTGCGGTCACCGGGAGCATCGCGTCATTTCTCCTTTACGACTTCTTCTTCGTGCCGCCGGTCGGCACCTTCACGGTCAGCGGGACGGCCCAGCTCCTGGAGCTCGTGGTCTTGCTCGCGGTGGCGCTGGTGACCAGCCAGCTCGCCGCATCCCTTCGCCGCACTCACGCGAGCGCTGAGGCCCTGGCTCGGGAATCACGCGCGCTTTACGAGCTGGCCACGGAGGCGCTTCGCTCGCCCGACGTTACAGTCGCCCTTTCGATGCTGTGCCGGCTCGCCACAGAGCTGCGTGGCGTCGGCCGTTTCGCGTTGGTGGCCGTGGATTTTGGACAGCCCAGCGCGCTGGCCGGTGACCCGTTGACCGCGGAGGAGCTCAAGCAGGCGGCGTGGTCACATGAGAAGGGCCGGGCCGTGGGCATCGCGGTCCGCGATGGCGCGGTCAAGCTGATGCGTACGCACCCAGGCGCGACCGAGCCGGTTTATCTACCTCTGGCCAGCGGCGTCGCAGTGATCGGAATCGCCGGAGATCGGACCGAGCCGGATCAGCTCCGGATGCTTGCGGCCCTGATTGGGCTGGCCGACCTTCTGCTCGACCGCAGGCGCGCGGCATTGGAGACAGAAAGGGCTCGGAGTCTCGAATCTTCCGACCGGCTGAAGACGGCAATCCTCTCCTCTTTGTCGCACGAGCTCAAGAGCCCAATCGCCCTGCTGCGGACCGGGCTGACCGCGCTGGCCGCGCCCCAGGCCGGGCTGCAGACCGATCAGCGGGAGCTGCTCGTGGACCTGGACCGGCAGGCGACCCGGCTCGACCGGATGGTTGGGGACCTGCTCGCTCTGTCACGGCTCGAGGCCGGCATGGAGCTCGACAAGGAGGCTCACGACTTCGCCGACCTCGTCGCCGGCGCCACCCGTCAGCTCCGCACCGAGCTTGCCGGCAACCGCATCGTGGTCGAGCTGCCCGACGACCTGCCCCCAGTGGAGGTTGACGAGGTGCAGGCCGGTCGCGTGCTTGCCAACCTGCTGGAAAACGCACACGAGTGGTCTCCGCCGAACGGTGTGATCGAGGTCGGCGCAGCCCCACGAGGCGGAGTGCTCGAAGCATGGGTCGAGAACGAAGGACCGCCCATCGCGACCGGTGACCTGGATCGAGTATTCGACACTTTCTGGACCCGACGCGCCCGCGGTAGCGGCCTGGGCCTGGCGATCTCCAAACGGGTGGTCGAGGCGCACGGAGGCACGATCCGCGTCGAGAATCGCCGCGGCGGTCCGCGGTTCACCTTCACCTTTCCGCTCGCTCAGGTTTCGGCGGTACCCAACGCGTGAGCGGACGGGTTTTGGTGGTCGACGATGAGGTGGAGATGCAGCGCGCATTGCGTACCGGCCTCAGCTACCACGACTTCGACGTCCATGCGGTGGGGAGCGGGGAGGAAGCGATCCGCGAGGCGGCGGCCTGGCGCCCGGATGTCATCCTCCTCGACCTCGGACTGCCGGGCATGGACGGCTTCGCGACGTTGAAGGCGCTGAGGCCCGCCACGCGCGCGGGGGTGATCGTCGTCAGCGTCATGCCCGACGAGAAGGACAAGGTTCGGGCCCTCGACGCCGGCGCGGACGACTACCTGGTCAAGCCTTTTGGCACGGAGGAGCTGGTCGCCCGGATCCGTGCAGTGCTGCGCCGACAGGCCGATGTGACCGCGGGTGAGCCGGTCATCCGATCGGGCGACCTGGAGATCGACATCGGCCGTCGGTCAGTGAAGGTCAACGGGAAGACCGTGAAGTTGACGCCGACCGAGTACGAGCTGCTGCGCTACCTCGCGCTCCACGCGGGCAAGCCGGTGACTCACACCACGCTGCTGCGGCAGGTGTGGGGCGACTACGCGATCGGCGACAAGTACAACACCCGCTACGTCGTCGCGCAGATCCGCAAGAAGCTCGGTGACGACCCGGCCAACCCGCGGTACATCGTCAACGAACCCGGGGTGGGATACAGGCTCGAGGCGTAGTGGCATTCCAGCGCCACGGCGTCGCCGCGCGCTATCGGCGTCGTCGCAACAGCCACCGATAAGGAGGCGTTGCATGCTGTTGCCGAAGCGTCAGGAGAGGCGTCGATTCTGGGAGCTCATCAGGGCCACCGCGAACCGAACGGCGGCGGGGGTTGGCTACTGGCTGGAGGCGTAATCAGGCTGCTAACCGACGCAGAGGCGCTGTCAAGCGTGAGTGCTCGTATGGATTCGATTTCGCGCACTGGAGTCACCGGCAACCGGAACTAGTGTGCTTGCCTTGCCAAGCCCATAGGGCGGCATGTTGCCGTAGATGGCTTCGTAATCACCGGCGTGGACGAGATAGGTCTCGTGCCAAATGCCGGTGCGATCGGACTTGCCTACCCTCCGCCAGAAGTTTCGCCATGCCGCCAGGTGTGGGTCATCCCTGTCCTTGGCGAATGCTTCGAGGTGGTCGAACGACCTCCAGTACTGCACGATGGTCTTTAGACCGGCCTCGTAGCCCAACAAGCCTTTCTCCGGGTGCTTCAACAGGTAGTCGAGCATGTGGAACATGCCGCGCCGACCACCGAAATCGGCGAGCGAGCGAATGAGATGGAAGTAGTTGAAACGGGCGCCGATCAAAAACACGACGAAATCTCCATCGATCTGTGCTGTCCAGCGGCCTTTCTTGATGTCGGCCATTTGAGCCCCTCCAGAATCAGAACGTCCGAGCGGGACCGCGTTCTGCCGCCCTGCCTCGAATCAATCATGCTCCTGGCAAGGCGTGTAGGGAATCTGACGCCGATCGTGGTGGGTGCGGAGCCGGCGACCTAGGTCCAGACGGACGGAAAACGCAAACGCGCTACGTCGCCGCGCAGATGCCGCAGGAACCGCTGCGCATTAGGCCTGGACCTTGGCGCGGTAGCGGGTGACCAACCGATCCAGGGCGTCAACCTCTGCGCGGAACGTGGAACGCCCCTTGGGCGTGGCGCGAACCCAGGTGCGCGGCCGCCCTTCGACGAAGCGCTTGTCCAGCTGCACCAAACCGGCATTGACCAGCACATTCAAATGGGCGGAGAGGTTGCCGTCGGTGACGCCGAGGGTTTCGCGCAAGTAGGTGAAGTTGGCGCGATCTGCTTCCATCAGGACGGCCAGGACGCCGAGCCTGACGCGCTGATGAACGGTTTCGTCGAGCTCGACTGCCGGGTGTGAGGACGACACTTCAGCCACCGAGGCGGCGCTCCCTTACCAGGCTAACTATCCCAAGCAGCACCGAGCCGCAGCCGAAGATAAGCACCCCGAGGGTATAGGCATGGGGCGGTCTTAGCAGCGCGAGGGCGATGGCGCTGACGAGCACGCCTGCGGCCAGAGCGGCAACCGGAGCGCTGCGCTCCAACCGCGCGAAGACCATGTAGCCGAGTCCGATGATCAACAAGGGGCCGGCGTAGCTCAGCGGACCTCCGCGGCCCGCGATGCCCAGTGCGGTCGCGCCCACCACGATGCATACCGTCGTGGCTATGAACGGCGACGCGTTCAACGCCACGCCGTGCTCGAGCTCGCGGCTTCGATACCAGAGTCCTGTAGCCACCGAGGCAAGTGGCGCCCCGACCAGCCACAAAACCGCGATCGCGGGCCAGGACCATGCCTCCGCAACCGGGGCGGAAGCAAGTGCCAGCACCCCGAAGAGGATCATCGGAAACGAGCTGGCGGCGAGTATCGAACGAGTCCGGCGGCCTGCTGCATGTGTCACCCCTAGAAGTCGGTCGGCATCCGATGTTTGCATTGGCTCTACTCCTCAGAGCACTTTGTATCACAGAGTTCTCTGAATTGCAAGGCCGCGGAGACAATGCACGTTTCGGAGCTAGCGCTGAATGACGGCGGAACCGGCCAGACGGTCATACACGGTGCGATGTAGCGAGCCGATGAACAGAGTGGCCAGGTAGAGCAACGCAAGGGCATAGACAAGTCCAAAGCCAGCGATCACCCAGAACGAGATCGAGCCACGATCTGGCGACAGGGCGACACGCCAGAGTAAGGCGTGGCTCAACTCCCAAGGCAAGAAGCGCACCGTCTCGCGCAGTAGCGCGCGCCTCGTGGACAGCCGGCCTCCATTTGTCTCGACAACAGCCAGTCGTAGGGCTCGTTTGCCGAGTGTCGCTCCCAGCGGCGAAGCCTCGAACAGGGCGAAGTACAGGACGACGGGAAGTGTGAGCAGAAAGAACCCGAGCAACTCGGCCGTCACGGGCTGACTCATCGCCCTGTTGAATCCGGCTTGGACTGGGGAAACACGGAGACCTAGGCTTACCGCAGTCAGGAGAACTAGATAGGCAGCGATGAGCAGGTAGTCCAGCAGCCAAGCCGCGATGCGTCGAATCGGAGTGGCCGGGACGATCGGCCAGGCAGCATCCACCTCCTTCGAAACGTGAAGGTACTCGGTATCCAATGGAAGGGGGATCTACTGCTCGGAGTGACTGCGGTTCAGCAGGTAGGCCGCCATGAAGGCCACGGCGACCAGGCCCGGCGACCAGCCTAGGCCGGGTCCGAAGGGATCGTATTTCGAGAGGTCGACATAAACCGCAAACCCACTGACCGCAGCGAAGACCATCACGATGAGAACGCCGCGAGCTTGTCCGTGCCGGGCGAAGAACAGCTCGAACTCCAGCTGCCAGCCCGGGCGGCGCCGCTCGTGATGCGCCGGCACCGCCGCTGCATGAGCGGCGATGCGCTCGCGGCGTCCATAGCGGTAGCGGGCGGCTTTGGGGAGGGGTGCCGGGGCGAGGTGATCGATCTCGCGGTCGGGCGGAGGCGGGACCTCCAGCGGTTCCCACAGGGGCTGCTTGCGATAGCGGCGGTAGATCACGAACGAGATGACTCCGAGCACCATCCACCCGAGCCAGATGTACGTGGAGTTGGAGATGTTCTGTGACAGCAGCTGAGTGAAGACGGTGCCGATGGCCAGCGCGCCCACCAGCGATATGACCGGAATGCTGTCGCGGCCGAACTTGATGTTCCACGGCATGCGGTACGGGCGGTAGAGGTTGGGCTCGACGAACCTGAGGCGCATCACGGAGAGATGCGCCGAGCAAAACGCGAATGTCGCCGCAAGCGCATAGACCGAGCCCAGCAAGTCGATCTCCTGTCCATGGACGACGATTCCCGGCAGGACGAGCACAGCCGCCGCGACGCCGAAGACGATGATGGAAACATATGGCGTCTTGAACTTGACATGTAGACGTGCGAACCGATGCGGGAGAAGGTCCGCTCCAGCGAGCGAGTAGCTCAGCCTCGAGATCCCGATCAGGCCCGCGTTGGTCGCGATGACCAGGATGGTGAAGGCCAGTATTCCCACCCAGATGCCCGACCAGAACGCAAGGGTCTGACTGATCGATGCAAAGCCGGTAACGATCCCGGCCACCGGGTCGTTCTTCCACGTTGTCGCCAGGTCGGTCGTCCACTGGTGGGTGGCGGGGTCCTGATACACGGGAAAGACGCTCATGCCGATAGTCGGAAGAAACGCGGAGACAAACAACACGGCTGCGATCACGGCGAACGTGGCGCGCGGCACACTGCGGCCGGGGTCCTTCACCTCCTCGGACATGTTGGAGATGGTTTCTATGCCCGTATAGGTGACCATCGCGATGGAGATGCTCGCCAGGAAGTTGCCCCACGTCGGTGCTACTCCGAGGTGAACGTTGTTGATTACGGCGCGGAAGTTGAGCAGAAGGATCAGTCCGAGGATGACTAGCGCGAACTGCGTCACCAGGTCGGCCATGGCGAGCACGAGGTTGAGCGCGCTCGATTCCTGGATGCCGATGACGTTCACGATGACCAGGAAGCCAATCAATATGACGGTTGCGCCAACGTGTAGCAGCTCGTCTGTTTTTAGCCGGTGAAAGATGCTGAACACACCGAGGTAGCTGATCGCGAAGTAAGCGGAGATTGACACCGTCGCGGTGTAGTTCAGAAGCTGCACCCAACCGACCAGGAACCCGATCGGGGCGTTAAAGGCGCGGCGGGCAAAGCTCGAACTGCCGCCCGCGTGCGGTAAGGCGGCCGACCCCTCGGCGTAGTTGAGGGCGGTGCTGACGAAAATCAGACCGGCAAGGATGAGAGCGAGCGGCGTAAGGCCGAGGGCGAAGGCGGCGGTGACGCCCAGGGCGTAGTAGATGCTGGACCCGACGTTCCCGTAGCTCGCCGCGAACAGCGCTGGCGCGCCGAGGGTGCGGGGCAGCTTGGTGGCGCGGCGGACGACGACCCGAAGATCGCCAGGGCGACGGCCACGGCGAGCGACATGGTCCGAGCCCATCGATGGCGAGGGTAAAGGATCGCGCTGGAATCCATACGAGATCCATACGGATTCAGGCATCGCCCAAACGGAGCCCAGACGGCGCCGCTCCTAGCTTGGAGTCATGCGCAACGCCATCCTCCAACTCGCATCAACGAGGACAGCCAAGGAGCAGCGGCTCGTCCTTCGCGCGGCTATGCGCCAGCTCGAGCGAGCCGAGGTCTACCTGGCGGCGGTCGCCTACATGGAACTCGACGATCGGGAGGCTCAGCGCGCGGTCAACCAGTTGCGCAGCGACCTCGACGGCCTTCGCCGCTACCTCGGCATCCGTCGCGACAGAGCCGGCGAGTGAGTCACGTTGTTCCCCGCGCCGGCCGCCGCATCAAGTTCCACGGCGGAAGTCTTGGGGCGTTCCTGTGCTGGGCGGTCGTCTTTGCCGACATCGGCACGTCGATCTACTACGTGCCGGGGATCCTGTACGGCCCATTCGGGTCGCGCGCCGCCCTCTTCGTCCTGATGACGCTTTTCGTCTTCATCCTTCTATGTGTCAAGTACGCCGAGGTCACCTGGCGCTACCCGGAAGGCGGCGGCGTGGTCAACGTCTCCTCCCAGGCATTGCATCCGTTTGCCGGGCTGCTTGGCGGCCTCTTCATCTTGGTCGACTACTACCTGACCGCCGCCCTCAGCGCCCTGTCAGGCGTCCTGTACCTCGCCGTCGTGATGCCCGCCTTGATTCCGTGGGCGATGTACGCAACCGTCGGCGCACTCATCGCCCTCGGAGTCCTGAACCTCCTGGGCATCAAAGAGAGCGCACGGACGACCGCGATCTTCGTTTGCCTGGCCGGCGCCGGCCAGCTCGCCGTGGTGCTTGCGACCGCGCTGTACCTTGGCCCATCCGGCATCCTGCACAGCTTCAGCGCGGTCACGCGGGGGCCTGCGCTGACGCCGATCTTCTTGCTCACCGGATACGGGGCTGCGTTCCTCGCTTTCTCCGGGCTGGAGAGCATCGCGCAGCTGGCCCCGGCGATGCGCGAGCCGCGCCGCACAGTCGCCTACCGCGCCATGGGCGCCGTGGTGCTGACGATGGCGATCACGAGCCCGCTGCTCACGCTGTGGTCGACCACCCTGCTCAACGCCAACGCAGACCCCAACCAGTTCATCTCTCTGCTTGGAGCCCATGTGGCCGGTCGCCTGCTCGGCGATTATGTCGCCGTCTCCGGCGCGCTGCTGCTCGTTTTCGCAAGCAACACGGCGATCATCGGCGCGTACCACGTCTTCATCGCGCTGACACGGATGGGTTTCTTGCCCCGCGTGCTGGAGCACCGCAACCGCTGGCGCCAGACCCCTCACTGGGCGGTCATCGCGGCCACCGTCTTGCCGATCGTGATCATCGTCGCCTCGAGGGCGCAGGTCAACCTGCTCGGTGACCTGTACGCCTTCGGGCTGCTCGGCACGTTCGTGCTCACGTGCGTCAGCCTCGATCTGGTGCGTTGGCGCGAGTACAAGCGGTGGAACGTGCGCACGATCGCGTTCTTCGCGGTTGGGGTGCTGACCACTGTGCTGGTGGTGGTGGCCTGGCTCGTCAACCTCAAGGCCAAGCCGCTCGCCACCGAGTTCGGCGGCGGGCTCACGGTGATCGGGTTGGTCGCCGGCCTCGCGACTTACCGGTACTACAGGCGGCGCCGCCCTGCCGTCTTCCCGGTGCCGTTCCGGCCGCAGCGTGCCGCGCAATCCATCGCCGGCGCGCTCGGCAACCGGCCGTCGGCCGGCGACGTGCTGGTCATCCTGCCGCACGAACAGATGGCCGCGGAAGCCGTGATTGCGGAGGCGGCGCGGGCGGCGGCCGGCCGCGGCGCTGTGTTTCTCTACCGGGGCAACCGCTACCCGCACCAGCACCACGAGCTGTTGGAGGTGAGCGACCCGTACCTCAAGGACTACGCTGCCCACGACGCGTTCTCGCGCGCGGAGATGCTCGCCCGCAGCGCGGTGCCGAACCGGCGCTACGTGTACGTGCCCGGCAACCTACCGCGCGAGATGGTCGGCGAGGTCTGGAGGACGGTGGCGCCGAAGGAGACGGTGGTGACGGTCGAGGACCAGGGCATGCTGCCCCCGATGGCGGTCGACCGAGTGCGGCGGCACACCACCGACGGCACGACGGTGCTCCACATGTTCACGAGCAAGATCCGGCCTGCGCCGGACAACGGTCACGTCGAGACGATCAAGTCCTTGAGCTCGCGCGGGTAGTCGGTCATCACGCGGCACCCTTCGTCCGTGATGACCACCGTGTCAGAGTGCCTGAATCCGCCCACGTCCTTGACGTAAACGCCGGGCTCGACGGTGAACACCATGCCTTCTTCGAGCACTGCCTCATCGCCCCGGTCGAGGAATGGGGCCTCGTGCCCCTCGAGCCCAATCGAGTGCCCGACGTGGTGGCGAAGGTTGTCCGTGACGCCGAGCTCTTCGGCGAGGCGGACGGTGGCGAGCTCGACCTCGCCGGCGGTCACGCCCGGCGCCATGACCTCGATCGCGCGCGTCTGCAGGGCGAGCATTGCGTCGAAGGCGCGCCGCTGCTGCGGTGTGGGTTCGCCGACGATCATGGTGCGTTCCAGCTCGCTTCCGTACCCGTCGATGTCGGCGCTGGCACCACTCACGAGCACATCACCTTTCTGAACGCCGTGTCCCTTCACGAAGCCGTGCGGCATCGCGGTTGAACGCCCGGCCACGAACATCGCTGTGAGTCCGTTGCCCTCAAACCGGCGCGGGCGCCAGCCCGGCATCTCGCGCAGCATCTCCTGCAGCGTCTCGATGTTGCCTGGCGCGTAGCACTCCATCTCGGTCTGGCCGGTCTTGATCGAGACCTGCATGCGGCGGTGCGCGCGCGCCGCCCAGTCGCAGCTCAGCTGGATGCACGCGATCTCGGCCGCCGACTTGACCCGGCGCAGCGATTCGACGATGAGCTCGGCGTCAAAAGGCGTCTCGCCTATCAGGTCGCTGAGCTTTGGTCCTCGATAACCCCACAGAGGCACGTAGCCATCGTGGTCGGCGCCTGTGCGCCGCGGCTTCGCGCCGAGCTCCGTGAGGATGGCTGATACGCGCTCCATCGGGTGTTCGGCGCCCGGGTACTCGAAGTACACCTCGACCCGGTCGAGCGACGTCGACGATTCGGCGTGCTCCTTTTCCACCGCGGGGACGATCAGAGTCGCGCCGGCTTTGGGTCCGAGGATGAGCGCGATGGGGCGCTCGGTCGGGATGTGGTGGAAGCCGGTGAGGTAGGCGATCCGCGCCGGGTAGAAGACACAAATCGCGTCGAGCCCGGCGGCCTCCCTTCCGGCCGCGACCGCCTCCCGCCGCATCGCGTATTCCTCGGGGGCGATCGGTGGGACCAGTCGCCTCCCCACCTGTGGGGAGGCTCCCGGCGAAGCCGGGTGGTGGGGAGCTCCGACCGTCTTGCTGCGCTTAGTAGGCGGCAAGTTTTCGCATGGCTTCCGCGATCTTGTGCGGGTTGGGCATGAAGAATTCCTCCTGCGGCGAGTTGAACGGCATGGCCGGGACGTCCGGAGCGGCGACGCGCAGAACGGGCCCATCCAGGCTGTCGAAGGCGTGCTCAGAGATGATCGCCGCGATCTCGGCGCCGAACCCTCCGGTCAGGTTGTCCTCGTGCACGACCATGGCCTTGCCAGTCTTGCGCACTGATTGCAGGATCGCCTCGCGGTCGAGCGGCGCGAGCGTGCGGAGGTCGACGACCTCCACGCTCACACCTTCCGTCTCCAGTTGCGCCGCCGCCTCCAGGCAGTAGTGGGGCATCAGGCCCCACGCGAAGCAGCTGAGGTTAGTGCCCTCTCTGCGCACGACCGCTGGACCGATCGGGACAAGGTGGTCGCCGTCAGGGACCTCCTCGGTGATGAGCCGGTACACCTTCTTGTGCTCCAGGAAGAGCACGGGGTCCGGATCGCGGATCGCGGACTTGAGCAGGCCGTGTGCGTCGGCCGGCATGCTCGGGACCACGACTTTCAAACCGGGGACGTGAGCGTAGAAGGCCTCGATCGACTGCGAGTGGTACAGGCCGCCATGAACTCCGCCGCCGAACGGGGCGCGGATGACGATCGGCACCGACCAGTCGCCATTAGACCGGTACCTCGTGCGCGCCGCCTCGCTGACGATCTGGTCGAAGGCGGGGTGGATGAAGTCCGCGAATTGGATCTCGGCGATCGGGATCATTCCGTTCAGGGCCGCGCCGATGGCGACCCCGACGATGCCCGACTCGGCGAGAGGCGTGTCGAGCACGCGTGCCTCGCCGAAGCGCGCGTAGAGGCCGTCGGTCGCGCCGAACACGCCGCCTTTCTTACCCACGTCCTCGCCCATCACGAGCACGCGGTCGTCGCGCTCCATCTCCTCCGCCATCGCGGCGCGGACGGCCTCAATCATCCTCATTTCTGACACTTTGCTCAGCTTAAGGCTCCCCACCCCAACCCTCCCCCTAGCGGGGGAGGGAGATATACACTGCAGGTGAGAGGCGGGGGCATCTTCAAGCCTGGGAGGTACGCCGGATTTCGTTCGCGGCGGACGTCAAGAACGAGATGGCCGGGCTTTTGCCGGCGCGACCCTGCTGTCAGCTCAGCGAGCTGCTGGGGATCTATTTCGGCTCGCGTGCGCGCCTGATCAAACGGGCCGGTGACGGCCAGGCGGCCTATTTCTCGCTGCTCCGCAACGTAGTCGCGCGCAAGGTGGTCCGGCTCGGGCGCGCCGTCGGTCCGATGGATGCCAAGTACCAGGCGGTCAAGACGCGCAAGCGGATGTCGTTCTTCATCGAGCTCGCGCTGCCGCCGGGTCTCGCACCGGCCTTCACCCAGTCGGCCGCGCGCGCCGTACCCGACGCTGCGTGTGACCGCAAGGCGATGCTGCGCGGCCTGTTCCTCGGCTGCGGTTCGGTGAATGCCCCCAGCTCTCGCTATCACCTCGAGTTCGTCGCTCCGTCAAGCCCTTGGGCGACAGCGATCTCCGAAGTCGCCGACTCAGTCGGTGCGAAGGTCGGCATCATGGAGCGCGGCGGGCAGCACGTCGTCTACGTCAAGGAGGGCGATGCGATCGTCCGTCTGCTGTCGCTCATGGGCGCCAGCCGCGCAGTCATGGAGTTCGAGAGCGTGAGGGTGGTGCGCGAGGTCAGCGGAGAGGTCAACCGCCGGCTCAACTTCGAAACGGCCAACATCGGGAAGACCATAGGTTCCGGAATGCGCCAGGCGGCGGCGATCGAGCAGCTGCAGGCGGCGGGCAGGCTCGAACATCTTCCGCCGGCCCTTCGCGAGATGGCCCGTTGGCGCAGCGCCCATCCGCAGCTGAACCTGGGGGAGCTTGCCGGGCGGATGAAACTGTCGAAATCCGCCGTCAATCACCGGCTTCGCCGGCTCCAGCAGCTGGCCGGCTCGAACGGCGAGAGCCGCCCGCCCAATGTATCGGGGCGCTCCGCCTAACATTACGTCCGTCCTCGTCGGGATTTGCCCTCGGTATCTGCCCTCGGGTTTTTGCCCTGCCTTTGGGCTCAAACCCTCCACGAACAGGAGCTCGCCTAGATGGCCATCAAGGTCGGTATCAACGGCTTCGGACGGATCGGCCGGAACATCTACCGGGCGGCGTATGAGCTGAAGCCAGGCTTCGAGATCGTCGCCGTCAACGACATCGGTGACTCGAAGACCTTCGCGCACCTGCTGAAGCACGACACGGCCCTCGGCACGTTCGCCGCCGATGTTTCGGCGGACGCCGACACGATCAAAGTCGATGGACGCCCGGTCAAGTTCCTCAGCCACAAGGACCCGGCGGAGCTGCCGTGGAAGGATCTCGGGGTCGACGTGGTCATCGAATCGACCGGTCTCTTCACCGACGCCACCAAAGCACGCGTTCACATCGACAAGGGCGGCGCGCAGAAGGTGATCATCTCGGCGCCTGCGACCAACCAGGACTACACGGTCGTGATGGGCGTCAACCACAAAGGCCTCGACCCTAAGAAGCACAACGTCATCTCGAACGCGAGCTGCACGACCAACTGCTTCGTGCCCCTGGCGAAGGTGCTGCACGACTCGTTCGGCATCGAGCGCGGAATGATGACGACGATTCACGCATACACCGCAGACCAGAAGCTGCAGGACCTGCCGCACAAAGACCTGCGCCGCGCGCGGGCCGCCGCCGACAACATCATCCCCACGTCCACTGGTGCCAACCGCGCCGTCGCTGAGGTCCTGCCCGAGCTGGCGGGCAAGTTCCAGGGGATGGCATTCCGCGTGCCGATCCTCGATGTCTCGGTCGTCGACCTCACCGTCGAGCTCTCCAGGACGACAACCGCTCAAGACATCAACGCGGCATTCGACGAGGCCGCGAGCGGCGAGCTGCGCGGCATCCTCGCCGTCAGCCACGAGGAGCTCGTGTCCTCCGACTTCATGCACGATCCCCATTCGTCGATCGTCGACGCTCCCCTGACGCTGATGCTCGGCGGCGAATGGGCCAAGGTGGTGGGCTGGTACGACAATGAGTGGGGCTTCAGCTGCCGCATGGTCGACCTCATCGCCTACATGGCAGAGCGGCTCTGAAAGCATCGATCACCTCCGTCGACGTCGCCGGCAAACGGGTCCTCGTGCGCGAGGATCTGAACGTGCCCATGTCGAAGGGCCAGATCACCGACGACTCTCGGATCCGCGCGGCGATTCCAACGCTCCAGCATCTTGCACAGCGAGGGGCCATGGTCATCGTGATGTCGCACCTCGGCCGGCCCAAGGGCGTAGAACCCGACCTGTCGCTCCGGCCAGTCGGCCTGCACCTGGCTTCTCTCCTCGGTCATGAGGTGCACTTTGCCGAGGACTGCGTTGGCGAGCCGGCGCGGACGGCGGTCGGCAAGCTGCAAAACGGACAGGTGCTGCTGCTCGAGAACGTGCGGTTTCATCCCGAGGAGGAGGCCGACGATCCTGATTTTGCCCACCGGCTCGCCGCGCTGGGTGAGCTCTACGTGAACGACGCATTCGCGGCCTCGCACCGGGCGCATGCTTCGGTGGTGGGCGTCGCCGCCTACCTGCCGGCGTTCGCCGGAGAGCTCATGGAAGCGGAGCTGACAGCGCTGCACCAGGCGCTGGACAACCCGAAGCGGCCGATGCTCGCGGTGGTCGGCGGGGCCAAGGTCTCGACCAAGGTCGGAGTCCTCCAGAACCTGTTGAAGAAGGTCGATGCGCTGCTCGTCGGCGGCGCGATGGCCAACACCTTCTTCAAAGCACGCGGGTATCCCACGGGAAACGGGCTCGTGGAGGACTCGGCGCTGGACGCAGCCAACGAAGTCTTGGAGGCGGCGGGTCGCAAGCTGCTGCTTCCGGTCGATCTTGTCTGCGCGCGCCGGATGGAGGCCGGCCAGCCGTTGCGCATCATGAATGCCGACGCTGTCGAGCCGGGATGGATGGCGCTTGACATCGGTCCAAAATCGGTGGCGCTCTTCAGCGAGCGGCTCCACGGCGCCGGATCAGTCGTGTGGAACGGGCCACTCGGAGTGGCGGAGATTCGTGATTTCAGCGACGGCACGAAGGCGATCGGCGAGGCGATCGCGGCGTGCGGTGGGTACACGCTTGTCGGCGGCGGCGACACGGTCGCTGCGATCGAGTCGCTCGGACTCGGCGGGCGGTTCTCACACGTGTCCACCGGCGGCGGCGCGACGCTCGAGTATCTGGAAGGCAAGACGCTTCCCGGCATCGCCATCCTCAAGGAGGCTTGAGTGACCCGCCCCCGAAGGTCCTTGCATCTTCATCGGCCCGGGCGGCCGGGCGCCTGCGGCGCAGAAGCCGGCGTCGCCTCCTGCGCGCGCTCGGTCACGCATCTACGCGATGCGCTCCCTCGCGTGCTCGTCGTCTCCTTGGCTCCGGCCGCCAGTGCCGCGAATATGCGGCGGACCTCGGTGGCGGGTCACTGATGTCTAGCAGGGTGGCGCCGATGCCGATCGTAGCGGCCAACTGGAAGATGAATCCCGCCAGCGCGGACGAAGCACTCGACCTGGTGCGGGGCATCCTCTCGGTGGCGCGTGGTCATTCCGACCGGGTGGACGTCGTCATCCTTCCGCCGTTCCCCTGGCTGCTCCCGGTGTCTGAGGTGCTGGCCGAGTCGGGCGTGAAGCTCGGCGCGCAGGATTGCTTCTGGGAGACCGCCGGCGCGTATACCGGCGAGGTGTCGCCGGCAATGCTGAAAGGCTGGTGCGACTGGGTGATCATCGGCCACTCCGAGAGGCGCATCCACCTTGGCGAGACCGACGAGATGGTCGCCAAGAAAACCGCTGCGGCCCTGGCCTGCGAGCTCAACGTGATCATGTGCGTCGGGGAGCTGGCGGACCATTACGACGCCGGCACGTCCGACCAGGTCGTCACAGCCCAGGTCAAGGCCGGCATCGCGAACTGCTCGGCCGACGATTCGGCGCGGCTTGTGATCGCGTACGAGCCGGTATGGGCGATCGGCAGCGGCAAGAGCGCAGACCCCGAGCACGCGTACAAAACGATGAGGCTGATCCGCAAGGTGGTCGGGGAGCTGATCGGGGCCGGCGCCGCGCGCAAGGTGCGAATCCTTTACGGCGGAAGCGTCAACTCGAGCAACGTCGAGTCGTATGTCGAGCTTCCGCTGTGTGATGGGTGCCTGGTCGGCGGCGCGAGCCTGGATGCGGCGGAGTTCGCGCACATCGTCAAGGTGACCGCTGAGGTCTATGGGCATAGGTAGACATTCCAGCTCCCCACCCGGGCGCCGCAAGCGGCACCCGACCTCCCCACAGGTGGGGAGGTGACAAAGCCCGGCACCCTCATTCTGCTGAGGCATGGTCAGAGCACCTGGAACCTGGAGAACCTGTTCACGGGCTGGCATGACGTCCCGCTGAGCGAGAAGGGGGTTACCGAGGCGATCGAAGCCGGTCGCCTGATCAAGGAAGAGGGCCTGTCACCGGAGGTGGTGCACACGTCCGTCCTGGTCAGAGCGATCGAGACGGCGGACCTCACGCTCGGCGAGCTGGGGCTGACCTGGATCCCCGTGAGGCGAAGCTGGCGGCTGAACGAGCGGCACTACGGCGCGCTGCAGGGCTTGAACAAGGCTCAGACCGCAGCCCGGTACGGAGAGGCACAGGTAAAGGTGTGGCGGCGCAGCTACGACGTCAGGCCGCCGGGCCTGGAGCTCTCCGACGAGCGGCACTCGACTCACGACCGGCGGTACGCCTCGCTGCCGCCGGAGGTCCTACCGAGCGCCGAATGCCTGAAGGACGTCGTCGAGCGGATGCTTCCCTACTGGTACGACGCTATCGTCCCCGACCTTCTCCGTTACTCGTGCGTGCTGGTGGTGGCGCATGGCAACAGCCTGCGAGCGCTGGTCAAGCACCTCGACGGGCTGTCCGAGCAGCAGGTGGTCGATCTCGACATCCCGACGGGTGTGCCGCGCGTCTACGAGCTGGGCGCGGACTTCAAACCGGCCGCGTGGCGGTATCTCGGCGACCCCGCTGAGATCGAGCAGCGCGCCGCGGCCGTCCGGGCCCAGGCCGGCCCGGAACACCCAAGCTCTTAGACTGATTCGTAAGTAAAAGGACAGTTTCAGAAAACGGAGGGTATCCGCCATGCCATTTGTGCTTCCGCCGCTTCCCTACGGGTTCGACGCGCTCGAACCGCACATTGACGCCAAGACGATGGAGATCCATCACGACAAGCACCACGCGGCTTACGTGAACAACGCGAACGCCGCGCTCGAGAAGCATCCTGAGTGGGGCTCGAGGTCGGTCGAGGACCTGCTCTGGAGCATCGCCGAGGTGCCCGAGGACATCAGGACCGCGATCCGGAACAACGCCGGCGGACACTCGAACCACTCGATCTTCTGGAGCATCATGGGTCCAAGCGGTGGCGGCAACCCATCGGGCCGGATCGCTGACGCGCTCAAGAACACGTTCGGCAGCTACGACGCCTTCAAGGAGCAGCTCTCCAAGGCCGGGGTGGGCCAGTTCGGAAGCGGTTGGGCCTGGCTGGTCGCCGACAAGAACGGCAAGCTCTCCATCAAGTCATACCCAAACCAGGACAGCCCGCTCATGGAAGGGCTCACGCCGATCATGGGCGTCGACGTCTGGGAGCACGCGTACTACTTGAAGTACCAGAACAAGCGAGCGGACTACATCACAGCCTGGTTCAACACCCTCGATTGGGACGCGATCCAGACGCGATTCTCATCCGTCTGGTCGTAGGTAAAATCGGAAAGGACTATGGCTAAGGTTCAGCAGGCGCTCATCATCACGGAGGCCATCCTGGCGCTACTGCTGACGGCTGGCGTGTTGATCCAGACGCCTAAGGCATCGGGCCTCGGAGGAACTATCGGCGGCGGCGACGGCGGGCTGGGCGGCGGGTATCGCACCCGTCGCGGCCTGGAGCGCCAGATCTACTGGACCACGTGGGTGCTCGTCACCGCCTTCCTGATCTGCTCGCTGGCCCTCATCTGGATGAGAACCCATTTCGGGTAGCCGGTACGTCACCGCCGCGGCGGCGGCGGTGGTGGTGGCCCTGGTCGGGTGCCAGCCGGTCGCGACCGTGCCGAAGCCGGCACGCGGTGGCACGGCCATTGAAGCGCTCGTGGGCGCCGCCGGCGTCCTGAACCCGCTGTTCGAGACGGTCGACAGCACGCGTGACGTCGACAGCCTCATCTACCAGGGCCTGACCTCGGTGGATCCGCAGCAAAACATCGTGGGCGTCCTGGCCACCGACTGGGCGGTCTCGGCGGACCACCTCACGTACACGTTCAACATTCGGGACGGGGTGAAATGGGCCGACGGCCAACCATTCGCCGCCGACGACGTCCTGTTCACGTATCACGTGCTGCAGGACATCGAGTACACCATGCCCGGGGCTGAGTTCTGGCGGCAGGTTGGCATCGCGGCGGGAGGTACCGGCCGGGTCGTTTTCACGCTGCGCGCTCCCAGCGCTTCGTTTCCCCTGGCCCTGCGCGTCGGCATCATCCCCAAGCACGTGTTCGCGGGGATGGCGCCCGCGCAGATCGCGGCGAGCCCGTTCAGCGGAGTGCGCGCGATCGGCACCGGCCCGTTCAAGGTTGCGGCCGTCAGCCAGCTTGCGATCACCCTCGATCGCAATCCATACGCCGATCCGCAGCCCTATCTCGATCACCTCGTCTTGCGCACATATCCCGCGAACGACCCGCAGTCGGCGATCCGCGCGGTCGGACAGGGCGTCGCCGACCTTGTGGGCGGCCTGGAGCCACAGGAGGTCGGACTGCTCACGGGGCGTGCAGACGTGTCCGTGCTCGACTCGCGGATGTTCACGAACTCGTTCGTCAGCATGAATCCCGACGGTAACGGCAAGCAGTTTTTCGGCGACGCGAAGGTGCGGCTCGCTCTCGTCCAGGCGGTCGACCGCCAGCGGATCGTGAGCGACGTGCTGGCCGGGAGAGCCGACCCGGATCCAAGTCCGATCCCGGTGGGAGCCTGGGCGTTCTCCGCGGCGGCTGCGGCGCTGCATCCATTTGACCAGGTGGCTGCCGCTCAAGCCCTCGAAAAGGCGGGGTGGGTGACCGCGGCCGGCTCCAAGGTGCGGTCGAAGAACGGCGTTTCGTTCAGCGTGCAGCTGGTCTCATCCAACGCGTACCCGAACCAGCAGGTGGCCGAAGCTCTGGCGCGGCAGCTGGCGGACGTCGGCGTAGAGGTCGTCGTCAAGCCGGTACCGGCGTCACAACTGGTCCAGACGTACCTGCTGGGGCGCAATTACCAGATGGCGCTTGCCTCCTTTGACGTGGGGCCGGATCCCGACCAGTACTCGTTGTGGCACTCAGGAGCCGACGCGAACAGCCTGAACTTCGCGTACTCGCGAGGCTGGGGCCTGATCGACAGCGACCTCGAGAGCGGGCGGGCGACGGTCGACCCGCAAGCGCGCCTGGCCGCGTACATCGACTTCCAGACATTGATGGCCGACTCCGCGCCGGCGATCTTTCTCTACTCCGCCCGGTACGACTACGCGGTGTCGCAGCGGGTGCACGGCGTCCACATCAACAAGGTGATCGAACCCGCGGACAGGTTCATGTACGTCACGCAGTGGTACGTCAACACGACCGGCTAGCCACAATTTAGACGTGGATCTCGGACTGAAGGACCGGCGCGCGCTCGTCACCGCGGCGAGCAAGGGACTGGGGCGCGCGTGTGCCGAAGCGCTGGCGCATGAGGGTGCTCGGGTCTTCATCGCGTCGCGTGACCCGGCGGCGATCGAGGCGACCGGCAAGGCGATCAAGGCCGCGGGTTGGGCGGCCGCCGACGTCTCGAAAGAGGGTGAGCCCGAAGGCCTCGTGGAGCAGGCCGTCGCCAAGCTCGGGGGCCTGGACATCCTGGTCGTCAATGCGGGCGGGCCGCCGCGGGGCACGTTTCAGACCACATCCGTGGAGAGCTGGGAGTCTGCGTTCCACCTGACGTTGATGAGCGCCGTGCGCCTGGTCAAGGCGGCGCTTCCGTCTCTCAAGCAGTCGGGGCACGGGCGCATCGTATTCATCACGTCGATCTCCGTCCGTCAGCCGATCGCCAACCTGGTCCTCTCGAACTCTCTTCGTGCAGGAGTGACCGACCTGGCCAAAACGTTGTCGCGCGAGGTGGCGCCGGACGGCATCACCGTCAACTGCCTTGCCCCTGACGGGATCCTCACCGACCGCATCCGGGAGCTCAATTTGACCGCCGCCAACTCGCCTCTGGGGCGCTTTGGCGATCCCTCGGAGTTTGCCGCCGCATGCGCGTTCCTGTGTTCGAAGCCGGCAGGCTACATCACCGGGCAAACGCTCGGCGTCGATGGCGGCTCGCTGCTCGGCGTCCACTAGGATTCGGTCGTGACGATTCGTTTCGCGGAACGCATGTCGCGGCTGGGCACCGAGGGCGCGTTCGAGGTGCTCGCCAAGGCAAGGCGGCTCGAGGCCACGGGCAAGAAGGTCGTGCACCTCGAGATCGGTGAGCCCGACTTCGCCACACCTGACAACATTGTCGAGGCTGGCATCTCGGCTATGCAGAACGGCTACACACACTACACGCCTGCGAGCGGCATCTTAGAGGCGCGCGAGGCGGTCGCCGGCTTCGTGAGCCGCATGCTGAGGACCGAGGTCGACCCGAGCGAGGTCGTCCTTGTTCCAGGTTCCAAAAACGTGCTCCTGTTCACGCTGCTGTCGTGCATCGAACCCGGAGACGAAGTCATCCTTCCGGACCCCGGCTATCCCGCGTACGCCTCGCAGGTGAACTTCATTGGGGCGGTGCCGAAGACGGTGACGCTGCGCGAAGAGAGCGGCTTCCGGATGGACCTCGACGAGCTCGCGTCCCTGATCACTCCGAAGACAAGGATGCTCATCGTCAACACTCCGCAAAATCCGACGGGCGGTGTGCTCACCGAAGAGGACGTGAAGTTTGTGTGCGACCTCGTTCACAAGCACGACCTGCTGCTGGTCTCGGATGAGATCTACAGCCAGCTGGTCTATGGCTTCCACCACGTGTCGCCGCTGTCGCACCCGGGAATGCGCGAGCGCACGGTGCTGATGGACGGGCTGTCGAAGTCGTACGCGATGACCGGCTGGCGGCTGGGCTACGCGGTGGCGCCGAAGGAGCTGGCGGCCAAGCTGGACAAGCTGATGATCAACACGTCGTCATGCGCGGCCGCATTCACTCAGATCGCCGCCATCGAGGCGCTGAGCGCGCCCGAGTCGGAGCATGCGGTGGCACGCATGGTGAAGGTGTTCGAGCACCGGCGGAACCTGGTGGTGGACGGCATCAACGCCATCCCGGGCATGCGGTGCGCGCGGCCGCAGGGCTCGTTTTACGTGTTCCCGAACATCGAGGGGACGGGGTACGAGGAGCACGAGCTCTCTGACAGGCTGCTGGCGGAAGCGGGCGTGGCGGTGCTGCCGGGCACTGCATTCGGGCACGCGGGCAAGGGGTTCATCCGCCTGGCGTACACGCAGTCGGAAGACGAGCTGAAGCTGGGGCTGGACCGGATCGGAGAGTTCATCGCAGCGAATCCTCGGTAGGGCAGTTTCGGGCGAGCGCGCGAGGAAAGAGCCTTGTAAATAGGCTTCTGTACGA
The DNA here is from genome assembly GCA_035602315.1 of Candidatus Dormiibacterota bacterium. Lineage (GTDB taxonomy): Bacteria > Chloroflexota > Dormibacteria > Dormibacterales > Dormibacteraceae > Palsa-870. The sequence continues at coordinate 20,512 of DATNML010000027.1, forward strand.
ACAGATGTTTGGTACAATTTGATGCATGGAGTACGCCTCTACCAGCCTCGAGAATCAGGACCTCGCCCGGGAGCTTGAGGACCAGATCGGCGAGGATTCCGCGCACGCTCACGCGACCCTTGCGCGGGTGGCAAGGGCCAGCGCGAGGTTCGATGAAATCGGGGGTTGGGGGGCGGGTGGGATCCGATCCTTCGAGCACTGGCTGACGATCAAAACTGGCTTCGACATGCACACGAGCGCGGAGCTGTTGCGAGTTGGTCAAGCAATGACCTTCCTGCCCAAGATCGCCGCGGCGTTCGAGGCAGGGCAGCTTTCGTTCGACAAGGTCCGGCAGATCACGACCGTGGCAACTCCGGCGACTGAGGAATTTCTCTTGGAGATCGCGCAGGGTGCCTCAGGCGCGCAGCTGGCGAGGATCTGCCGCGCTCTGCGTCGGATCGACGAGGCTAATGCGCCTGCGCAGGCGGAGGATCATCTCGCCCGTCGGGGGATCTGGATGCATTGGGACGACAACGGAATGCTCGAGCTGAGGGCGAGGCTCACGCCCGAGGATGCGGCGGTTGTTCAAGCTGCGCTTGAGTCGATCACTGGCTCCCGGCCGGTGCCGGAGCCGGCCGACGATGGCGTGAAGGACCCGGCCGACGATCGGTGGGCCGCACGCAGCGCCGACGCTCTCGTCTCGATGTGCGAGAACGTACTGGCTGGCGGAGCGGAGAACCTGATCGCATCAACTGCCGCGCGCCAGGTGGTCGTGCACGTCGACGTGGGCGTGCTCACGGGTGAAGCTACCGACGGCCGTTGCTACATCGAGGGTGGGTCACCGCTGTCGGCGGGCGCCGCGCGCAGGATCGGCTGCGACGCCGAGGTGGTCGGCGTGACCGAGCGGAACGGACTGCCGATCGACGTCGGCCGCAAGCAGCGCATCGTGCCGGAGCGGCTGCGCCTGGCGCTTCATGTGCGGGATCGTTTCTGCCGCTTCCCTGGTTGTGGCGTCCCAGCGCACCGAACGGAAGCACATCACTACGAGCACTGGGCGCTGGGTGGCGGAACCGACCTCGACAACCTCTTGCTTATGTGTGGGTTTCATCACCGGCGCCATCACGCCGGGGCATTCCGCATTCGCAAGACGGCCGATGGTTTCTCATTCGAGACGGATGACGGACACGTAATACAGCCACCGCCCCGTGATCCAATCAACCTGGCGAGAGAGACGATCGATCCAGACACGCCGAGGGCCTTGTGGGGCGGCGCGGAGATGGACTTTAGTTATGCGGTGAGCGTGATCGCGGATGCCCGCGAGTTCGCGGAAGCCAGGGCCGCTCCGGACAGCTAACTCCCTGGCGGACCAAGGAGACGAAGCACCATTGCCGTCCGTTCATCTCTGGTGATGGCGCCGTCCAGGTCACCAAGGTCCTTGAGCCGGAAGATCACAGTTGACGTCCGCATCCTCTGAGTAGTCAATGTCGAGCGGCTGCCAGGTGTGGTTGACCTTCCAGCCGACGGGCGTCCATTCCTCGGGAAACGCACCGATGAACATCAAGAGCGCCCACCAATGCACCTGCTCGTCGGTCAGAAGACCACCTTCCCAGTCGCCCAACACCCGAAGCGTCACTTCGCGCTCGAAGCGAAATGTTTTCCCCAGTGCCTTCCCAGCTTCGTGAAGTTCCTGCTGTGTCGCCTGGCGCAGCTCGTCGATTCCAGTCGCATCGCCCTTAAGAGCCCGGTCGAGGAGTTGCGTCACGCGCGCCGGTTCCATCGGATGGAGAAATATAGCTACCGGCTAAGCACGCTCCTATATTGTCGTGCTGATGGGTGACGGTCTCGTTCGCCTGACCGAGCCGTTGGTTAGAGAGGGCGGCCGGCTGCGTCCTGCGACTTGGGATGAGGCGCTGACGACGGCGGCCGCCGGGTTTGCCTCCGCCAGGGACAAAGGTCCCAACGCATTTGGCATGTTCAGCTGCTCCAAGACGACCAACGAGATGAACTTCATCGCCCAGAAGTTCACGCGCGCGGCCATGCACAGCAACAACATCGACAGCTGCAACCGGACTTGACACGCTCCGAGCGTCGCCGGTCTGGCGACAGTGTTCGGAGCCGGAGGAGGAACCTCGTCGTATCGCGAGGCTGAGGAGACCGACCTGGTCGTTCTCTGGGGATCGAACGCGCGCGAGACGCACCCGATCTTCTTCCATCACCTGCTGCGCGGCGTGCGCAATGGCGCGCGGCTCGTGGCGGTTGATCCGCGGCGCACCAGCTCCGGGGAGTGGGCCGACGTGTGGCTTGGAATCGACGTGGGCAGCGACATCGCGCTCGCCAACGCGATGGCGAGGGAGATCATCCACGCCGGCCTTGCGAATCAGGAGTTCATCGCTCGGGCCACCACCGGCTACGAGGACTTTGCGCGGTGTGTCGAGGCTTACACGCTCGAGGTTGCGGAAAAGGAGACCGGGGTGCCGGCCTCCGCGATCAAGGAGGTCGCGCTCGAGTACGGGCGCGCTGACCGGGCGATGATCTGCTGGACTCTCGGCATCACCGAGCACCACAACGCCACCGACAACGTGCTCGCGCTGATCAACCTGGCTCTGCTCACCGGGAAGGTCGGGCGCTACGGCTGCGGCCTCAATCCGCT
>DATNML010000028.1:0-5861 GCA_035602315.1 Candidatus Dormiibacterota bacterium
GAGATCGAGAACAAGGAAAAAATGCGGGAAGAGGGCCGCAAGGTCGCCGAGATGGGTGGACTGCACATCCTCGGCACCGAGCGCCACGACGCTCGCCGCATCGACAACCAGCTGCGCGGCCGCGCCGGCCGGCAGGGCGACCCGGGTTCGAGCCGGTTCTTCATCTCGCTGGAGGACGACCTGATGAAGATCTTCGGTCCCGCGGCCGACCGTATCGGAAGGCTGATGGACAGCCTCGAGGTCGAGCCCATCGAGCACCCGTGGGTCGCCAGCTCGATCGCAGGCGCCCAGAAGAAGGTCGAGGGCATGCATTTCGACGCCCGCAAGCACGTGGTCGAGTACGACGACGTGATGAACAAGCAGCGCCAGATCGTCTACGAGGAGCGCCACAAGGTGCTCGAGGGCGCTAATGCCCGCGACAACATCCTCGCCTACGCGAAGGAGCTGATCGAGAAGGGTGTCGAGCAGCACTGCCAGAGCCGGCACCCTGAGAACTGGGACCTGGAAGGATTGGTCAAGTACCTGAACGCCTACCTGCCGATCGCGTCCGATTCGCAGATTCCCGAGGAGGCGCTGCGCAATGGACCGGAAGGTCTGGTCGAGCACCTCGTCGCGGCAGCGTCCGAGACGTACGACAAGAAGGTCGAGGAGGTCGGCGCCGACCTGATGCCTCTGGTCGAGCGTGACGTGATGCTGCGAACGATCGACTGGCAGTGGATGGAGTATCTGACCCAGATGGAGCACTTCCGCGAAGGCATCGGGCTTCGCGCCTACGGCCAGCGCGACCCGCTCGTCGAGTACAAGAACGAGGCGTTCGAGATGTTCAACGAGCTGCGCGAGCGGATTCAGGCCTCGATCGTGGCCCGGATCTTCAGGGTTCAGGTCCAGCGCAACGCGCCACCTCCTCCACCGCCCGTCAGCAAGGTCTACGAGAGTGGTCCAGGCGATCCCGACGGATCAGGATCGAATGGCGCTCCGAGAAAGCCGCGGCCTGCGGCGCCCCTTCCAAACGCTGCGGTTGCGGCGGGTGCTGTGCCAGCCGGCGCGGCCGCGCAGGGTAAGATCGGCCGCAACGACCCGTGCTGGTGCGGGTCAGGAAAAAAGTACAAGAGGTGCCATGGACGCTGAACTGAACCCCAAGGAGCTCCTGGAGCGGATCGTGCAGCTTAAGGAGCACCTTTGACCTTCCAGCGAAGGCCAAGCGCGCCGACGAGCTTGACGCGCAGCTGGTTCAGCCTGGCGTTTGGGACGACCCTGCCCGCGCGGGGCAGATGGCGCGTGAGGCTGCCGAACACCGCCAGCTGATCGCATCCTGGGACCGCCTCGAGAAGCGGGCCCGCGACCTGATCGAGCTCGACCAGCTTGTTGACGGCGACCCCGAGCTCGAGAAGCAGCTGGCCGAGGAGAAGGCCGCGATCGCGAAAGATCTGCGTTCGCGCGAGCTGGACCTGCTGTTCACCGATCCGTACGCAAACCACAACGCCGTGGTGACGATCTCCGTAGGCCAGGGCGGCGTGGAGGCGCAGGACTGGGTGGAGATGCTGATGCGCATGTATCTCAAATGGGCGGAGCGCAAGCACTTCGAGACCGAGATCATCGAAACCTCGCCAGGCGAGGAGGCGGGGCTCAAGAGCGCGACGTTCATCGTGCGCGGCCCGCGGGCTTATGGGCTTTTGCGCTCGGAGCACGGCGTGCATCGGCTCGTGCGCATCTCCCCGTTCGACCAGAATCACCGCCGGCACACGTCGTTCGCCCTGGTGGAGGTGATGCCCGAGCTCGAGACCTCGGACGAGAGTGCGGTCGTGATCAACCCCCAGGACCTGCGCATCGATACGTACCGCTCCACGGGCGCCGGTGGCCAGCACGTCAACAAGACCGACTCGGCGATCCGCATCACGCACCTTCCCACCGGCATCGTCGTCACCTGTCAGAACGAGCGCTCACAGATGAAGAACCGCGAGACGGCGATGAAGGTGCTGAAGGCGCGGCTATTCCAGCGCCAGCAGCAGGAGGCCGCGGCGCAGCGCGACCAGATCCGCGGCCAGGTCATGCCTGCGGAGTTCGGATCCCAGATCCGGAACTACGTACTGCAGCCGTACACGCTGGTCAAGGACGTCCGGACCGGGCTCGAGGTGGGGAACGCCCAAGCTGTGCTCGATGGTGACATCGATCCCTTTATCGAGGCCTGGCTGCGCTGGCGCCTGGGCCAGAACGGAGCCCCTTAGCAGCCCCGCGCAAGCAAGTCAGAACGCCCCCGTTAAATACATGTTTGTCTCTCTGGGAAGGGGTTGGACTCCGTGGGGGCATCGGGTATACTGCCCGCGACTTAGCCGCACGCGCCCACTGGCGCGGAACGTCACAGCAAGAGACGCACTTTATGGTTCTAACACCAGATTTCGATACCCGGCCGGTGATCAGCTTCCAGCACGTCTGGAAGACCTATCCCACTGGGACTGAAGCTCTCCGCGACGTCAACCTCGTCGTGCCCGAAGGCGACTTCCTATTCCTGGTCGGGCCATCGGGCGCAGGCAAGTCCACCCTCGTTCGGCTTCTGATCCGGGAGGAGAAGCCCAGCAAGGGCAAGATCTTCGTCGACGGCGTCGAGCTCGGCCGCATGAAGCGGCGCCAGCTGCCCAACTACCGGCGCAAGGTGGGCCTGGTCTTTCAGGACTTCAAGCTCCTGCCCAATCTCACGGTCTACGAGAACGTGGCTTTCGCCCTGCGCGTGCACGGTGAGGCCGAGCACACGATTCACGCGCGCGCGGCGGAAGCCCTCGACACCGTGGGCCTGGCGGGGAAGGACCAGACCTATCCCGCGAACCTCTCCGGCGGCGAACAGCAGCGCGTGGCGATCGCCCGCGCGCTGGTGCACGCGCCTCGCTTCATCATCGCCGATGAACCCACCGGCAACCTGGACCCTGCCACCGCCTGGGAGATCATGCAACTCTTTCTGCGCATCAACGCGCGTGGAGCGACCGTCGTGATGGCGACCCATAACCGAGAGATCGTCGACCTGCTGCGCCGGCGCGTCGTCGCCATCGACGCCGGGCAGGTGGCCAGGGACGATCGTTCAGGCCGATACCACGATGATTTATCGAAACCTCAGATTCGCGCTCAATAGCGCCTGGCAGAGCTTCTGGCGCAACCTCGCGGTCAGCATGGCCGCGGTAGTTTCGATCACGCTTATCCTCATCCTGGCCGGCGTCAACCTGCTCGTGGGCCACGCTTTTTCGCAGGTGCTTGACGGCTTCAGGGCGAAGGTCAGCGAGATCTCGATCAACGTCGCGGACGGCACGCCTCTGCAGGCCGTGTACGACTACCAGCAGCAGCTGGCTGCCGACCCGCGCGTGACCAGCGTGAAGTTCATCACCAAAGATGAGGCACTGGCTCAGTTCAAGGCCGACCCAAACAATGTGGTGCTAGCGCAGCAGATCGACGGCAACCCACTCGACGCGAAGCTCCAGGTGAGAGTGGCCAAGCTCGATGACGTGGCGGCGATCGACACGCTCGCGCGGCGCTGGTCGGGTGTCGATCCGACCGATCCGACGAACTACCAGGGTGACTTCGTCAACCGGATGCTCGGGCTCTCGCAGTGGCTGGGCCTGGCCGGCGTCGGGTTGCTCGGGATCCTGGTGGTGGTTTCGATCGTCATCGTCATGAATACCATCCGCACCGCCGTGTATCACCGTCGCAAGGAGATCGAGGTGATGAAGCTCGTCGGTGCGACGGAATGGTTCGTTCGCGGGCCGTTTGTGATCGAGGGGGTGATGACCGGCGTGATCGCGGCCGCTTTCGCCCTTGCGCTGCTGGTGATTGCCTACGAACCTGCTGTCGACCGCTTCCGGTCGGACATCGCTTTCATTCCGCTGTCCTACGACCCCGGATTCGTCGCGAGCCTGGCGCGCGACCTGCTCCTCGGTGGAGCCCTGCTGGGAGCCCTGGGCAGCTACATCGGCGTCCGCCGATACGTGAGGCTGTAGTTTGGCGAGGCGCCTTCTCGCCGCTGTGGCGATCGCGACCCTGACCTGGCTGCCGCAGTCGGTTCAGACAGCGCAGACGGTGTCCGCCGTGTACTGCTGGCCGGGCGATCCGCCTGCCGTGTACCAGGCTTGCGTGGATTACAACAACGGAATCGGTCAGCAGGTCGCGAACCAGCGGGAGCTTGCGCGCATCCAATCGCAGATCAATGGCGCGGAAGCACAGATGAACGCGATTGGCACGCTGATCAACAACCTGAATCGTGAGATCGCGAGCCAGCAGGCCCTGATCGCCCAGACGAAGGCGACGATCGACGACCTGAACCGGCAGATCCGGTTCGGCGAGGCCGACCTGACTCGGTTGAAGGCGCACATGAGCGTGCGCGACGAGCTGCTGAACCAGAGGATGCGGTACGTCGACGCGCACGGTGCGATGAATTACGCGGAGCTCGTGCTGACTTCAAACAACTTCAATCAGATGATGAATCGAATGATTGCCGCCCAGCAGGTGGCAGCCTCAGATCGAAAGCTGCTGGACGACCTTGCTCAGCAGCACTCGGCGATCGCGTTGGCGAACGATGCCCTCGGCGTCAAGCGCAGCCAGGTGACCGCGTTGCTGGTGCAGCAGCAGGCCACCGAGGCGGACCTCCAGAAGAGCCTGGTCGCGCAGGCGGCGGCGATGGCTCTTGCCAAGCAGCTCGAAGTGCAGCTGTCCGCACAGTACGCGGCGGTCCAGGCACAGCGCGCCGCGATCGATGCCGAGGTCGCATCGCTGCAGCAGAAGTACGAAGCAGCGGCACGCGCGGCGGGTGGCGGCACCGGCCAGTTCGAGTGGCCTGAGCCACAGTGCGGCCACGGCTGCATCAGCCAGGGTTTCGGCTGCAACAGCTACTGGTTCGAGCAGTACGAGCCGAGCTGTCCGTATCCCCACCGCATCCACACGGGCATCGACATCGCGGGGCCGTACGGCACCCCGATCGTCGCAGCTGACACGGGTGTCGTCTACTTCTACCCGGGCTCGTATGGCTACGGGAACTACATCTTGATGATCCACGGCAACGGCTACTCCACGCTCTACGGACACCTGTCGCGATTCAACACCAGCATGGGCAGCGGCGCGATCATCGCGCGTGGCGACGTGATCGGGTACGAAGGATCGACCGGCAACTCGACGGGCCCGCACCTGCATTTCGAGATTCGCGTGAACAATGCGTGGAAGAACCCCTGCATCTGGCTTGGGTGCTAGTCGTGGCGGCGATTTCGCTAGTCTGCTGACATGAATCGCCGCGCCTCCCTGCGGGGTGGCGCCCTCCTCCTGATCCTCGTCGTCGGCTTCGTCGCGGGCGTCTACACCGACCAGGCGTTCCCCGAGTGGGTGCCGTACTTCGGGCATCGGTCAGTGAGCGGTGTGGATCTCTCCGAGCTGCAGCAAGCGGTTCGATTGATCCAGGCGGACTACGTGGACGGCAACCTCGACACGACAAAGCTGTCCCACTCGTCGGTTCAGGGCCTGGTCGCCGGGTTGGGCGATCCGTTCTCCGCCTACTTCGACCCCACGCAGTACAAGCGCCTCCAGGCGAGCTACCAGGGCCGATACTCCGGGATCGGCATCTACCTGAGCTTCACCACAGGATATCCGGTGATCACGGGGACCGTGCCCGGTTCGCCGGCTGCGGCGGCCGGCCTGCGGGCAGGCGACCAGATCGTGAAGGTGGGGGACAAGGACACCAAGGGCATCACCGGCGACCAGGCGACCGCGCTCATCCAGGGCCCGGATGGGACGAAGGTGACGCTGGAGGTCTCGCGTGCCGGCTCGACTTTTTCCGTGACGCTCACGCGCGCTGAGATTCACGTTCCGACCGTTCGATCCGCTGTGATCGCCGA
>DATNML010000029.1:0-3000 GCA_035602315.1 Candidatus Dormiibacterota bacterium
AGTACAAGCGGGAGGCCGCTCTCCATGGAGACGGCTCCTCCGAGCAGGACCGCGCCGAGCTCGGGCGCCGCCAGGCGCTGCGTCTCTTTCGGCACCAGCGCTGCAAGCTGCTTGCCGATCCGCCGCAGCAGTGCTGGGTCCGTCTCGAAAAGGAACTTGTCGAAATATCGATTCGATCGCTTTCCGGAGCGAAGAACGAAATCTCCTTTCAGGTATGAGACCTTGACTAGGTCGCGTCCGAGCTCGGCTAACTCGGATGCCCCGGTCTTCACCGACCTAATCTAGCTGATAGATGTCTGCCCCCTTGACCGTCGGGCTAATGCGTGTCGTGCTGCATCTGCCCGAAAGCGGTTCACTCAAGTCGAAGCGAATGATTGTCAGCGGTCTGCTACGCCGCGTGCGTCAGCAGCTGAAGGTTTCGGCCGCGGAAGTCGGCGAGCTCGACCGCTGGCAGCTCGCGGAGCTCGCCATTGCGACCGTCAGCGGAGATGGCCGCCACGCCGACGAGGTGCTCGCCTCCGTCCTGAGGTTCATCGAGTCACACAGCGACGGCGCGCGCATCACCGACGTGTCAACTGAGCTGGTCAGGCTTTGAAAGCGGTCGAATCGCTGGTCGATACGTTTGAAGCGGGGCTGCCCTTCAAGCTCGATGGGTTCCAACGCGAGGCGATCGAGAAGCTGGAACGAGGGCAGGGGGGCGTGCTGGTCAGCGCGCCGACTTCGAGCGGAAAAACGATGGTGGCCGAGTACGCGATCTTCCGAGCGCTGCAGGACGGCGAGAAACTGCTCTACACCACGCCGCTGAAGGCGCTGAGCAACCAGAAGTACCACGACTTCGTGCGCCAGTACGGCGAATCGAACGTTGGCCTCGTCACCGGCGAGAACACGATCAACGACGAAGCGCCAATCGTCGTGATGACGACCGAGATCCTGCGCAACCTGATCTACGAGGATCCCAATCGCCTGGACCTCGTCCGCTATGTCGTCCTCGACGAGGTTCACTACATCGACGACTTTCCCCGCGGGTCAGTCTGGGAGGAGATCGTCATCCAGGCCCCCAAGACGATCAAGCTCGTCGGTCTCTCGGCGACCATCGGCAACTACCAAGAGATCGCCGACTGGATGGCCGAGAACCGCGGCGGGATGGAGACGGTCTTCCACGACGTCCGGCCGGTCGAGCTGAAGATGTGGCTGGCGATCAACAACCGGTTCCTGCCTCTATTCAAGGGCGACGGCGGGATCGACCAGCGAACGTGGAGCAAAGCTGCACAGGAAGAGGAGGCCTCTTACCGCGTCGGCGGATACCGCTCGCTGCCGTCGAATGACCTGCTTCACGTCGTCCCCGAGCTGCGCAGCCTCGACATGCTGCCGGCGATCTACTTCATCTTCTCGCGACGTGGCTGCCGCGAGGCGCTGCAGCGCTGTTCCTATCACGAGATCGACCTGACCACGGCCGCAGAGAAGGAGGCCATCGACCGCGTAGCTGCGGAGCGCTTGCAAGGCTTGAAGGATCACGACGAGGAAGCCCTGTTCCGCCGCATGATCGACGCCCGGCTGCTTCGCCGGGGTCTCGCCGAGCACCATGCGGGCCTGCTGCCGTACCACAAGGAGATGGTCGAGGAGCTCTTCCAGCGTGGCCTGATCAAGGTCGTGTTCGCGACCGAGACGCTGTCCCTAGGCATCAACATGCCGGCCCGAGGAGTCGTGGTGTCGTCATTCACAAAGTTCGACGGGGTCAACTTCTCCAACCTCACGACAGGCGAGCTGACGCAGCTGATGGGACGCGCCGGGCGCCGCGGCATCGATGTGATCGGCCACGGCGTGATCCTCAAAGAGGCGGACGTGGAGGTCGGCACGATTTACGAGGTGGCGATGGGACCGACCCTCGTCGTCGAGTCCAAGTTCCTGCCCAGCTACAACATGGCCCTCAACCTCCTGCGCGTCTACACGCCAGAGGAGGCCGAGGCCCTGATGCAGCGTTCGTTCGGCCAGTTCCAGAAAAGGCTCGCCGCCGAGCAGACAAAGGAGCGCCTGGCCAATGTCCGCGTCCAGCTCGCGGACATCCGCCAGATGTGGGACGACCCGGAGGTCTCGATCGAGGACGTCGCCCAGTACTTCAAGCTCGAGGACCGGCGGCGCGCGATCCGGATCGAGCTCAAACGGCTGCGCCGGGAGGGCGCTGCAGAGCGGCGAGGACGCCGCGGCACCAGACACACCCGAGCCATCACTCCGGCAGGGCGGATGATCCAGCGCCTCGAGGTCGAGGCGAAGGGCCTCCTGGAGCGCCAGCACAAGCTGAAGGTCGTGCGCTCGCCGCGCTTTGGCGAGCTCCTTCAGCGGTATGCAGAGATTCGCACTCTCCAGAAGGAGCTCGACGCGGGTCAACGCGAGGTCACCGGACAGATGGACGAGTACGCCCGCAAGCTTCGCCGGCTCTGCAAGATCCTGACCGAGACGGGGTTTCTCGCCCGCGACCGGCCGACCGACAAAGGCCTGTTCGCCGCGCGCGTGTACGGCGAGAACACGATCCTGGTGACCGAAGCAGTGTGGCTCGGGTGGCTCGAGGGCCTGACCCCGGAAGAGCTGTGCGCGGTGCTGGTGATGCTCGCGGCGGAGGACCGGGAACGCGGCCGCAACCGCGAGGCCCGCGGCCCGCGCCGCTACCCGACCCCGGCGATCGCGCAGACCGCGCGCCTGATCCGCTCGCTCTACTTCCGATTTGCCGACCTGGAGAACGACCTCGATGAGCCAAATCTGCGCACGCCGTCGCACGACTACATCGACTTCGCATACCGCTGGGCGACTGGCGAGTCGCTCGACAAGATTCCGCTGCCTTCCAACATCGACATCGGTGACGCGATCAAGGCGATGAAGGGCCTCTACTCGCTGCTGCGCCAGCTGGAGTGGGCTCTGCGGGTCGCGAAATCCCCCGTTCATGAGACGGTCTCGCGGGCGGTCGCGCAGATGGAACGCGACGTGATCAAACGCACATACTGAGAA
>DATNML010000030.1:0-4151 GCA_035602315.1 Candidatus Dormiibacterota bacterium
ATGTCGTGCGGGTCGTTCTGCAGGTCGCCATCCATGAAGATCAGGATGTCGCCGCGGCTGTGGTCGATCCCCGCCTGCACGGCAGCGGTCTGGCCGAAGTTGCGCCGGAAGCTCACCACCCTCACGTGGCGGTCGCGCGCGGCCAGCTGCCCCAGCCGCTCGGTGCTTCCGTCGCGGCTGCCGTCGTCGATGTACAGAACCTCGTACGGGATGTCGATCGCCTTGAGCACGCCCATGAGCTCCTCGTGAAGCGACGGGATGCTCTCGATCTCGTTGTAAACCAGCACGATCACCGAAAGTCGCGGCGCGACGGCGACGGGATGCCTTGTCGAAGCGGCCATCTCTTCAGGATTGTAGGGCCGCGCCGCAAGGGCCTTAACTCATCGCTTAAGCTCGAACGTCGATGAGCGTCGAGGCCATTCGCGTCGCCGAGAACGACCGCGACGAGCCGCGGCCCGTGGCCTGGTGGATCTTTCCGACCGTGCCGCTGGTGGCGGCCGCCGTCGCATTCGCCTGGACCCTGCAGGGCGAGCTCTCGCGCGTCTACGGCATGACCGGCTCAGCGTGGGACCTCGCCTACGACCAGCAGGTGATCTGGAACATCTCGGTCGGGCAGGGCTTCTACTCGAGCTTCGCGCATGCCAACTTCCTCGGCATCCATTTCGAACTCATCTTCGTGGCCCTGGCCGCGGTCGAAACCGTGTGGGCCAGCCCCGCAGTGCTCCTCATCTTTTCCTCCGCCGGTCTCGCCGCGACCGCCCCCGCCGCCTATCTCTTCTTCCGCGCGCTCCTGCCCGCCGACCGCCCCGCATCGCCGTGGCTCGCGGTGGCGCTATCGGCACCCATCCCCTTTTGGGCCGCCATCCAGGAGGCCGCGCGCGACTTCTTCCACCCGGAGAACATGGCGCTCGCGTTCGCTCTGCTCGCCGCGTGGGCCGGGCTCCGAGGCCATCGCGTGGCGATGTGGGTCCTGTGCGTGCTGGTGCTCACGTGCAAGGAGGACCAGGTCTACACGGTCGGCGTGATCGGGCTGCTGATGCGCGTGTACGGAGCGCCCGAGATCCGCAAGCAATGGCGGTTCATCGTCTACCTCGCCGCCGCCTGGTTCCTCATCGGCACCGGGGTCGTGCAGCAGCATTTCCGCAACGGCGGCTACACCGACTTCGTCTACTACCGCTGGCTGATCGGCCTGGATCCCACGATGCCCGCCACCCTGGATACGGTCCTCGGCACGATCTTCCGGCCGAGCGCAGTCCTGGTCATCGCCGCCGTCATCGCCGGCATGTTCGCGCTGCCCCTGCTTGCTCCGCGCTGGCTGCTGCTCGTGATCCCGCCGTACCTCGCCAACGTGCTCAGCGGTCACACCCCGCAGAACGTGCTGCACCTTCACTACGTGCTGCTCACGCTCTTCCCCCTGATCGTCGCCGGCGGCGTCGGCGCGCGGAAGTTCCTGGAGATGCGTTCGATCCGGCCGGCCACCGCCCTGCTCGCCATCCTGCCCGCGTTGATTCTCGGGTGGGGCACGGGACGCTTTCCGCCGGCGCTGGGCGGCGATCCGAGCCTCTACTCACGGCCGAACCTGGTCGCGGAGCTCAACAAAGCCGCCGAGGTCATCCCGGCCGGCGCACCGGTGAACGCCGACGACGGCCTGGCGGTCTGGCTCGCCAACCGTCACACCATCAACGACTTCCCGGACAGCCTCGACAACAACTCCTACGTGGTCATCGACGACCAGCCGTACCTCAGCGGCCCGACCGACCCGGTCAAGCGCCAGGCCGCCCTCGACCAGCTGCCGAACAGCGGACGGCGGCTCCTGTACGACGACGGCCGCTTCGTGGTCTGGAGCCCGGTCGGAGACTGAAGGCGGCCGTTTCGTACTCTTTAGGGTCACCATGGCCGTAAAGCTGTCGACCCGAGAGCGCCTGGATCAGCTGTTCAAGCAGCGGATCGCGATCTTCGACGGGTCCATGGGCGTGATGCTGCAGCACAAAGGCCTCAGCGACGAGGAGTTCCGGGGCGAGCGTTTTCGCAATCACCCGAAGCCACTCCGGAACAACAGCGACGTCCTCTGCCTGACGCAGCCGGGCCTCGTCACGCAGGTGCATCGCGATTACCTGGAGGCAGGCGCCGACATCGTCACCACCAACACCTTCACCGCGACGCGGGTGTCGCAGGCCGACTACGGGCTCGAAGACCTCGCCTACGAGATGAACCTCGAAGGGGCCCGCCTCGCGCGCAAGGCGGCGGACGCGTACGACAACCGCTTCGTCGCCGGCTCGCTGGGGCCGACCAACGTCACCCTCTCCCTTTCTCCTCGCGTCGACGACCCGTCCTACCGCGAGGTCACGTTCGACCAGCTGAAGGACGGATACGCGGAGGCGGCGCGCGCTCTGCGCGAGGGCGGCGTTGACTTCCTCCTCATCGAGACCGTGTTCGACACGCTCAACGGCAAAGCCGCGATCGCCGCGGTGAAGGAGGTGGCGCCGGAGCTGCCGCTCTTCGTGTCGGTGACAATCGTCGACCGGAGCGGTCGGAATTTGTCAGGCCAGACGGTCGAGGCGTTCTGGACCTCGGTCGAGCACGCGGAGCCTTTCGCCGCCGGCATCAACTGCTCGCTCGGCGCGACCGAGATGCGGCCCTACATCGCGGCGCTCTCACGCGTCGCGCCCATATACGTGACGTGCTACCCCAACGCCGGCCTGCCGAACGCCTTCGGCGGCTACGACGAGGAGCCGCCGACCACGAGCCGCCTGCTCAGGGAGTTCGCTGAGGCCGGCTATCTGAACGCCGCGGGCGGGTGCTGCGGTACCGGGCCCGAGCACATCCGGCAGATTCGCCAGGCCCTCGAAGGCATCACCCCGCGCGAGGTCCCGCCGCGCGTCGCCCGCACGCAGTTCAGCGGCCTCGAGCCTTTCGAGATCGGGCCCGACTCCGGCTTCGTGGTGGTCGGTGAGCGCACCAACGTCACCGGCTCGATTCGTTTCCGCCGCCTGATCGAAGGCGGCGACTTCACCGGTGCCGTGCAGGTCGCACTCGACCAGGTCCGTGGCGGCGCCAACCTCCTCGACGTGAACATGGACGCGGACCTCCTCGACTCCGAAGAGGCGATGGTCCGCTTTCTCAACCTCATCGCCACTGAGCCCGAGATCGCCCGGGTTCCGATCATGGTCGACAGCTCCAAGTGGACGGTGCTCGAGGCCGGACTGAAGTGCGTGCAGGGCAAGGGCGTGTGCAACTCCATCAGCCTCAAGGGGGGCGAGGAGGCATTCCTGGAGCAGGCCCGGAAGGTGCGTGAGTACGGTGCGGCCGCCGTGGTGATGGCGTTCGACGAGGTCGGCCAGGCGGACACGTTCGAGCGCAAGGTGTCGATCTGCAGCCGCGCATACCAGCTCCTTACCGAGAAGGCCGGCTTCCAGCCGGAGGACATCATCTTCGACCCCAACATCCTGCCCATCGCGACCGGCATCGAGGAGCACTCGGGCTACGCCAAGAATTTCATCGACGCGACTCGTGAGATCAAGAAGCGATTCCCCAGGGTGCGCGTCTCAGGCGGCGTCTCTAACCTGAGCTTCTCCTTCCGCGGCAACGACCGCGTCCGCGAGGCGATCCACTCCGCTTTTCTCTACCACGCGATCCGCGCGGGCCTGGACATGGGCATCGTCAACGCCGGACAGCTCGTCGTCTACGAGGACATCCCGAAGGACCTGCTCGAGATGGTCGAGGACATCATCTTCGACCGCCGGCCGGACGCGACCGAACGCATGGTCGAGTTCGCGAAGTCCATCTCCGGCGCAGGCACCAAGCGAGAGAAAGATCTCACGTGGCGAGAGGGCACCGTGGAAGAGCGCCTTGCGTACGCCGTGCTGCACGGAGAGGTCGAGTTCATCGAGGCCGACGCCGAGGAGGCCCGCCAGAAGTACAAGCAGGGGCTGCTCGTCATCGAGGGACCGCTGATGGACGGCATGAAGGTCGTCGGAGACCTGTTCGGCGCCGGCAAGATGTTCCTGCCGCAGGTCGTCAAGAGTGCGCGCGCGATGAAGCGCGCGGTCGCCTACCTCGAGCCCTTCATGCAGGCGGAGAAGGAAGCCTCGGGAGACAGGCGCCTTCGCGGCAAGCTCGTCCTCGCGACCGTCAAAGGCGACGTCCACGAC
>DATNML010000031.1:0-7602 GCA_035602315.1 Candidatus Dormiibacterota bacterium
GGCTCGGGTGGCGCGCCCGCTCGCAGCAGCCTTCCGACCTTGCTCGCGAGAGTGAACTCCTCACGGGGCTTATGCCTGAGCACCTTTCCCATGCGAATCTCCCCGAGCCCATGCCCGTAGAGAGGGGCCACGTCGTAAAAGCGGATGCCGGCCTCCCAGGCTCGCTCGACCACCGCGAGCGCCCGGTCCTCAGGCACCTCTTCAAAAAGGCCCGCCAGCGGCGCCGCGCCCAGGCCGAGCCTGGTCACGGAGAGTGTGGTGCGCCCGAGCGTGACGCGTTCTGTTGCTTTCAGAGCTCGATGTTCATCCGGCCGCCGCCTGCGCCGTCTGAGCCGTGGCCAGCTGAGCCCGCAGCCAGCGCTCGCCGCTCGCGATGTGCGCCGTGGCGGTGGCGCGCGCCAGCTCGGGATCTCCTTCGACGATCGCCTCGTAGATGCGCCGGTGCTCCTCGCGAGTCTCGTCCAGCGCGTCGTCGGCAGCGCGGCCGTGCCAGAGGCGCACGCGCATGGTGCGCGTGGAGAGGCTCGCCAGCAGGGAGGTGAGGACCGTGTTGCCGGCGGCCTTGGCGATCACGGCGTGAAACGCGACGTCGGCCTCGACCAGCTCCTCGACTCCTTGCGCCTGGCGCATGCGCTCGAGGCTTCGGCCGAGCTCGAGCTTGCCTTCGTCGTCGATGCGGGCCGCCGCCAGTGATGCCGCGGCGGCCTCCAGGATCCGGCGCACCTCGTAGAGGTCAAGGGCGGTGTCGCCGAGCAGCAGGTGGCTGATGAAGCCGGTGCTCTCGAGGAGGAGGTCGGGCTCGAGGCTGCTGACGTAGGTCCCATCGCCCTGGCGCACCTCGAGCACACGCAGCTGGGACAGCGCACGAACCGCCTCGCGAAGCGAGTTACGCGACAGCCCGAGCTGGGCCGCGAGCTCGCTCTCCTTGGGCAGGCGGTCGCCCGGCCCCCAGCTGCCCGAAACGATGAGCTCGCGGATCTTGTCGATCGCGTCCTCTGTCACGCTGCGCGGGCGCGTCACGCTGGGGGCGCGCGGGCCTCGCCGTGCGGTCATCTTCCCTCCCCCTTGAGGGGGAGGGTCAGGGAGGGGGTGGGAGGAGCAAGCATGTCGAAGGGATTGTCCAACAACTCGACCGTTCTGCCAAGAGGTCCGACGTTAGACCCCTCCAGCCACCCGGACCACCGGGCCCGGCGGGAACCGATGATTGACAAACATCGGAGCTTTAACATATAACTCAGAACCCAGGTGGGCACGAGGATTCTGCGGGCGACCGCGCGGGACATCAGGTTTCCGACCTCGCAGACGCTGGACGGGTCGGATGCCATGAACCCGGATCCGGATTACTCGGCGGCCTACGTCGTGCTCCACACCGACCACCCGTCCGGCCTGGCGGGCCACGGCCTCACGTTCACGATCGGACGAGGCACCGAGCTCTGCGTGGCGGCGATCGAGCTGCTGTCCGGCCACGTCGTCGGCCTCACGCTGGAGGAGATCGCCGCCGACATGGCAGGCTTCTGGCGAGCGCTGGTGGCGGACAGCCAGCTGCGATGGCTCGGACCAGAGAAGGGCGTCGTCCACCTGGCCACAGCGGCGCTGGTCAACGCCGTGTGGGATCTGTACGCCAAGCTCGAGGGCAAGCCGCTCTGGAAGCTGCTCGCGGACATGACACCGGAGCAGCTCGTCGCGTGCATCGATTTCCGCTACATCGACGACGCGCTGCCTCCCGCCGAGGCGATCGACATCCTGCGCCGGCTTGCGCCCACTCGCGCGAATCGCGAGCGCGAGATGCTGAGTGACGGCTACCCCGCCTACACCACGTCGGCGGGCTGGATGGGCTACTCCGACGACAAGATCCGCAAGCTCGCCGGCGAAGCCATGGCCGCCGGTTTCACCCATCTCAAGCTCAAGGTCGGAGCCGATATCGAGTCTGACCTGCGGCGTGCGCGGTTGCTGCGCCAGGCCATCGGGCCCGACCGCCGGCTGATGCTCGACGCCAACCAGGTCTGGGGCATCGACCAGGCGATTCGCGCCATCCAGGCGCTCGCCGAGGTCAACCCGTGGTGGATCGAAGAGCCCACCAGCCCGGACGACATCCTGGGCCACCGCCGGATCCGCGAATCGGTCAAGCCGATCGGCATCGCCACCGGCGAGCACGTCCAGAACCGCGTCATGTTCAAGCAGCTGATGCAGGCGGAGGCGATCGACTTCTGCCAGGTCGACAGCTGCCGGCTGGGGGGAGTCAACGAGGTGCTGGCCGTGCTGCTGCTGGCGGCCAAGTTTGGGATCCCCGTCTGTCCGCACGCGGGAGGTGTCGGGCTCTGCGAGTACGTCCAGCACCTGGCGATCTTCGACTTCATCGCGGTCGGCGGATCGCTGGAAAACCGCACGTGCGAGTTCGTGGATCACCTGCACGAGCACTTCGTTCACCCGGCCCGCGTGAAGAACGCCCGCTACCTGGCCCCGAGCGCTCCCGGCTACAGCGCCGAGATCAAACCGAGCTCGCTGGATCGGTTCTCGTACCCAGCGGGGGGCGCGTGGAGATCGGGCGAACATCCGATGGCTGAGGGTACGCGAATGGGCACTTGACAGCACGGCGGGTACAAACTAAGGTGCGCGTGAAGCGCAAACATCGGACTATTCACACGAAAACCGGGGAAGCGTATTGAGGAGGACAATCGTGAAAGCTCAGTTCAGTAGGCGGATTCGAGCCACGGGGGCGCTGGCGGGGGTCGCCGTTTTCGCGCTCGCCTGCGGCGGCAGCAGCTCGTCCGGGGGAACCACGGCGAGCCCAAAGATCGGAGTCGTTCTGACCTATAACCTGCCGGGGTTCTGGGCCAACTATCTCAAGTACGAGGACCAGTACAAGGGGACGCTGAACGCCAACCTGACGACACCGCTGGTGGCCAACGTGGAGGCCAACGGGAACGAGGTGGCGCAGCAGATCACCGACGTCAAGTCGCTCATCGCCCAGGGCGTCAAGGCATTGATCATCAACCCCGCTGACAGCTCGGCGATCAAGCCGGCGCTGGATTACGCCGCGAGCATGCACGTGCCTGTCGTCACCGTCGACGTGGCGCCGGACCAGGGAAGCGTCTACATGATCGTGCGCGCAGACAACACCCAGTACGGCCAGAAGTCATGTGAATACATCGCCTCGCACGCCACCACTCCGGGCACCATCGCCATGGTGGAAGGCGACCTCACCTCGCTCAACGCACGGGATCGAGCAGCGGGCTGTACGCAAATTATCTCGTCCAAGTACCCCAACTTCACGGTCAAGTCCTACCAGACCAAGGACTGGGGCACAGACCCTGCCGTCCAGAACGCAACGACTGCGTTGACAGCGATCTCCGACCTGCGCGGGATCTACGTGCACTGGAGCGTGCCCGAGGACGGAATCCTCGCCGCTGAGAAGCAGAAGAACAAGACGGTCTTGCTGGTCGGCAACGACGGCTCGCCGCACGAATGCGACCTGATCCGAGCCGGTTCGCTGGCAGCGACGATCGACCAGCCCGCTGACAAGTACGCCTACTACGCCATCTATTACGCGCAGCAGGCGATCGCTGGCACCAAGTACACGGCCGGCGCGACCACTGACCACCAGAGCATGTACCAGACAGTCGCTGGCAACCTCGAGGACGGCCTCGCCGCTCCGCTGGTGACCCTGGCGGGCGACAACGGCTCGACCCAGGTGAACAGCACGAGTCTGTGGTGCAACACCAAGTAATCAAGAGGTAGAAAATCACTTTTCGATGGAACGGAGCTCGTCCACCGGGCCGGTTGCGGATCCGGCCCCGGTGGGCGAGGCCGACCATGTCTCCAAGTCATTCGGCGAGACGAGGGCGCTGGTCGACGTCGCGTTGGACGTGCGACCAGGCGAGTGTCATGGCCTGGTCGGCCGCAACGGCGCCGGGAAGTCCACGCTTGTCTCGCTGCTGACGGGCCTCAGCCGGCCGGATCGCGGCTCCATCAGGCTCGCGGGCCAACCGGCGCCGAGCCTCACCGATCGCGGTGCCTGGCTCACAAAAGTGGCCTGTGTCTACCAGCGGTCGATGGTGGTGCCACCCCTGACCGTGGCCGAAAACGTTTTCCTCAACCGGCCCACGGCCGGCCGGAGCTCGCTTGTCAACTGGCGCGCGATGCGGGCCAGGGCGCGAGACCTGATGCTCGATTGGGGATTCGATCTGGACGTCGACCAGGAGGCGGCCCGGCTGACAGTCGAACAGCGCCAGGTGGTCGAGATCGCGCGGGCGCTGTCGATCGGAGCTCGCTTCCTGATCCTGGACGAACCCACGGCGTCGCTCGAGAAAGCAGCGGTGGAGAGGCTGTTCGAGCGCGTCCGGAGGCTGCGTGAGGGCGGCGTGGGCGTGCTGTACATCTCCCACCACCTGGAGGAGATCTACGAGATCTGCGATCGAGTCAGCGTGCTTCGCGATGGTGAGCTGGTGCTCAGCGGCGGAGTGCGAGACGTTCCCCAGGGGAATCTCGTGGCGGCCATGGTCGGCACCGGGCCGCCGAAACGTGCGACCGAGATCGAGGCCGTTGAGAAAACCGGCGCCCAGGGCGTGAGCCGCCTCCAAGTCGATCACCTGAGCGTGCTTTCGCGCGCGGGATCTGTGGCTGACGTGAGCCTCTCCGTGAGGGCAGGGGAGTGTGTCGGGCTTGTGGGGTTGGACGGTTCAGGCACCGCCACGGTCGCGGACGCGATCGTCGGCCTGGTCAAGCCCCGCTCAGGAGCGGTTTCCATCAACGGCGCAAGCGCGCGTCCCGGCAAAGTCGACGCCGCACTCCGCCGCGGTGTCGGCTACGTGCCGCAGGACCGGCACGCCCGCGGGTTCGCGCCACAGCTCGGCGTCGCGGAGAACCTGACCCTCGCGGTGTTCGACAGGTTCGCGCGCAGCTTCGGCATCGTCTCGTTCAGCAAGCGCGATGCCATCGCAAAGAGCATGGTCGAGAAACTGCAGATCGTCGCGCAGAGCCTGGCGCAGCCGGTGTCCAGCCTCAGCGGTGGAAACCAGCAGAAGGTCGTCGTCGGTCGCGCACTCGCGCCGGATCCGTCGCTGCTGGTCGCCGTCAACCCAACCGTGGGCGTCGACGTCGCCTCGAAAGAGGCGCTGCTCGATGCGCTAGGGCACGCCCGCGATCAGGGCGTCGCGATCCTCCTGGTCTCGGACGACTTCGAAGACCTTCGCATCTGCACCAGGTTGGTGGTCATGGTGCGAGGTAGAATCGCCGCCGAGTTCGATCAACCGCCATGGGACCGGCAGCGCCTCATCGCCGCGGTGGAAGGCCTCGATGTCGCGGTTTGATGAGGGAACCAATGGCTGAAACCACGGTCGAGCGTCCGCCCGCCACAGCCCGGCCGATGGCACGTCGCGGCATTCGGGTCCTCGTGCTCAACTTCTTCCGGGAGCTCACGCTCGTGCCCGTCATCGTGGTGCTGTTGATCGCGGGCGCGATCGTGAACCCGGTCTTTTTCACCGCCTCCAACTTGATCAACGTCGCCGAGGGCGGTGCTGCGCTGGGCATGGTCGTCGTGGCCGAGTCCCTGATCCTGCTGACCGGCAAGTTCGACATCTCGCTGCAGGGCACCTTCGGTCTCGCTGCCTTGCTCGGGGCCTGGCTGATCGCGCCCAAATCGAGCTCTGGGCTTGGGCTGGAGTTGAGTCCGTGGCTTGGCCTCGTCATCGTCTTGCTCGTAGGCCTGGTCGTTGGCACGTTCAACGGCATGCTGGTCATCAAGGCGAACTTCAACGCCTTCATCTTCACGCTGGCGATGAGCATCCTCCTGACCGGGCTCCAGCTCGGCTGGCTCGGGGGTCAGACGGTCTACGCCCTGCCCGAAGTCTTTATCTACATCGGCTCCGAGTCATGGTTCGGCATCCCCGTCGCGGTCTGGATCACGGTCGTCACCTTTGCCGCGGCCGCCCTGTTCCTCCGCTATCACCGAATCGGGCGCGCCATGTACGCGATCGGCGGCAACCTCGAAGCGGCGCGCGCGGCAGGGATCCAGGTCGACCGGATCCGGATCGGCGTCTTCATGGTCGCGAGCGTGCTGGCGGCGGTGGGTGGGCTGATGCAGGCGGGCCGGGTGACCGCCGTGACCGCCGGTCAGGGCTCGAACCTCATCTTCGGGGTTTTCGCCGCCGCGGTCATCGGAGGCATCTCGCTCGACGGAGGCCGGGGCCGGATGGTGGGCGCGCTCACCGGCGTGATACTGCTGTCCCTGGTGACGAACATCCTCACCCTGTCCCAGATCAGCTCGACGTGGATCGACGCCGTGGACGGCGCCATCATCCTCATCGCGCTCGGCCTCGCGAAGCTCATCGGCACTGAGCGGGCGTAGCCAGTTGGCAAGCAATCCGAGCAGACTAAAAGGTAAGGTCTGCCTCATCACGGGCGCGGGTTCTGGCATCGGCCAGGCGAGCGCGCGGCTCTTCGCGAAAGAGGGCGCCCTGGTCGTGGTCGCTGACATCGATGCAAAGGCGGCCAAAGCGACTGTGGCCGCGATCCACAAGTCGGGCGGCGACGCGGCCGCCGAGCAGGTGGACGTCACCGATGAGGCGGATACCGTGGCGCTCGTCCGGCGCGTGGTGAAACGGTTCAAGCGCATCGACGTGCTGTTCAACAATGCGGGGATCAGCGGCGTGGGTGACGTCCTGGAGACCACGCCCGACCTTTTCGATCGCGTGATGAATGTCAACGTCCGGGGGTTGTTCCTGATGAGCCGGGCGACGGTCCCACAGATGATCAAGCAGCGCTCTGGGTCGATCATCAACATGTCGTCCTGCATCGCCGAGATCGGGCTGGCCCGGCGCGTCTCCTATGCCGCCTCCAAAGGCGCGGTGCTCTCGATGACGAAGTCGATGCAGGTCGACCTCGCTCAGCATGGGATCCGGGTCAACGCGCTGCTGCCCGGTACGATCCTCACGCCTTTCGTCGAGCGCTACATCAAGGAGTCTTACAAAGATCCCGAGGAGGGTTACGCCTCGATTCGCAAGCGGCAGCTGACCAGCGAGCTGGGGAAGCCGGAGGACGTCGCGTACGCGGCCCTCTACCTGGCGTCGGACGAATCGAGGTTCGTCATGGCGTCGGGCCTGGTCGTCGATGGCGGAGTGACCGGCGCCAAATAGCTAAGCTGGCCCGGGCATGAGTGACGACGACAGCGGACCGCTCATCGACTTCTATCCGTATCGCGCGCGCTTCAAGACGTATCAGCGGCTCCCGCCGGATGGCAGGGGACGAAAAAGCATCCTCGACGAACTCGCGACGATGGCCGGAGAAGAGGACCGCATCGGCGACCTCGGCCACGTGTCGGGCTCGATCTATCACGGCGGGCACGACCACTACGCGTTCCTAACCGAAGCCTTCCGCCTGTTCGCGCACGCCAACGTGCTGCAGCGCGACATGTATCCCAGCGCGACCAAGCTGGAGGCTGAGATCGTCGCCATGACCGCGTCGATGCTGAATGCGGACGAGGCATGTGGCGTCGTCACATTCGGCGGCACCGAGAGCCTCATCAACCCGATGCTCGTCTACCGCGACCGCGGCCGCGCCGAGAAAGGGATCACGGAGCCGGAGGTGATCATCCCGGTCACGGCG